>JBKQHM010000316.1:0-6340 GCA_052148775.1 Isosphaeraceae bacterium | reverse complement strand
GAGAAGGCACGGAACCAGGCCGCGCTGATCGAGGACGAGTCGATCCCACCCGAGGTCCGCCCGCGATTGACGTTCGTCGACCTCACCCCGTACGGGACCAACTACCTCACCGACGGACCGGCCATCCCCGGTGACGGCAACAATCTCGACCGCCTGCCGCGCGGCGTGCACAAGCTGGCGGATTCGTATTTCCAGATCGGTGAGAAGATGGTCCAGGTCAAGGGCCAGGTCTCGCCGAACTGGCCGGAGTCGGTCGCGGGGATCAAGGTCGCCGCGCGGGGCAAGAAGCTCCACATCCTCCACGCCACCGAGCAGCAGACCGAGCTGGGGACGGAGCTGGGCCATTATGTCATCCACTACGCCGACGGCTCCAAGGAGAAGATCCCGATCGTCTACGGCCGGAATCTCGTGGACTGGTGGCATTTCCCGTCGCAAAAGAACGACCCTTCCGACGCCCGGATCGCCTGGACTGGGGGCAATGACATGGTCGATGGCCGGAAGGGCGAGGACCTGAAAATCCGCCTGTTCGCCTTCACCTGGACCAACCCGCATCCGGACCGGGAGATCGCCGCGATCGACGTCGTATCCGCCAACTCGGCGTGCGACCCGTACCTGATCGCCTTGACCCTGGAACGCGAGAAGTGAAGACGAATCTCGGGACCCAACAGCAAGCGAACCAAGCGGGCCCGAATCCAGTAAGACGAAATCCCTTATGACTCAGTAGTCTCCCTCGAACATCGGTCGATGAGGACGACCTTCATCGAGCCCGCGCATGAATTCTTCGAAGGCCCCCGGCGGATCTTCATCGGTCATTTGCTCGATCTCGGCCAATCGCCTTCGCACGGATTCCAGGCGGTTCCGGCGCTCTTCCTCGCATTCGAGCGGCAACTGACCATCGGGACCCAGGCAGGAGCGGGGAAGGGTTGGGGGGGACTGAGTGATCGGTTCGGTTTCCATCGCCGATGGCATCTCCGTATCGGGATTCCGGGTTTTTCCGCTGTAACCCCGGGCGTCCGCAAACGAGGCCCAACGGACCGGAGTTAAGCAACACGAACTCCTGCATGATTCAGTAATATCCTTTGAACATCGGACGATGGGGACGAGTCTCGTCGATTCCCCTCATCATCTGCTCGAGCGCGTCGGGTGGATCATCTTCGCCATCGGGGATTTGCTCGATTTCATCCAACCGTCGCAGCGTCGACTCGATATATCGGCGGTGCTCTTCCTCGGTCAACCGGGGCAGCTTGCCGTCCGGCCCGAGACACGAGGGTGGAAGCGATTGCAGCCCCGTGTCAATCGGCTCTGGTTTCATGGCTGTTGTGACCTCCATTCCAAGACCAGCGGGATTCCTCTTCCTATTGTATTCGGCATCCGCCCAGGTGAGTATCGAGAATCCCAAGCGCTCGGAACTCCGGACGGCTCTGCCCGATAACCATCATGGAGATTGAATCTGACCATCCTTCATGGCAATCTGGCGGTCGGCGGCCTGGGCGACATCGTGGCTATGCGTCACGATCACCATGGTGAGGTGGCGGCGGACCCGGATCTGATCGAGCAATCGGAGGATCTCCTCCTGGCTCTTGCTGTCGAGGTTGCCGGTGGGCTCATCGGCCAGGAGCAGGGATGGATCGTTGGCGAGGGCACGCGCGATCGCGACCCGCTGACGCTCGCCGACCGAGAGCTGGCCGGGCCGGTGGTTGGCCCGATGGGACAACCCCACTTCACCGAGGAGCTGGCCGGCCCGCGGCGTCCGCTCGCGGCGCGGCCAGGGGCCCTCGAACATGGGGATCTGCACGTTCTCGATCGCCGTGAGCGTCGGCAGGAGGTGGAACGACTGGAAGACGAAGCCGATCTCCCGGGCGTGGAAGGTGTCGAGATCCAGCCGGGAGAGCGACTGGTCCCGGTAGTAAACCTTGCCCTCGGTCGGCCGATCGAGGCCGCCCAGCAGGTGCAAGAGCGTGCTCTTGCCGCAGCCGCTGGGACCGGTGATCGCCACGAAATCGCCCTCGGCAATCTCCAGCGAGACCCCGCGGAGCGCCTGGACGTCCCCGTCGATATAGTGCTTGACCAACCCCTCGGCCCGGAGGATCGCCGTCTTGGCGGGAAGAGTCGCAGGTTCGGGGTCATTCATAGCGGAGGGCCTCGGTCGGGTCGAGGGCCGCGGCGCGGGCGGCCGGGTAGAGCCCGCCCAGCAGGCTCAGCCCGATACCCATGAAGAAGGAGAGTACCAGGACGGCGGGCGACACGTTCGGGTCGATGAAGCCTCGCGCCGAGGGGTAGAGCGTCACCGCACGCAGGCCGAAGACCGCCAGAAGGCCGCCGAGCAGGGTCCCGGCCAGGGCGATGAGCAGGGCTTCGCCCAGCACGAGCGCCAGCACGCGGCGTCGGCGCCAGCCCACGGCCCTCAGGATACCGATCTCGCGGGTGCGCTCGAAGATCGACATCAGCATCGTGTTGAGCATGCCGACGGCCCCCAGGATCAGGGCCACCGCCGCGGTCGTCCACGCCATCACCTTGACCAGCCGCATCTGCGTGTCGCCGACCACGTAGTCGCGCGCGGGGGTCGCCGCGACGTTCGGGAACGCGGCCTCGATCCGCTTTCTCAGGTTATCGAGGAATTCGCGGTCGGAGTCCGTCGCCGTGATCACGAGCCCGGTGGCCTGCCCCTCGCGGCCCATCATCTTCTGGAGCGTCTTGATCGGGATGATCAGGGCGCCGCTCTCGAACAGGCTCTCGCTCTCGAAGATCCCGACGACCTGGAATGTCTCTCCCGAGACGTCGACCGGGTCGCCCACCTTCTTGTCGAGGTTCAACGCCAGCACCCGCCCGAGCATGGCCGCCTTGTCGTCGTCGGCCTTGAGCGACCGGCCCTCCAGGACGCGGATGCCCCGGAATAGCAGGCTATCCGCGACCCATCCGTTGACCAGCACGCTCGCCAGGTTCTGCTGCTCGAAGGCGACGGTATCCACCAGGGTCGGGGCCACGTCGGCCACGCCCTCGACCTTCTTCATCCGGTCCGCGAGGCCGACGTCGAGGCTACTCGAGAGCTGATTGCTGCTCCCCGCGTGGACGACGATCAGGTCGATCTTCTTGGATTGATAGATCGCCATGAACGCCCGCTCGAAGTTCCAGGAGATCCCGACCAGGATGATCACCGCCGCGATGGCCACCGAGAGCCCGAATGCGGTAAGGCCCGTTCGCACCGGCCGGTGCAGAATGTTCTTGGCGATCAGGGTGATGAAGCGCACGGATCAGTCCTCGCACGATCAGTTTTCCCTCGAATCCAATCCCGCGGGACCGGCGGAGCAGAGCTCGTTACATGAAGTCTCTGCTGCGGCGGCATCCGCCAGCCGGAACCCCTCGCGCGCCGTGGCCGCGGTCACCCCGGCGTTGACCGAGGAAACGACGCTCACCAAGGCGTTGAGCACCTCGTCGCCGATGCCGGCCGCGCGGGCCTTCTCGATGCGGTTCCGGGTGCAGACCTGGCACCCGCGGGTCATGGTCACGGCCAGCCCGACCAGGTGCTTCTCCCGATCGGTCAGCAGCTTTGTGTCGTGGGTCTGCCGCAGGTATCCGACGACCTGTGTGTCATCATAGGGCATGATCTAGCTCCTCGAAGCGCCAGGGATGATCAATCAATCTCGATGGAACTCATGCCGAGCGGGCGGGCCAAGGCGACGACCCGGCTGCCCGGTTCCACCGGGAACAACGGTAATGGGGAACCGCTCAGGATCACCTGTCCGGGCGAAAGCTGCAACCCCCAATCGGCCAGGCGCGCGGTCAGCCAACGCAGGGTCGCGGCCGGGCCGCCCATCGTCCAGGGCTCTCTCGTCGTGCCCGCGAGGCGGTCATTGATGGTCACATCGAGTTCCTCCACCGCAGGGACCCGGCCCGAACACGCCGTCTCCCCCGCGGCGCGAACAAAGCCCGCGTGCATCCCGCCGGACGCGATCAGAGCGACGACAGGGCGGCTGATCGCGGGCAAGGCATAGTGGTGCAACTCGATCACGGGGAAGACGGATTCGATAGCCCCGACGGCCTCCTCATCCGAGAGGGGGCCGCAGGGCAGGTCTTGCGACAGTCGGATCGCGAGCTCACCCTCGATCGCCAGGTTGGCGAAGTGGGCATGGCCAAGCCGGCATGCCGCGGGAAAGCAGCCGGAGTCGAAGAGCCTGCCGAAGATCGGCTCGCGGATGCCGAGCTGATCCTGGATCGCCCGGCTCGTGCAACCGACCTTGTACCCGATGACCCGCTCGCCGCGCTCCGCCCGCAATCGTGCGACTTCACCTTGGAGAGCATAAGACTGCTCCAGGGTCAACTCGTCGGGCGGGACGAACGACCGCCACGGCGTGAGCGCGTCGAGGTCGGCCAGCAGGCGATGGGCACGGTCTTCGAGTTCGTCGTGCGACATGGGCTTGTCCTTCACGGCCGCGTGATGGAATCGGCTCACGCCGGGGCATGCCCGACGAGGACATAACCGACGCCTTGCCAGATGCGGATGAATTCGGCGCCGGGTAGCACCCTGGCGGCGACCGCGGGGACGTCGAGGCTCCGGTGACGCTCGACCATGTCCGTGAACGAGTCGCCGAGGTGCATCAATCGCGAGACGACCCAGCGATCGAGCGCCGGGACGCCCAACTTGTGGCCGAGCATGCGGTCGGTCAGGTTGGGCAGCTCGTCGGAGATCACGATCGGCGCGCCGGGCTTCGCCACTCGCACCATCTCGCGCAGCGAGCCTTCGGGGTCGTTGAAGTAATTGAACGCGCCGATGCTGAGCACCGCGTCGAATTGCCGGTCGGCCATCGGCAACGCCTCGGCCTCGCACTGGGCCAGCCAGACCTGTCGTCCCGCGGCGCGTCGGCGGCAAGCCTCGAGCTGGGATCGCGAGATGTCGACCCCGGCGATCCGCCAACCCTTCGGGAGCCAGTCGAGATAGACCCCGTCGCCGATCGCCACGTCGAGCAGGTCCAGTTCCGGCGCCTGGGGCAGGTGGCGGAGCACCTTGTTCCGCGCGCGTCGCTCGCCGCCGTTGCAGAACCACGTGAACTTCTCCCAGAAGCGGAACTTGGGCCAGAGTGGGCTGTCGTAGAACTCCTGGGCGACGTGGTTGTTGTCCGTGGTCCGCTCGTTCGCGAGCAGGATCTCGTCCTCGATCGGCAATCGCGCCTCGCACCCGGTGCAGGCCATCGCGTCGGCCGAGGGGTCGTACCGGAGCGAACCCCGGCACTTCGGGCAACGCCACACGTCCCAGTCGGTTTCCCAGTGAGAGGTCGCGACGCGTTCATGGCTCATGGTCGACATTCTAAACATACTCCGATGTGATGGTGTGATCGAGCGTCAGGGTAGAGTGCTCTGCGAGCACCGATCGCGGGCCGTCGAGGATTCGGTGCTCGCGGAGCACCCCACGGCCGAATTTACCAGGCAATAGCCCAGTCCATGCCAGATCCGGTGTCGGGTCGCTTCGGGCCAGACGCGCCCGGCGAGGGCCTCGAGGTCGACGCCGAAATCCAGCACCATGTCCACGAAATCGCGGTCGAGCCCCAGCAGGCGCAGCCACCAGGCGTCGAAGGACGGGATGCCCAGGAGGTGTCCCAGGCCGGCGCGGTGGAGGCCGGGGACCTCGTCGGCGACGACGACCGGTCCGCCGGGCCGGGTCACCCGGCGCATCTCGCGCAGGGCCGCCTCGTGGTCGCGGTAATAATTGAACCCGCCGACCGACCAGCAGGCGTCGAAGGTCGCGTCGTCGAAGGGGAGGCTCTCGGCCTCGGCATGCGCCAGCCGGCCGGCCATCTCGGAATGGCGGCGGATGCATTCGCGGAGCTGGTTCCGCGCGATGTCGACACCGTGGACGGTCCAACCCGATGGTACGAAGGCCAGGTTCACCCCGTCGCCGATCCCGACCTCGAGCGCACAGACATCGGTACGTCCGGACACGCCGGCCAGGACGTGGCGGAGGATCTCCATGCGAGCCCGGCGCACGCCCCCTTGAACGATGAGGAAGCCCTGCTCCCAGGGCTTGAACCGCCGCCAGCCCGGACCGTCATAGAACGCGGCGACGATGCGGTTGCGGCCCGAGAGGGGCCCGATCGCCTCGAGGATCCCGTCCCGATAGGGTGACGATCGCCCGCATCGCGCCAGCTCCTGGATGGGCGCAAGAACCTCGCTCGGAGTGGTGGACGCCAGCCTCATCACCATCGCGACCATCCCCCCTTTTGAAAGAGACTGTAGCAAAGTCACCGGGCCGGCTGTCGTCCTCGCTCATACTAACCCGAAGCGTCAGCGAGGTTCCGATCCGCCGCCTCAGCCACCGATCACCTCGCTGACGCTTCGGGTTGGTATT
>JBKQHM010000315.1:0-21116 GCA_052148775.1 Isosphaeraceae bacterium | reverse complement strand
TCCGGCGGCGCCTTGCGACCGGGCGGCCCCTGGAACCGGATGGTAGCGATCGCTTGCCGCTGCACGGTCGCGTCGGCGTCGTTGACGCGGGCGCGGAGATCACCGACCAGGCGGTCCGCGCGGGGTGCGGACTGATAGAGGATGTGAATGGCCTCGATACGGACGCCCGCCGACGGGTCGTTGAGCAGGGCACGCACGGCCGGCACGGATTCGCCGGCCCTCGGGCCGAGATACCCGAGTGCCGTGAGGAAGGCCGCCTTGGCGACCGGGTCGGGGTCGTTCAGGCCGGCCGTCAGCGTCTGCACGGTGCCCGGGGCCAGGGGTCGGATTCGTCCCAGGGCGAGGGCGGCCCCGCGTCGGACGCGAGGCTCCGGGGCCTTGACCGCCTGCGAGAGCAACCCGACCGCGGGCCGGCCGATCTGTGCCAGTGCCTCGGCGATCTGATCGATGCGGCTACGTTCGTCGCGGAGGGCTTCGAGAAGCCTGGGGACGGCGGGTGCCCCGATCTTGCCGAGCAGGAACGCGGCATGGCGCGAGACCCCGTCCGGCTTCGCTTTCAGGAGCGATTCGAGCCCGGGCGCCATCGGTGCCAGCAAAGCACGTCGCTCGACGAGCAGGTTGATCGCGGCCAGCCGGACGGATTCGTCGTCGTGGCGGAGGTTCTCTTCGAGGACGCTCAAGAGGACGTCATCGGGCAACGAGAGTCGCGCCATCGCCGTCACGGCCGCCGCCCGGACTTCCGCGACGGCGTCATGCGTACATTTGAGGATCGCCGGATGAACTTGATCCGTCGGCGAGGGCAGATGACCGAGTCCACGCATGGCACCCGCGCGGACGACCGCATCCTTGTCGTCGGCGGCCGCGATCAGGGGGGCGACCGCGGCCGGGCCAATCCGCCCGAGGGCGAGGGCGGCCTCGCGACGGATCCGATCGCTCTTGTCGCCGAGCAAGGGGATCAGGTCGGGGACGGCCGCCTCGGCGTCGGGGCCGATCCTCCCCAGGCCCATGATGCACTCGGCACGCACGCTCTCCTTCCGCTCCTTGAGCAGGCCGCGCAGTCCGTCGACCGCGGGCTTGCCCACGGCCGCCAGCGCCAGGGCGGAACGATAATCCTGGTGCGACTCTTCCTGGCCCTGTCCTCCGTAATTGGTCCGCAACGTATGGACGAGCGCCGGGACGGCCGATGCGGCATCGGGGCCCATGGCGGTGACGGTATCCAGGACCGCCAGGCGAACCTGGCCGTCCTTCTCCTTCATCAGGAGATCGATCAACACCGGCAACGCTTCGTGCTGCACCTTCCGGTCAGACAGGTGAACCCGGGCCGCCGCGTCGCGGCGGACATCCACGTCCTTGGATCGCAGATTCTCGATGAGGGACTTCGCACGATCGGGAGCCGGCCTGTCCTGGGCTGAGCTGTGCGTCGCCATCGAGGAGCAAGCGATGATCGCCAGAAATGCCCGAACCAATCGACGGGTCCACACGGATGTACGTCCCCAAATTGCGAGAGTTTCCCGGGGCTCATCCGGGGCTGTGTTCCTGCGGCCCTTCAGGCCGCGGGGTCTGTGGGTTACGGGTTCCCCGGGTTTCACCCGGGGCTGTGTTCCTGCGGCCTTTCAGGCCGCAACAGGTTCCCCGGGGTTTCACCCGGGGCTGTGTTCCTGCGGCCCTTTAGACCGATGAAGCGGGGCGATGGAATCCCAACGTCATGCCAGCAGGCCCGGCAGAGGCTCGGTGCTGTCGCCGAAGCGATCGACGGAGACGCCGGCCTGTTGCAGCATGGCCAGCAGCAGGTTGGACATCGGCGTCTCTTTCCGGCATTTCAGGTGCTGCCCCGATCGCAGGCTGCCCCCGCCTTTCCCGACGACGATGACCGGCAGGTTGATGTGGTCGTGACGGTCGCCGTCGCTGATGCCGCTGCCGTAGAGGACCATGGAATTGTCGAGCAACGTCTTCCCGTCGGCTTCCTCGACGGCCATCATCTTCTCGATCATGTAGCCCAGGATGGAGATGTGGTAGCGGTCGATCTCGCGGAGCTTCCGGTTCTTCTCGGCGACGCCCGCGTGGTGCGAGAGCTCGTGGTGTCCGTCGGTGAAGCCCAGCCAGGGGTAGTTGCGGTCGGTCGCCTCCTTGGTGACCATGAAGCTGGACGACCGAGTGCTGTCGGTCTGGAACGCCAGCACCATCAGGTCGCACATCAGGCGCAGGTGCTCGTCGAAGTCTTCCGGGATGCCCGCGGGCCTCTGGAAATCGGCCCCCGTGAACGCCGACGCCGACGTCGATTGCTGGATGCGGCGCTCGACCTCGCGGACACCGGTCAGGTACTGGTCCAGCTTGCGCCGGTCCTGACCGGCGACGCGATTGCGAATCCGGCTGGCATCGTCCATCACGTAGTCGAGCATGCTCTTGCGGTAGAAGTCGCGGTCGGCGATCGTGGCCCGGGTCAGGCTGTTGCTCCCCTTGGTGAACAGTCGATCGAAGACCACCTTGGGATTCATCTCGTAGGGCGCGGGCGAGGTCGGCGTGCGCCAGGAGATGTGCGTCTTGTACGTCCCGCTGTAGCCGAACGCGTTCCCCGATCGGGCGGACTCGCAGCCCAGCTCGAGGCTGGGGAAGCGGGTCTGATCGCCGACGTGGCGGGCGTAGAGCTGATCGGCGGAGATGCCGACGCGGACGGCATCCTGCGTCTTGTAGGCCTGCGCGCCGGTCAGGAAACTCGCCGAACCCTGGCCATGCCCGCAACCCTCGCTATCGCCGTTGGTGAGGGCGGTGTTGTGCGTCAGGCCATGGAAGC
The DNA here is from genome assembly GCA_052148775.1 of Isosphaeraceae bacterium. GTDB lineage: Bacteria > Planctomycetota > Planctomycetia > Isosphaerales > Isosphaeraceae > CAVZRC01. The sequence goes on along the minus strand of JBKQHM010000315.1, from coordinate 18,325 downwards.
AGTTGAGAGAGTCGCGGGCGAACGCAAGTGGCCGGAGCGTCTCGGGCAGATCCACCAGCGCCCCTTCTCGATCCGGGAACCACGTCGGCAGGTGCACCCCGTTGGGGACATACCAGAAGCACATCCGCACCGGCGCCTTCGCGGATGCCGAGGCGGCCCTCGCGACGGGCGAGAGGCTCTCCATCCACGGGAGTGCCAGGGCTGCTCCCATCCCGCGGAGCATGGTTCGGCGCGTCACGTGATTCATCTGATCCTCGAAAAAAGTGGCTGTTGGCTGGAGAATGCGAATGAGTGCTTTCCTCACCCGAGATCATCGGGCGACGCCCCGGTTCTGGAATGCGCGACTTTCCACGATCCCGAAGAGGATATTCTGAATCCGGTAGTCGTCGGCGGCAAGCTGTTTGCGGATCTCCTCGACCATGCAGTAGTCGTAGGCTTCCAGGCCGCGTCCGAGCGCATAGGTTAACAGGTTCTCGACGAGCGACCTCGTGAATTTCGTGGTGGCGGTGGACGCCAGGAGTCGCTTCAGCTCGCCGACATCGGCGAATTTGCGACCGCCGATCAGCTCCCCGGAGGGGTCGATCCGGGAGCCGCCGTCCATGGTCCTCCACCGCCCGACCGCGTCGTAGTTCTCCAGGGCGAAGCCCAGGGGATCCATCTGTCGATGGCACGATGCGCATTCCGGCTTGGTCCGGTGCAGTTCCATGCGCTCGCGCAGGGAGGCGGCGTCCGCGGCCTGCTGGCTCTCGTCCAGCTTGGGCACGTCCGGCGGCGGGGGCGGGGGCGGCGTCCCCAGGAGCTGTTGCAAGATCCATTGCCCGCGCTTCACCGGCGAGGTCCGGTTGGGGTTCGAGGTCAGCGTGAGGACGCTGGCCTGCGTCAGCACGCCACCCCGACGCCGATCCGCCAGGGTCACCCGACGGAACGCGTCTCCCTTCACCCCGGGGATCTCATAATGGCGCGCCAGCGCCTCGTTGACGAAAGTGTAATTCGAGTCCAGCAGTTCCAGCACGTTGCGATTGTTCCGGAGGATGTGCGCGAAGTATTGCTCGGTCTCCCGGCGCATCGCGTCCCGGAGCGTGTCGTCGAAGCCGCGGAACAGGTCCTTGTCGCGGGCCACTCCGCCCAGCTTGCGGAGTTGCAGCCACTGGCCGGTGAAGTTCTCCACCAACGCGCCCGACCGGGGGTCCTCCAGCATGCGGACGACTTCCCGGCGGAGGTTGGACCGGAGCGTCCCTTGTCGCGCCTCGCGGAACAACGCCTCGTCGGGCATGCTGCTCCAGAGGAAATACGACAGCCGGCTCGCCAGCTCGAACTGGGTCAACGGGCGATCCTCTTTCGACTCCTCGGGCTCGACCAGGAACAGGAACTTCGGCGAGGCGAGCGCGGTCGTCAGGGCGACCTGCACGGCGCGTTCGTAACTCTCGCCCCGATCGTGGGCCAGCCGGAAGATCTCCAGGACCCGATCGATCTCGTCCGGCAGCACGGGCCGTCGGAAGGCCCGTTCCAGGAACCGGGCGATCACCTGGCGGGCGCAATCGAGACGCGACTGATCGCCGTCTCCGGGGTTGCAGAACAGGATTCTCCGATGCGACTCGGGGAGCGGCCCGGCCTCGATGGGCACGGGGCCGCGCACGACCATCGAGTCGACATGCAACCCGGTATCGGCCCCGTAGCGCTTGTCCCCGCTCACGTTGGCGGCGACCACCTTGGGCTTGACCACGTTCGCATCCTCGGCCTGGCCCTCGGCCAGCGCGACGTGGACCCGCTTGTCTCCCGCGGCGACCTTCAGCCAGTATCGATAGACGACCGTCTCGTCCTGGACCTGGACGGCTTCCACCGTGCGACGATCCTTGCCGAGCCCGACGACCAATCGCGGCGGCGGGACGGATTCCGGTATGCCGACGCGAACCAGGCTGAAATCGGCCAGATACCGGCCCGGTTTCAGCGAATGCGCGAACTCCACCGCCCCTTTCGGCGGGAGCGGGTACGTCTTCAAGCCGATCAGCTCGATGGGCGAGGATTCCTTGGAGTCGGGCAGGACGATCGCCCTGTCCATCGCGACCTCGGCGGCGTCGAGATACTTCTCGACGTGGACGGGCGAGATGTTGAGCGCCGAGCCGACGTTGTCGAAGCCGAACCCGATGTCATCGGCAGGGAAGCTGTCGGCGAGGCGGAGATCCAGCCCGATCAGGTCGCGGATCGTATTATTATACTCCTGCCGGTTCAGGCGTCGGATCACGACCGGGGCCGAACTGGCCTGCTTGCCGCACTGGGCGGCCAGGAAATCCTTCTCGATCCAGGCGGAGATCCGGTCCAGCTCCTCGACCGAGGGTTGCGGCTGATCCGCCGGCGGCATGATGCGCCCCTGAACGGCATCCCGCACGCGGATCCAGGTCGGACCGCCCTTGAGGGCCTCTTCCTGATCTTCGAACCGATCCAGGGCGATCCCAGCCTGCGCATCTTCCTCCGAATGGCAATCGACGCAGTAACGCTCGAGTAGCGGCAGGACCTGCTGCTGAAACCCGTCGCGTGCCTTCGGCTCATCCGCGATTGCCGGCGCGAAACGAACCATGCTCGCAATCATGAGTAAGAGGGCGACCGCCCTCGCCAAGCTAACGAGGCCGGAAACGAACCCTTTGAAATCGGTCGTCTTCATTTCTTTGTGTCGACTCTTTTCGATGGCCGCGAAACGCTTTCGGTATGGGATCCTGTCCAGGCAGCTTCTTGTCGCACCGAGGTGGGAGGGGAGATTGGTGCTCAGAGAACACTCTACTGGACCGGTCAATCCGCCATCCAAGAAAAAGAATGGTCCTCACGAGGCGTTGTCCCAGGACCAGGCATTATCCTAATAAGCGTTGACTGCGCCGTGCTCGCCCCCTACACCCGGTCTTGTTCAATAAATATTGGACACCGGGCGGATGCACGCGTCCAGAGGATGATCCGAGAAACCGATGCGTACGGCGATGAATGCACGATCGCGGACACGATGGCCCCCCAGCCGGGGCCTGCATTCGACTCAAGCTGGCCGCCACCCTCACCCTTGAACGACCCCGGCCGAATCCGCATCGGTACGGACTGCGCGCGCACGACGATCCGCCGGCAGGAGTTGAAGGCGCTCCTTCCGGCGGATCATCGATGGGTGGGGCAGGTTACCGGGAAAAGGGATTGCCGATCAGGTCGTTGCAACGTGCCGGCGGTTCTTCCACCGCCATCCGCCGACGAGCACGCCCGCGGCGATCAGAGCCAGCACGGCCGAGCTGGGCTCGGGGACGGACTGGACCGAGATCGACCCTAACAGGCCATTCGTATTGCCATCGAGACCGGCGGTGAAGAAGAGCGTGTTTGACGAACCCGCGCCGGCATTGTTACCGAAGCTCAGGGCCCAGAGTTCGGTCTCGGAAAAAGGCTGACCCGTGTTGAGCGTGAGCGTGCCTTCGAATGCTCCGGTCGTCAGGCTATAGGCATTGATCGTCGTGTTGCCGTTCGCGTCCGCGTTGTTGTTGCCGACGAGCAAGTCGCCGCCGAATTTGCCCCAACCCGCGGGCGCGATGGCGAGCCCCCAGGCCGCGTTCAGATGGGCGCCTGCCGTGTCGTCGATCAGCGTCTTGAGGTAGACCCCGTTCGTGCTGAATTCATCCACGACGCTGCCTCCGGTCGCCTGGTTCGCGTAGGTGACGAAGAGGGTCTGGACTCCGTTGACGCTGAGGTTCTGGACGTTGAATGCGTTGATGCCCAGTGGTTTGAGGGTCGAAGTATAATTCGGGTCGACGAGAGTCCCGACCGCCTGGAATTTATTGTTGAAGACGTCGATGTTACCGCTGTTCTGGTCGGCGGCGTAGAGCTCGGGACCGGCCGAGGAGTTCCCGATCGCCAGCCCGGTGAACGAGGCGCCGCCCACGCTCGCCGTGATCGTCGATAGCGTGCCCCCGTTCCACCCCGAGATCGAGCCGTCGAGATTGGCGAAAATGAAGGAGGCGGACTTGCCATTACCGAGCACGAAGTCCGTTCCGGCTGTGGTGCTGATCCCCGGCGCGCTCGTATTCACCTGGCCCGTCGGGCCATTGTTTTGGTTGGGGTTCGGGGGAGCGTTCCCCTGGTTCGCGACGCCCACGGTCAGCAGCGCACCGGAGCTGCTCGGCGGCTGCGTGTCACTCACCTTGTAGACCGTAGAAGCCCCGGACCCATTGACGTTGGCGGCCTGGTCGGAAATCCAGATTGGGCTGGTCGTCGAGAAGGACAGCCCCCAGGCACCGATCAGGTTCGAGTCGGTCACCGTGTTCGGGACCGTGCCGTTGGAGACGAGGTTCGTCTGGACATAAACATCCCCAGCCCGGGCGGTGCCCGCGGCGATGACGAGGGCGCAGGTGATCGAGGCGAATCGGCGAAGGATCTTGTGCATGTGCGTGTGACTCTCCGAGCGCAGGACGTGGTCGGACGCCCGACGCGACGATGGTCGGTCCAGAAAGAGACGACGGAGCATTTCCGCTTGACCGGGTCCCGAAATGTACGCGACGACTCCCGGCGGGCCGGGCCGGTCATTCCCCGGATCCCAGCCCGCCAGGTCGAGCGGCAACTATTTCCAGAGAGCCTCATCGGGCGGCGCCGGTTACAAATTTCTCGCGAGCATCACGAGGTTGACGCGGAGTCCCGAGGAGCCGGCGAGCGCGACGGAGCGGCCGAGGCTGCGCGCACGCGCAGTCCTTGCGCCACGCCTCGCTCGCATGGGCACCGTCGCCGAAGGGTTCGCGAGACGGGATAGAAAGACTCGCGGAGCTGTAACTGCTCCGCCGCGTCGCGCCACTATTACGGGTGACAGCACAACCTACGAACCACCAGATGGCCGGTCGAGGGCCGCGGCCGGCTCACTATCGGCCGCGTCGCGCCGCCTGTGCTGATCCCGGCCCGGAAGACATGGCACACTCGGGGACCAGGCGAAGCGTGGCTTCCGTTCCCCGGCCAACGACAACAACCAGGAGGCATTATGAAGAGGGTCATCCCCTTGGGGATCGTTCTATCGGCGATGGTTATGCTCGCGGCATCCGCGTCCGCGGGGACCATCGATGCCAGCGCGGTCATCACCGAGACGTCCAGCACCGGTTCCACATTCGACTACTCGATCACGCTGACGAACACCGGCACCGGCCCGAGCGCCGACAGCATCGCGACCTTCTGGTTCGCGTGGGTGCCCAATATCGATTTTCTCAAAACCAGCCCTCTTTCCGTCACCACGCCCACCGGGTGGTCGGACATCATCACGCACATCGGCACCACCGATGGCTACGGCATCCAGTTCGAGGCCAGTTCGGCGGCCACTGAACTGGCGCCGGGAAGCTCGCTGGTCTTCCAATTCCAGAGCGCCGATACTCCCGCGGAGCTCATGGGATCGTCACAGGCCCACCCGACCCACCTGGTGTTGCAGTCCTTCGTCTACAACATGAAAGAGGGCCTGGTCGGTCCGTTCGTCGGCGACAGCGACGATTTCGACGTGAAGTTCGCATCGGTCCCGGAGCCATCGACACTGACGCTGGCGATTGTCGGCCTCGCGTCGTTGGCGGCCCTGCGGCTGAGGCGCAAGAGCGCAGCATGACGAGGCGTTGAGTACGGGGCCGCTCCGGGGACCGAATGACGCCGGAGATGGAGGCGAGGGACCCGATCTTGCGAGGGCGACTTCCTCGAGACTTGGTGTTCGGCGAGGAGTCTCATAAATAGAGAGCCTCGCCCGAAGTTATCGGTTACATGTGTTCACGTTTCGCCGATGGTTCGGGGCTGGTCCGGCGCTCCACGGCGCGGGGAGCAGGCATCGTGTCATCGTCGGACGATTCCCGGCCTGTTCTCGAGAACCGGATCGGGGCAGCCGGTGACCGGACGAAGGACCGCGGAGGAATTCCTGTCGGGAACACCGATGGTCCTCGTCCATGAACTAGGGAGCCGGCGGGGATCATGGCCGAGGGGTGCGAACACCTGGGCGGCCAATCGCCGAGGTGCAACCCAGTCACGTGGACGCCGGTATCAGTCTGGTTGGTTCGAGGAGCATCGTGCTATGACGGAGAAAGAGCTGCTGGATCGTTACGTCACTGCGGAGGACCCCGACGCTTTCACGGCCTTGATCGAGCGACACGGTCCGATGGTCCTCTCGGTTTGCCGTACGGTCCTTCGCGAGCAGCACGACGTCGAGGACGCCTTCCAGAATACGTTCCTTGCGTTGGCCCGCCGCGCGGCGACGATCCAGCACAGCAGCACCATCGGGCCATGGCTGCATCGGGTGGCGCTCCGCGTGGCGCGGAAGGCGCGGTTCAAGGCCGCCCAACGTCGGGCCCGCGAACAAGTTCGATCCGACCTCGAGCCGGAGGATCCCTACGAGCCGCCGGACTTTTCCCTGGTCCCGTTGCTCCGCGACGAGGTGAATCGCTTACCGGATCATTACCGGCTGCCCGTCGAGCTTTGTTACCTGGAGGGAAAATCCAATCAGGAGGCCGCAACGCAGTTGATGTGCCCGATCGGTACAATCAAAGGTCGGCTTTCGCGGGCCCGGCAAGCGCTGCGCGATCGCCTGATCCGACGCGGCGTGGACTCCGGCTCGGGGTACTTCGGCGCGACCTCTCCAGGCTGACCGGGAACCGCCTGCGCCCGAGGCTGGCCCGGCTCAATCACGCTTTCCTGTCGCATTCTCGAATAATTCGTGCAGATCATTCGTCTCTCGATACAACGAATTCGTAGAGCATCCTCCCCGGAGCCGGGGAGAGCATCCGCTCGAGAGAGTCTGCCAACAGGGGAGAAGTCGCGAGATTTCTTGTCGGGCTCCACGAGAAATCTCGTCACAGTCTTGAGGGACATGTTGAGTCCCGCCCGCAGGGTAGACGATCCCCTAGCGTGTCCACGGGGTCATGATGCCATCCATCGACGGTCGCGCTCTCGCCGAGAGGTCGGGCCGGGATTCGGCCGAGCGGCCGCGTCCCAGCTTCCGGATCGGTCCTCGTCTCGAAGTGCTGGAGACGCGCTGCCTGCTCTCGGGGACATATCCGGGAGGAGAGTATGACGACGGCCCGTCGTCCCCGGTCCGGGGGCCGGTGGTTACGGAGAAACCCGTTGGTTTTCGCGGTCTTGATCACCATGGCGTCCGTCAGCCCGTGACCTCGGGAGGTCACGAGTCCGGATCGCCCCCAAGCGTCGGCCATGGCAGCGCAGGGGCTCGGGTTGGCGGCTCGTGGAGTGACGGCACGACCTTGCCGGGCATCCCCGGCCTGCCGCGAGCCTACTATGTGATCGTCCCCGAGACGAGTGCCCCTCATCAGACCTTCGCGACGGCCCAGGGTCTGCCCGACCTCCCTTATTTCGGCGTCGTCGGGACCATCGGCTCCGGAGATCCCGCCGATCTGTACCGCTTGACCCTCAACGCCGGCGCGGAAGGTCTCAACTTCGGGCTCGTGTCCGATCAGTCGGGCGCGATGGTCCCCATGCAATTACAAGCCTTCGACGGGGCGGGTCACCTTCTCGGCGAATGGTCGTTCGGAAGCCAGGGCACCACGTCGCTCTCGGCAAGCCTGGGCGCCCTCACTGCGGGTTCGACCATCTACTTCGGTATCACCGCGGGGAATCCGGGCGGAGCCGGGGGATCGTCCGCGCCGATCGGCTATCAGCTCTGGGTGGGCCTCCAGTCGGCGACGGCCGGCTCGACGATCGCACCCGGCGCGGGGACCACCGGCTCGTCCCCGGCGAATTCGCCCGCGATCGCCTCGCCGATACCGGCCTCGACCGGCGCGAGTGCATTCCCTCCGAGCGGAAATTCACCGGGCACTCCCAACACGCCGAGCTCGCCGCCGAACGCGTCCGTGGGCATGCGTGTCGCCGTCGGGGCGCCGGCGACCCGGTCGGCGGGGCCATCGGGGGGTCTGTTATCCGAGGGCGACCCCGCGCCCGCGGTCGCCAGCGATTTCAACGCGGCGGTCAACAAGGCCTGGGACGAGTCTTCGCTCAACGGGCCCACGGCCCGTACGGCCAACACGGTGGATCCGACGGATTTGTCGTTGCGCGAGGGAGGACCGGATGCCCTCGTGATCGTTCACGGTCCCGGCGGATTCCCGCTCCTCGGCGCCGTGGCACTCGGACATCGGCGGGGGAATTCGACCGCCGACATGGGGGATCCCGAGTCCCCCGCGGACGGATCGTACGAGGATTTCCAGGCCGAGTCCCGGGCACTCCCGGCGGTGTCGGCATCGGCGATCCCCTCGACCGACGGGAGCAGCACGGCTCGATCTCGGGCCTTCCGCGATCGCGCCTGGGGGAGATTCTCGGTCCCCTTCTTCTCCGGCCTGGGACTGGCGACCGTCTTCACCCTCAACGCGGTACTCTCCCAACCGATTGCCGGATTCGATTATCTGACGTCCCGCCTGGACTCGGACGACCGCACTCAGCCCCTCCGGAAAAATCGGTTGATCGGCGGTGTCTGATCGCGGCGAGGGCTCTCCTGGGGGCTTCGCCGGCAGGAGCCGGCTCGACCCCAGCCACCCTCCCCAGAGGCGAGGTGACCCGCGGCGGCACCGGACGGCTCAGCACGCCGAGACGATCCACCGCGGTCATCTCATCCCGCCCGGTCCGCGCGTTTCAGTCTTGTCCCGATCGAACTGAAGCGATCCAGCCCGACCAGGCGCGCCGGGCGAGTCCGAGCCACCGTGGGAATCGATCCAGGCGTGAGCCGAGGCAAAGGGCATAAGCGGCCGTGATCCGTGGCAATAGCGTCGGATTTTCCGCGGCCCAGACGGCGGCCTCTTCGAGGTCGCTCCGGGCGCGGACATGGAGCCGGAGCCGGATCAACGCACGGGCTCGCCCCAGATAGGCCGCGGCGTCCTCGGGGTCGTGATCCAGGGCGAGCGACCAGTCGCGGACGGCGGCCTCGTCGCGACCGAGGGCCATCAAGGCCAGGGCGCGTGGCATACGGACCGTCCCCGGGGCACCCCGGAGGATGGCACGATCCAGGTCGATGAGGGCCCCTTCCGGATTCCCCGACTCGGTTTTGAGGATCCCCCGGAGCTCGAGCAGGCGCGGATCGCCCGGCACGAGGTCCAGGGCCGACTCGACGTCCGCGAGGGCGGCCCGCCGATCGCCGGATCTCCGGCGGACTCGGGCGCGGACCAGGTAGGCGTCGGCCGACTCGGGAGCCATCGCGATGGCTCTGTCGGCTTCGGCCTGGGCGGCTGGGTCATTCAGGGCGCTCAGGAGCACGGCGCGGGTCCGGTGGGACCGCGAACGTGCCGCCACGTCTCGGTCCCCGCCGGCCAGGGCGCGGAGTCGCTCTGCCGCCCCGCGGAGGTCGGCCCACAGCGAGGGGCCGCCGCCGGGGAGGATCGTCAGGTCATCCGGACGGCTGAGCCAGGAGAGATCCTCGACGCGGCCGAGGGCGAGCAGCGTCCGGACCCAGAGCCGTTCGCGGCTGGGGCTGGGCCTGCGTCGGTAGGCGCCCGCGGCATCCGCCTCGGCGTCTCCCGGCCGGCCGAGTGCCAGCCGGGCCAGGGCGCGGCGCGCGAGCAGTTCGTCGGCCTGCTCGGGGACCTGTCGGAGCAAGATCGTCAAATCAGCCTCGCACTGCGCCGCCGGGCCGAACTGTAGCGCCAGCCAGGCCCGGCTCAGCCGCGCCGGGGCGTCGCGCGGATCCTCGGCCAGCAGGGCGTCGTACTCGCCCCAGGCCCGGTCGACGGCACCGGCGTCGATGTCGAGCTTGGCGCGGTCGAGCCGGCCGGCCCTGGCGAAGGGGTTGTCCCGCCCCACGGCGATGACCGAATCGAAGGCCGCCCGGGCTCCCGCGTCATCGCCCAGGGCTTGTTTCACCAGGCCGAGATTGAGGCGGGCCTCCAGCAGATCGGCGCCTTGGGGCGACGCCAGTGCCCGATTCAGGTCGTCCAGGGCCCGATCCCAGTCGCCCCGCTCGTGATAGAGGATCGCGCGGTTGCATCTCGCCCAGGGGGAATCGGGCCGCAGGGCGACGGCCGCTTGATAGTGCTCCATGGCCCGCCCGTTCTGTCCGAGGCGCCGGTGGTAGTCGCCCAGGTAGAACTGGGACCAGTAGTCCGATGGCTGGAGGAGCGTCGCCCGCTCCAGCCAGGCGACGGTTTCCTCCTTCCGCCCTTCCAGCTCGCGGAGGAGTGCCCACTGGAAGCAACCGCGGGCCGAGGTCTCGCCTTCGGTGCGATCCGGCACCTGGAAGGGGGGCGGCTCACCGGCAAGGGTCGCGTCGCAGCGCGCGCGGATCGCCCGCCACGGTCCGGCCGGCGTGGCGAAGGCCATCGCCACGTCGCAGATCCGGCGGGCCTGGCGAGCCGCCGACGGGTCGCGGGGCCACTCGCGGTCCAGTGCGAAGGCCCACAGGAACAGCAACTCGTTGACCTCCTCGATCAGGCGGTCGCGTCGGGGCTGGTCGAGCCGCTCGATCGGCCGCCGCATCCAATCGCGGTCGTCGCATACGGAAAACCTCGCCAGTGCCGATTCGACCCGGCGGCAGGCGAGCTTGGCGTCGCCGCCAAATCCGAGCAGGGCGAAGCGAAGCCGTTCCCCATCTTTGTCTAACTCGTCGGCCTTGTCCCGGATCGCCTTGGTCTCCCGGGCGAGCTGTTCCTCTTGCTGGATCTGATCGTGCAACACTTGCAGCCTCGGATCATCCTGGGTAAGCCGGGCGGCCGTGTCGAAGCGGCTCAAGGCGAGCTCGAACTGCCCAGCACGGGCCGAATGCCGGCCCTCGTCGTACAGATGCCGCGCCTCCGCCTCGCGGCGGAGCGCGCCGACCAGGGAGTAGGCGGAGACGCCCAGTGCCAGGACGAGGGGCGCGGCGATGGCCAGGCGACGGCGATTCCCGCGGAGCCATCGGGCGCATCGGCTGGGGATCGGCTCGCGGGCGAAGCGGAGCGGCCTGTCATCGGCCACCGCCTGGAGGTCGACCGTGAGCTGCGCGGCCGAGGCGTAGCGATCATCGGACTCAGGTGCCAGGCATCGGCGTACCACCGCCTCGTGGGCCGGCGGGACGTCCGGGTGCGTCGCGCGCTGCCGGGGCGCGCCGGCGCGCCGCGCCTCCGCCGCACGGAGCAAGGCGTCGGTCATGGTCGCGGATTTCGAAGGCAGTGCGAACGACCTCGTCCCCCTCACCAGGCAGTCGAAGAGGACGACGCCCAGTGCATAGAGATCGGACCGGGAGTCGACGTGGTTCGACCCGCCCTCGGCGAGCGCCTCCAGGTTCTCGGGCGCCATGTAGGCGAGGGTCCCGCCGACCGCCGCGGGAGCCGCCTCAGCGTCGTCGATCCTTGGCTCCTGCGCGAGGTTGAAGTCCAGCAGCATCGGAAGGCCGTCGCCGGTCACGAGGACGTTCGACGGCTTGACGTCTCGGTGCAAGACCCGGCGGTCGTGGGCGTGCTGGAGCGCCTCGGCCATCCGGGCGCCCCACCATGCAATCGCCTGGGCATAGGTCCGCCCGGCGAGCGCGTCGCGGCTCGCGGTACGCTCTGTCACGGCCCCGCCGGGCGGCTGGAGACGATCGAGCAGGTTGACGAGGTCGGCGCCGGTGCGGGCGGACCGGATCCCCGGATGATTGAGGATCTGGAGGAGCGTGATCCGGCCGAGATACGGCATGCAGAGCAGATGCAGGCCGGTCGCCGGATCGGTCCGGTATGAGTAGACGGGGACGATGTGGGTGTGCTGGAGCCTCGCGAGCGTCTGGGGCTCGCGCGAGCCGGTTCGCGTCACCTTGAGCGCGACGAACCGGTCGGCCAGATGCTGCTCCTCGGCGAGGTAGACGCGCGCGAAGGCCCCTCTACCCAGCTCCTCGACCAGACGGAACCCCGCGATCGCCTGGCCGGGCTCGGGGAAGGGCGTGCCATTTCGACAAGACCCTGGCGAGGACGTTGGCTGGGCCCGGCCGATCAGATCATGAATCTCGAGGACTTCCCGGAACGATCCGGCGATGTCGGGGAACCGGGCCTGATACTCCGACACCTCGGGAGATTCCCCGGCCTCCTCGCGGAGGCAATACTCCTCGTAGAGCAGGGCCACCAATGCCTCCCGGTCGAGCTCGGGATAGAGGTCGCAGTACCATTCGATCGGACATGGCTCCTGCGCCTTCCATCGCGAGACGAGATCGGCCTGCAAGAGGGCGAGGAGCGCGGCCGGCCTCTGCCCCATGTCGTCCGGCAAGTACTCGCGAGGATCCGGGCGGAAGCCGGCCGAGGATCGACAGTCGGCCTCATACCGCCGCACCAGGAGGGTGATGGCCGGCGATGACCCGTCATCCCAACCGCGGACCGATCGCATCAGGCTCATCGCTTCAGCCTCCGAGGCGGGCGCGATCCTGGAGGTCTTCCAGCACCCGTTGCACCTTGCGCTCGCTCATGCCGAGCCGGTCGCCGATCTCCCGGCACGAATACCCCGCGGCTTTCAGTTCGAGGATGACCCGACGGCCTTCCGGCAGCAGATCGCGCAGGCGATCATAAGTCTCATGGGCCTGGGCCAGTTGACTGGGCGTATCGCCGACCGCCAGGCATTCCTCCTTGTCCGCATGGACCTCGAGGCGTTGCTCCCGGGTGATATCCTGTTTCTGCGTGGCGGCGCGGCGGTACTCATCGATGACTTTATTCCTCGCGGCCCAGGCCAGGAACGCGATCAGGCTCTGTTCTTCGTTCAGGTCGTTGGGACCCGTGCGGATCTTGTGGAAGAAGCTACCCCATACGCTCTGGAGGAAGTCGAGCGAATCGAACCGCGACCTCAGCAGCCGGGGTAATTGGCGGCGGACGACGAGGCGCACCTTGGACTCGTAGCGGGTCAGCAGCTCGCGTGCGGCCCCCTCGTCGCCGTCCTTGATTCGGGATAGCAGGTCCTGAATGTTCCCCGAACCACGTTGCCCGGATTCATCGACAGACATCTCACACCTTCCTGCGGGACTTGCCACTCTCTCGGGCTGGCTGCGGCTTGCCGACGGGGCGGTGATCTCCTTGCGTCTCGCCGGAACCGGCCGGCTGCCGGTCGCGAGCGATCGGTGCGTGACGGTCTCCCCCGAGTTGGCGGTGCCGCGATTGTGACCTCGAACCGCCGGGTGGGTCGAGGCGTTGGGCCGCGACCGCAACGGTGGATTCTATCAAACTCCGTGGGACGATCGCCCTCAAGTCCCGAAGGATGTCCGAATCCCAGACCCCCACCGGTATCCCGTAATAACTCCGGGAGAGTGCTAATCGAAGGTGGTCGAGTGCCCGGGAGAGTCGTCGCTCGAGGGTCCTGACCGGCCATCGCAGCTCCCTCGCCGCCTCATCGATCGGACGGCCCTCGAGGCCACAAAGGATGACCACCGTGCGATAAGCCCTCGATAGCCGATTGATCTCTTCATGAATGACGGCCTGACGCTCGCTTCGGCTGGCATCGATCCACGGCCCCATAATGCCCCCCTCGACTGCCCGGGATCGTCCCGGAGTTAACTTGGATTCTCAGCCGATCCGAGATGAGGCACGTCATCGATCGGAAGCGACAGCCTTGACCTCGAGAGCCCGGCCATCTCGAGCATCGGCGGGGCCTCAGCTTTTCGCCGCGGTCGATACCACGTGCAGTCTCCCTCTGTGTATGTGGCTCCCCCCTGCGTTGAGGTTACAAAAAATCGGGCTCCTCAGGAAGAATCCGAGATCCACGAGGCTGGCACGGCGTCCGATGTCGTAGGTCCTGGATTCTTGGCATTGCAATTGCGGCTACGATCTTGATCGGGAATACCTTGTTACCCGCGGGGACCAACGATCGTCCAGAGCCGCCGGCGCCGCCCGTATCCAGGACAGAGATCCGGATGAGACGATACGGATGATCGAGGCAGATACCGCCGGTGAGGGTTGCGCTCGGCCGGCATGACATTGACCGGAGCAGGCGATGGCCGGATTCCAGTTGAAGCGTCTCGGGCTGTTGATGGAGCCCGAGCCGGGCAATCCGATGGAAGTCGAGGGGGTGCTGAACCCCGCGGCGGTCCGCGGCCCCGATGGCCAGCTCTACCTCTTTCCGCGCCTGGTGGCGCGGGGGAATTACTCCCGGATCGGCATCGCAAGGGTGCAGTTCGACGCGGGCGGCGACCCAGTGGGCGTCGAGCGGCTCGGCATCGCCCTGGAGCCCGAGGCGGATTACGAGCATCGGGACGACGGCCAAGCCGGCTGCGAGGACCCGCGGATCACGTTCGTCGAGCCGATCGGGCGCTACGTGATGACCTACACGGCGCTCTCTCCGGCCGGCCCGCGGATCGCCCTGGCCCTGTCGGAAGACCTCTTCCACTGGCAACGCCTGGGCTTGATCCGCTTCAGCCCGTACGACGGCATTGCGTTCGAGGGCGTGAACAACAAGGATGCCAGCGTCTTCCCCGTGGCCATCCCCGACCCTTCGGGGCAACCGGCGATGGCCATCCTGCACAGGCCCCTGTTTCCCGGTACCCTTCCCGAAGAAACGGTCCACCACCCGGCGTCCCGCGCGGTCAGTCTCCACCGGGAGAGCATCTGGATCTCCTACTGCCCGATGGCCATGAAGAGCTGCGAGCCCTACCATCTCCGCCATTTCGAGTCGCATCACCGGCTGGCCACCCCGGTGATGCCCTGGGATCGGCTCAAGATCGGCGGCGGCACGCCCCCGATCATGACCCGGCTCGGATGGCTGGTCATCTACCACGGAGTCCACGAGTCGTCGGAGTCGACACCCAATCGGCGCAGGCTCACCTACTCCGCCGGGGTGATGGTGCTCTCCGTCGAGCATCCGCGCCACATCCTCTATCGTTCTCATGAACCCGTGCTGACCCCGGAACTGCCGGAGGAACGCCGCGGGACCGTCCCCAACGTCGTCTTTCCCACCGGCATCGACCGCCGCGACGACATCGGCTTGCCCCACCGATTCGACATCTATTACGGCATGGCCGACTACCGGATCGGAGTGGCTCGACTCGACCTCCCGGATTCCCTGCCTCGAGGCGCACCCGCGGATACGCCCCACGGCAAAGTCTGATGTCTCGGCGACGATCGAACCATCAGCCAAGAAAGCGTCAGAGTCAGATCAATCGGTTTGCTTTTCCGCGACACTCCGCGTAACATCCGATTCGATCGGCCCGGCCGCCCAGACGAGCGTCAGCGTCATCCTCCGAAACCGCAATCGGGATCTGGAATCCGCAATCTGGAATCCTCGCCAGTATGGACCAATCGTTGCTGGATCATGTCGGCGAGCACGCGAGGGACCTGTCGATCTTCGCGCCGGTCTCGCCCCCGGCGGAATCGATCAGCAACCTGTCGATCCTGGTGTTCGCCATCACCGGCTTCATCTTCCTCGTCGTCGAGGGGATCCTGGTCTATTGCATCGTCCGCTCTCGCCGACGCGCCAAGGGCGAGACGACCGAACCGCCCCAGGTCTACGGCAGCAGCCCGATCGAGATCGCCTGGACGGCGGCCCCGGCGCTCATCGTCTTCATCCTCACGCTGGTCACCGCCCGTTCCCTCTGGCAGATCGACCTAGACCCGCCCCGCGGGCCCCTCCCCGGCGATCACACGCTCTTCGTCACCGTGATCGGCCACCAGTGGTGGTGGGAATACACCTACGAATCTTACGACGGCAAAAAACTCGGCTTCACGACGGCCAACGAGCTCCATGTCCCCGCGAGCGATCCGAAGGTCCCGCGTCGGACTTACCTGGCGCTGAAGTCCGCGGACGTCTGCCACAGCTTCTGGGTCCCCCGGCTCGCGGGGAAGACCGACCTGATCCCGGGCCGCACCAACTCCATGTGGTTCCAGACCGAGCGCACGGGCCTCTTCCTCGGCCAGTGCGCCGAGTTCTGCGGGACCCAGCACGCCAACATGCTCATCCGCGTGGTCGTCGATCCCCCGGCAGAATTCAAGAAATGGCTCGAGCATGAGGCCGGCCCGGCCCCGGACGACCCGGCCGCGGCCGACGACAGGGCGTCGTTCCTCGGGCAGAGCTGCGTCAACTGCCACCGGATCCGCGGGACCCCCGCGCAAGGCCGATTCGCGCCGGACCTGACGCACCTGATGGCCCGCGCCACGCTCGCCGCGGGGAGGGTCCCGAACACACCCGAAGAACTGGGCCGATGGGTCGACGACCCGCAGCAGGTCAAACCGGGATGCCTGATGCCGGCCTTCGGCATGACCGGGACCGATCGGGACCGGATCCTCCGCTATCTCACCACGCTCCGCTGAGCACCAATCCGAAGGGGACGGGAATGGCAATCGCAGCGCGAGACGTCGAGCCGGCAAGCCCGCCCTGGACGGCCGTGCTGCACGAATGGGCCAGCACCGTCGATCACAAGAAGATCGGCATCCTCTACATCCTCATGAGCGTGGCGTTCCTGATCGTCGGGGGAGTCGAGGCCATGCTGATCCGATGGCAACTGGTCGCCCCGCGCCGTGAGTTCCTCGCGCCGGACGTGTTCAACCAGTTGTTCACGATGCACGGCACGACGATGGTCTTTTTCATGGGGATGCCGATCCTGATCGGCATAGGCAACTACCTCGTGCCCCTGATGATCGGGGCGCGGGACATGGCCTTCCCCCGGCTGAATGCGCTCGGATTCTGGGCGACCCTGTTCGGCGGCCTGCTGGTCTACTCCAGTTTCGCGACCGGCGGCGCGCCCGCCATCGGCTGGTTCGCGTACGCACCCCTGACGGAACGCACCTTCGCCCGCGGATCGGCCACCGACCTGTGGGCGCTGGGGCTGATCGTCAGCGGCGTCGGCACCCTGACCGCGGCCGTGAACTTCATCGCGACGATCCTGGGGATGCGCGCGCCGGGTATGACGATCCTCAAGATCCCGTTCTTCTGCTGGACGATGCTCTGGACCTCGATGCAGATCCTCCTGGCCATCCCGCCGTTGACGGCCGCGCTGGTGATGATCCTGCTCGACCGGCAGCTCGGGGCCCATTTCTTCGACGTGCAGAACGGTGGCTCGGCCTTGTTGTGGCAGCACATGTTCTGGTTCTTCGGACATCCCGAGGTTTACATCCTGATCTTGCCGGTGTTCGGCATCGTCTCGGAAGTGGTCCCGGTCTTCTCGCGCAAGGTGCTGTTCGGCTACGAGTTCATGGCGGTCGCCACGATGGCCATCGCGTTCATCAGCCTGGGCGTCTGGGCGCACCACATGTTCGCCGTGGGGATGAGCCGGACCCTGGATTTCTACTTCGGCGCGGCCAGCTTGCTGGTCTCGATCCCAACCGGGATCAAGTTCTTCAACTGGCTGGCCACGATCTACGGGGGCAGGCTCAACCTGGCCTCGCCGATGCTGTTCGCCTTCGGCTTCCTCTCGCTGTTCCTGATCGGCGGCCTGACGGGGATCATGCTGGCGACGGTCCCCTTCGACTTCCAGCTCACGGACAGCTACTTCGTGGTCGGCCACTTCCACTGGGTGCTGATCGGCGGCACGCTGTTCGGCACCTTCGCCGGCATCTACTACTGGTATCCCAAGGCGACCGGCCGGATGCTCTCGGAGCGGCTGGCCCGCTGGCAATTCTGGCTGCTCTATGCCGGCTTCCTTCTGACGTTCGGGCCGATGCACATCTCGGGGATACTGGGCATGCCGCGGCGGATCTATACCTACGACGTGGATCGGGGATGGACGTTGTGGAACCAGCTTTCGACGGCCGGGGCGTTCCTCCAGGCGCCCAGCTTCGCGATTTTCGTGTATAACCTGGTGGTGTCGTTGTGGAAGGGGCGCCCGGCGGGCGACGACCCCTGGGATGCCTGGACCCTGGAGTGGACGACGACCTCGCCGCCGCCCTCTTACAACTTCGAGTCGATCCCGGAGGTCGCCAGCCGCCGGCCCCTCTGGGACCTGAAGCACCCCGACGACCCGGACTGGCGCTATGAATGACGCGGGGACCACGACGTGACCGAGACCAACCCCTTCGCCCCCATGGTCGTGGATACGACCGAGATCTCTCCCGATCCCGGCCGCGTCGAGACGCCCCCGACTCCCGGCCGGGTCGACCGGCCGAAGCCCCCCGCCCCCCCCGCGACCGGGTCCAACCTGGGCGCACCCGAGTGGGGCATGATCGCCTTCCTGGTCTCGGAGGTGGCATTCTTCAGCACCTTGTTGGTAGTGTACCTGTCCTTCCTGGGCCGGGACACCGTCGGCCCGACGCCGGCGCAGGCGCTCTCGCTACCCCTGGTCATCGGCACGACGATCTGCCTCCTCTCGAGCAGCCTGACGATCCACCTGGCGGAGAGGGCCTTGCGGTCCGGCACTCACGCGAGCTTCTGCCTGTGGTGGGCGTCCACGATCGCCCTGGGCGTGATCTTCCTGCTCGGCACGGCTTACGAGTGGCGCGAGTTGATCGTC
>JBKQHM010000314.1:0-8308 GCA_052148775.1 Isosphaeraceae bacterium | reverse complement strand
CCGCCGATCCGGCTGGCGACGACCGGCAGGCCGCAGGCCAGGGCCTCGAGGTGGACCAGGCCCGCGGCCTCCGCCCAGACCGAGGGACACAACGCGCAGTCGGCCGCCTGCAAGAGCGGCTCGACATTCCGCCGCGGACCGAGAAATCGCAACCGCCGCTCCAGGCCCAGATCCTGGGCCAGCGCCTCGAGGTTGCCCTGCTCCGGGCCCTCCCCGACGACCCAGAGCAACACGTTCCCAGGCAGTTGCGCCAGGGCTTTGACCGCGATGTCGATCCCCTTGTCCTTGATCAAGTAGGCGACGGTGACGGCGACGAATTCCTCCCCCACGCCCAGCGCCTGGCGCACCGAGCGCCGGGTGGCGGGATCGGGACGGAACCGGTCCGTGTTGATGAAGTGATGGATCCGCTCGGCCCGCGGGCCGGCCATGTCCTGAACCTGGTCCAGAACGTAGTCGCTCACGCAGAGGACCTTGCGGTAGCGCGCCGCCAGGGCCCGCTTGAGCCTCGACTTCAGGCGCCCCGGGCCGTCGGGCCCGGTCCCCGTCGCCGGCCGGGAAATGTGGTCGGTGAGGTAATGGTCGATCCTGGGCTTCAATGCCGAAAGCGCCCAGAGATACCCGTTGAACACCGGATGGTAGAAGTTCCAGTGCACAATCTCGATCCGATGCCGCCGGATCAATTCGAGCAGGCGGAGCAGCGTCGCCGAGCGGAAGCACGCCAGGTCCAGTGCCTCGGCCTCGAGGCTTTCCCGGGTGTACTGGCTGGCCGATTCCTGATCGAGGGGGCGCAGGAAGACAGGCAGGAACACACTGCCCCGCTCCCGGAACGACCGGGCCAGCGTCAGAGCCTGTTCCTCGATCGAGCCGAACTTCCCCGCGGGATCAAGCCGCAGGACGAAAAGCACCCGCTTGAGCCGACCGGCCTCGGTCCGACTCGGAGGGTCCGATCGCAGGGGTTCGACGGTCGAGCTGGTGGTCACGATCTCGGGCTCCGGGCCTGGAGGCGCGGCGGGCATTTCAGGAGACGACGGTCAACCCCACGAAGTCCTTCTCGGCCTCCGACATCCGCCGGCCCAGGCAGCATCCCGTCTCCCACCAACGGGGGCGGCTCTCCCAGATCCGACGGATGGGCGTCTGGGTGATGTTGCCGATGGGGTCCATGCACCAACATGACTTGACGTCTCCGTCGGCATGGATCTGGAGGGTCGTCATCGCAGAGCAGAGGGGCTGCTCGTGGGCCTGGTGGCTCTGGGTGAGGATGAGCACCTTCTCGGGATCGCGGAAGTAAGGGATCATCACCTCGAGCTGGTGCTCCGAATTGGCGATCGGGAAGCCCTGGCGCTTGAGTGCGATCAGCTCCTGCACGGCGGCCACCGCCCGTTCGGGATCCTTGGGGAAGTTGTCGCTGTGCTCGAACCAGCGCGGGTCCTCGGGCGTGTTGTAGTTCTGCTCGATGGGCTGATAGAACACCTCCAGGCCGTGGGTCCGGGCGAAGCGAGCCACCTCGGCGACATCGTGGAGGTTGTGCTCCATGATCACGGTCTTGAGCCGGATAATGTAGCCCAGTTTGTGCTCCCGGCGCAGGCGGAGCAGCGTCTGGATAGTGGTCTCGACTGCTTCGAAGAAGTGTTCGCGGCCGCGGATCTTGTCGTGGGTGGCGCCGATGCCGTCGCACGAGATCGTCACTCGGTACGGTCGGCCTAGGGCCATTTTCTCGATGCGGCTCTGGTCCAGCCAGAAGCCGTGGGTCAGGTGCTCGACCAGAAGGCCCAGCGAGGAGGCGTAAGAGACTACCTCCGCTGCGAAGGGCATCAGCAGGGCCTCGCCCCCGGTGAAGACGACGTGAACCGGCCCCAGCCAGCGCCGTAGGTCCCGCATTGCGGTCTTCCAATGGTCGGCGCCGGGCGTCGCCTCTTTGCCCCGATTCTTCCAGATGTCGCAGTGCAGGCACCGGGCGTTGCACCGCTCGGTCAACAGGATTGCGATCGACGTCGGTCGGCAGCGGCCCGCCCAGCGCCCCCCATTGAACGTGCGGAGCCGGTAGTTGACGGCGTCGTAGACCCGAGCATAGGCGGTCGCGAGCTGTCGAGACATGGTCCCCTCCTCCTTCGGAGTCTGGGATGCTGGTGCGAGGTCAAATCTTGGTTTGGCGTTGCATCCAAAGAAAGCGCTGTCGAGATCGATCATTTGACGACCCGGACCGCCAGAAGCGTCCCCGGTCGCCCCTTGCGGATGGCATGCGCATCGATCCCGTCGGCGAGACTTCGGAGCGGACCGGGCAGGTACGAGCTCCACTGGCCGACTCCCGAGAAATTAATGAACTCAGCGGAGCGGAACGCCTGGGTCAGGCGACCGATCTGGGCCGGGGCGTTGGTCCGGTAGTAGGTCGGATAGTTCTTGTAGCGCCCCGACTCGGCGGCGCGGCCGAGCACCAGGTCCATGTAGAAATTCTTGATTCGCAGGCGATCGGCCCAGAGAGAAAACCAGGCGAAGGGATGGCGGGCGTCCACCGTCAAGCCCCAGAAAACCCCGCCGTCGGGCAGGATCTCGAACAGCTTGCCCCAGAAGACTTCGGGCCTGGGAAGATGCTCCAGGACCATGACTGCGTAGGCCAGGTCGATCGACCCGGCCACCAGGGGCGCGTCTTCGAATCGGCAACGATGGGCCTCCGTGAAATAATCGCCCAGGACGACCGCCGGGTCGGGCTCGATCCCGATGAACCGACCGGCCGCCTCGGCCACCGAACGCTGGAGTGGGACATCGCCATCCAGGCCCCCGCCGCAGCCGATATCCAGGATCCTCGGATCAGGTCCAAGTCGCCGTGCATCGGCGAGGATCAGGTCGCGGAAGATCCGGTCCCGCCATTCACCCGAATGGTACCGTTCGATGTAAGGAGCCCAAGTCTCGCTGGTTTCCAAAGCTTCCATGAGCGTTTATCTCAGCGAGCTTGGTAGGGGATCATCGCTCGTTGCTAGGGAAGCTGGGTCTCTTCGCACAACGCGTCACTCGATCGCACAGGCACCAGAAACTCCATCATCTGTTGGAATCCCTCCTTGTAGCGGTCCTCGGAGAACTTGCTAAAGATGCGGCGATGCCCCGCATCTGCGAGTCGCCCGGCCAGCTCAGGGTCGTCCAGCAATTGCTCCATCCGGGAGGCCAACCCCGCGACGTCGTCGGGCTCGACGAGCAGCCCGTGCACGCCGTCCTCGACCAGGTAGGGAGTCCCGTGGACACGGGTCGAAACGACCGGTTTCTTCACCGCCATCGCCTCGATGAGCACGCGGGGGACACCCTCGGCCCGCGACGGAAGGACGAAGAACTTGCAGCCGGCCATCAGCTCCATGGCCTGCTCGTGGGACTGGCCGGGGAGGAATTCGATCCGCGGATTATCCCCGGCGAGCTCCCGGTAGGGTGCCAGGTCCGGGCAGTAGCCGACGATCTTGAGAGAGAAATCCGGATGCCGGTCGCTGATGAGCTGGAACGCCTTGATGAGGACATCAACCCCTTTGCGCTCGAAGGGGAAGCCCAGGAACATGGCATAGGAGCCGTCGCGGGCTACTCCTCCCTCCGCTAGGGAGGCAATGGTCGAAACCGCGACTAAATCGGGAAAGACGAAGGCGGGGGGATAATCCCCCGGGGGCAGCTCGTCGAGCTGTTTCGGGAAATAGAGCCGTAGCGCGTCGGCGCTGCTGAGCAAGCTGGGCACGTACAGCCGGGCCAGACGGGACTTGATCTGACTGAGGAACCCCGCCTCGAAGGCATATCCTCCCAGCGGCGGCCCGGGGACTTCGATGACGAGTTTGGCGTCGGTCAAGCGCCGGAGCAGCCACCCCACCAGGGCGAACGTGAAGGGCCCGTAGGCGACAATCGCGTCGTAGGGCCCCCGGGCCCGCGAGAGCGAGAGCCCCTGCCGCAGGAAGTACAAGAACTCCCCGCCCCACCGGAAGGGGCGCGGGATTCCCTGGCTCAGGATCGCATGATAGCGGAAGGACCCGAGCATGTCGTAGAGGTCGGTGAGCGATCGTCCCCGATAGTCCCGCGGCGTGCCCCAGTGCTTGGAGAGAAAGTCCCCCTCGCAGAACTCGGAGATCTGGAAATGGAGGTTCTTCCGCGGATCCGAATTCGGAGGGACAGGCCCGGGGCCCAGGAAAAGCACCTTGTACTTCCGTTCCTTGACGGTGCAACCGGGTTGATCCTTCGCGGGTGTGTCCCGCATCGCCGTGATGCTCACAACTGTGCTGACTCCTCGTGCGCGGTCGGCTCGACGCCGCAGAGATAAGCGGCGCGGCCGGAGACGATCTCACTCCAGGATTGGGCGTTGTGCGACGCCGATTCAGGAACCGACTCCCTCGAGGCCAACGACCTTGCCTGCAGGCCGGGCCCGAACGATCAACTCACCATTGCGGCGGAATATCCCGCCGATCTTGGTGATGTGATAGTAGGCCTCCTTGCCGACATACTTGCGGATCGGCAGGAATGCTCGCCAACCGAGTGCGTAACGGTATTCGTTATGGTAGGGAACCAACCCGGCTCGAGAGACGAGGTTGTTCAGGGTGCGGAAATTCCAACTATAGAGATGCTGATCCAAGTCAGGAATGAGAGCACTATAATGATGATCCTCTTTGGGGAGGATCAGGTAGACCTCGCCGCCGGGAGCGACCAGGTTCCGCATGCCTCTCAGGGCATCGAGTGGTTCCTCTAGATGCTCGAGGACGTGCCGGCAGAAAACGATGTCCCACTCCCCCCGGGGAACGGCCCCCAGATCATCTACGACGCGAAGGCCGCGCCTCCGGCATTGCTCCAGGGCTTTCCCGCTGATGTCCCAACCCGTGGCATTCGGGAGGGCCGCAATCCCCTGTCCGATCCCGCAGCCGTACTCGAAAAACGCGGAGTTGCCGCTCGACGGCCGTGAAATAGAAACGGGCCTGGACCTCGGCCCGCGCCCAGAAGTAATGGTCCTCCGCGATAAGCTCCGGGTAGCGGGCGGCGTGATAAGTTGAATCATAATATGAGCTTGAAGTGCTCATCGCTCGTCTCCTAGGGGCTTTCCGATCGACTGGGATCACGCGGCGTATTCGGCCTTGCCGGCGTACTCGGCCTTGTACCAAGAGCGTGAAGACCGCCCACTTGCCCAGACCCAGAAGGCGACCCAGCAGGCCGCGTTGAGTATCAGGAACGAGGCGATCGCGGAGGCAAGCCGGGATCGAGAACTCACGGTCCGCAGGGTCCCGGCCAAGCCCAGGCAGTAGAACGCCGCCTGGCCCAAGAATGCCGCCCGGTAGACTGCTCCCTCCAGGGCGGCGCTGGCGGCCAAGAGCGCCAGCAGGGCCCAGGGTACGATCAGCCGCAGGGCCCGGTGCGAGACGAATTGCCACCAGAGCCGGTTGCGCCAGGGGAGAAGGGCCGCGGGCATCCGGGTCATCAACTGGAAGTTGCCGGCAAGGGTCCGTACCTTGCGGCGGAACTCGTCGCGGACCCGTTCGGGCAGTCGGTCGAACGCCAGGGCCCGCTCCTCGTGGACCACCCGATGGCCCGCCCTCGCGACCGCCAGCGGCCAGTAGACGTCATCCAGGATCGTTCCGTGTGGGATCGCGGGAAAGAGCTCGCGGCGCACGGCGGCGATACAGCCGGTGACGCTGACCATGGAATCGAGCCGGCTCTCGGTCCGCCGCAGCCATTTCTCGAACCGCCAGTAAAGACCGACGCCGCCCATCACGCCCGGCACGGACCCGACCACCAGGTCGCCGCTGACGGCACCCACGGCGCGGTCGGCGAAGGGGGCCACCAGTCGGTCGATCGCGTCGAGTGCCCAGGATTGCCGGACATCGGCGAAGAGCAGGATCGGGTAGCGGGCGTCGGCGTGAGCCCGGTTCAAGGCCATGGCCTTGCCCAGGTTGGACTCCTGTACCAGGATCCGGACTAGGACCCTCCCGCCGATCGCCGACTCCGCCTCCAACGCGGCGGCTTGGGCCGTAGCGATGGTGCGGTCCGTCGAGCCATCCGAGACCACGATCACCTCACCCCCTGCGGGTCGGGTCGCCACGAGCTGGACCAGCTCCCGGATCCTCGCGCCGATGCGAGACTCCTCATTGTGCGCGGCCAGCACGACCGAGACCGGGAGGTCGGGAGAGGGGAGTTCGCCGATCGGGCGGGCGGGCCGGAGTCGGGCGGCAAGGGCCAGGAGCAGCGGATATCCTCCGTATGTGTAGATCACGTTGGCTGCGGATAGCCAGAAGAGGGCCTCGAGACAGGTCATCGGATCGCCTCTTCCAGATTCGGGGCGAGGTCTCTGATCGTCGCCGTCGGGCGCCGCCCCACCACGACCGCCGCGCAGACCTGTTGGAACCGGATGGCCTGGGCGTCGAAGGTGAACTCGGTGCGGATCCGCTCGCGGCCCAGTCGCCCCATCTCGCGGCGCCTCCCCTCATCTTCGCAGACATCGAGGATGCGACGGGCCAAGGCCGTCGGGTCGCCCGGGGGGACGAGGTAGCCGTCCACTCCGTCGGCCACTGCCTCGGGCGTCCCGCCGACGGCGGTCGCCACCACCGGCACCCCCGCCGCGTACGATTCGAGCACCACGGTGGGGAGTCCCTCCGTGAAGGAAGGGAGCACCGAGAGGTCCCAATGTGGGAGGAAGCGGTCGAGGTCGTCGCGAAGGCCGGCCAGGATGAACCGCCGCTCCAGCCCGAGCTCGTTGATCCGCCGACGGATGACCGCGCGCAGCGGGCCGTCGCCGAAGTGGATGAACCCGGCCCCAGGGTCCGATCGGGCCACGATCGCCGCTGCCTCGACCAGGACGCCGAACCCCTTCTCGGGGCTGAGCCGCCCGGCCGAGCCCACGATCCGCTTGGGGGTCCAGGGGAACATCCCCTCCAGGACCCGCCGATCGGCCGCGTCGGCGCCATCGAACCGCTCTGCCCGAACCGCGTTGCGGATAACCACCACCCGGTCGGCCCGCACACCGGCCCGCCGCACCTTCCCGGCTTGACCCTCCGAGACGCAGACGACCCGATCCATCCGCCGCAGGCAGGCCCGATCGAGGGCCTCGTAGACCCGAACCTTCCAGGTCTCCGCCGTCCAGCCATGGGACATGGCGATCGCGGGCACGCCCGCCCGATGTGCCGCCAGCAGGCCGACCAGGTCGGCCTTGTATCCGTGGCAACAGAGGACGTCGGCATCCCAATCCCGAAGCCGTCTGGTCAACTCACGGACCATGGCGATAAGATGGTGGGTGTCGTGTGCGAGCGTGACTGACTCCAGACAATGACCCAGGAGCTGTCTGCGAAAGGCCGCGCTCTTTCCTCGGTCGGCGAAAAGGGCGAAGGCCGACCGGAATGTCCCCGGCAGACTCTGGGACAGCCCCAGCATCAGGCGCTCCGGGCCGCCGAAGAACGGCGAGGTCGCAAGGTGCACGATCATCATCGTTTCGAAGTCCTCTCAAACGCCGTTTGAAACCAGGACGGATTGGGGCGCCGTCCGACGGCGAGATAGCGTGAGAAACCCGAGGAGGCTCGAAGGATTCCCGGAACTCGATGTCGGGTCAGTCCTACGGGAAGCCGAGAGTCAGCCGCGGGAGGCAATCCACCGGCGGCCTCAGGACTTCAAGGAACTTCGGAGTTTCTGGTACGCGCGATCAGGCAGCACGCGCTTGACGAACGTTGTCAAGGCGACCCGGATTCGTGACAGGCGCGGCGAGCAGCTCTCCGCGAATTCGGGGTCGTTGAGGACGGTCCCCTTCAGGAAGCGGCGCTGGCGCGGAGTTGGGAGTCGGCGTGAATTCGCTCGCCGAGCCATCAGGTACCACGTCTGCCTGCTGGGGTGGAACCAGGGGATACGAGCCGATACCAGGCCGGCCTCGGCGGCGATCCGCCTGACCGTCCCGGGACGGAAGGTGACACATCCCGGATAGACCCATCGATCTTCCACGGGATCGCGGCGACCTAGGACGAAGGTAGCGACGATCAGGCCGTCATCCTTCAGGGCACGGCTAAAGTTCTGGATCGCCTGCCGCGCCAGGTCCGTCCCGGTATGAGAGAAGATCGACTGCGCTAGAATGTAGTCGAACTTGGCATCAAAGGGCACGCGGAAATCTTGGTTGTCGTCGAAGTGGGGCCTCTTGATCCGGACGAGATCCTCCCCGAATTCCGTCTCGATGGATGTCTTGATCAGCCACTGGTTCGGCTCGATGCCGTAGTAGTTGCCCGGGTCCAGATAGGTGAGGAGAAACCTCCCGGCTCGGAGCGAGCCGCAGCCAAAATCGAGGAGCGTGTGGCGCGACCGGAGGCCCAGGGCGCACAGTAGGCGGAAC
>JBKQHM010000313.1:0-9045 GCA_052148775.1 Isosphaeraceae bacterium | reverse complement strand
CGCGGGCCACGCGGCCAGCCATGCCAGATGATCTTCGAGCAACGGCACTCGCGGGCGAGCTGCGTCCACGGCTCGATGTTCGCGTGTGTCGGCAAGTCGCCATGGATGGACACGACGTCCAGGTCGTAACGCACCAGGCTTTCGGCGAGGCGATCCGCCGTCAGTCCCGGCGGCAGGGGAGCGAGCTCGACGGCCGAGAAGCCGGCCGCCTTCACGCGGGCCAGCGCCTGGTCGTGATCCGACGCCATCGCCTCCCGGATTGTCCAGAGCTGGAGGGCGATCGGGTTGGAGTGCTTCTGATCCATCGGTCCCTCGGCAAAGTCGACTTTGGGGCTGGGTCCGGCCGCTCAGGGGCACCTCCTGAGAACGATCCGCCGGTTGAGGATACGACAGGAACCGCCAAAGTGTCTCTCGCCACGCTGCTGTGGGTAACCAGACGGATCGCGATGTCGGCCCCAACGCTGCGACTCTTGCCCGTCACGACGGCGAACGCCGGACGAGAATCTTGTCTGCCATTGTCCGTTGGATGCACGCTTTAGCCCCGCGCGGCTCTGACAGGTGGCGGGAGGAAAAGATGCAACCGAGGCGAATCTGTTTCCTGGTAGCGGCTCTCAGCGCAGCATACGTCGCCGCCGGAGCGGTGACCATCCTGATACCTGATGAATCGCGTGCGCTTTTCTCGCTATGTCTGATTACGATGCTCTCGATGATCGCTTCGGCGTTCTCCAAGATGCAGCCGCGCAAGATGATTACGGCAATGGTTGCGGCAACTGTCCTGTCCATGTTCGTATTCTACTGCTGGCGCCGGCTGTTCAATCCGATGGCAGCAATCGGGCCGGTCCCCCCATCTCTAGAACTGCTCGCGTTAGTCGTACTCGGTGTCATCAACATCGTGGCGGCCACCATGATCGCTCTGGTTTTTTCGGCGAGCCGCCGAGTGTTTCGTTTTCAGTGGATTGTGTTTGGGGCTACGGGAACGGTGTTGCTGGCCCTCTGTGTGATGGCGTCCCGGTGGACCGAGGGAGCGAATTCACCCCAGGCATTCCTCCAGCAGGTCGTCATGCTGGAACAGTCTTCCGATCGAAATGGTTGGAGCGAGCGCCAGGAATTGAGCGCAGCATTAGCGATCCTTGGCCGTCAGCGTGAGGCTCGCGAGATCCCGCTTCGCCCCGACGCCGTCGGACACGAACTGTCCGACCCGCCCGACACACCTGATTCAGAACCGCCGTTCGTCGTGACACCGTGGCGAGATGCCATTACCAAGATCGCGGCAGAACAGCGGCTGGTCGTGATTATGGAGGCTCATACCGTCACCGAACGTCGCGCGTGGATCGATCAGACACTTCCTTCTTTTCGTGCAGCGGGGTTCACCCACTATCTCGCCGAGACAATCGCCGAATCTGGCTCGACATTGAAATCCCGCGGATATCCAACTTCGAGAACGGGGTCCTACACGCTCGATCCACGATTCGGAAACCTGGTTCGGACGGCCATCCGCCTCGGTTTCGAAATCGGCGGTTATGATCTTGCCGATGGTGATTTCGACAGGCGGGAGGAATACCAGGCGGCCACGCTCGCGAAACGATTCGCCTCGCGACCGGATAGCAGGATGGTCGTGCATGCCGGACACGGGCACGTCTTCAAGCATGAAATGCGGAACGTCGGACGATATATGGCCGCGAGACTGTGGACGAAGACAGGAGTTGAACCGTTCACGATCTGGCAATTGTCCAACGAGTTGCCGAATGAGGTCTATCGAACTCTGATCCGCCAGATTGGTCCGATCACCGAGCCGGTGATGCTGGTCCCGCCACCCCGGCACGTGACGGAAACGCTTTTCCCCGAGTCGTCGGTACAACCCGCCGTCGACGCCATCGTGATCCATCCGCCTCGGCTCGGGCAGGAGCCAGCGGATCGGCGCGGTGCATTCACCGATCAGATGACGAGAGTGCCTGGAGTATGGCTGGGCAACCGATGGCCCGTCGTGATCGCCGCCATCCGGGACGGGGAGCCCGACCATGCAATCGCCCTCGACCAAATCATTCTGCGCCGTGGCGAGACCGATTTCGAACTGTGGCTCCCGCACACCGACTCTACAATTCGTGTCTGGGGTCTCAATGGTCCGCTCAGTGTTAATGGGAACATCAAATCAATGCCCATTCGAGTTAAGATCATTCAGATGAAGCTGCCAACGTCATTTTCCCGCTCCGGATACGCCCGGATCCGCCTTGCCGCGTGGCCACGTTCTGAGTACCCTTCCGGATACTATCCAGACGAATAGAAGGCAGGCCGACAGGGAACCGTGATCGGGGAGGTTCCGATGAAGATCGAGGTCTCGCACATCCCGCTGGAGGAACTCCTGCCCCTGCGGGAACTGTACCGGCAGGAGATGAACTGCCAGATCGTCCACGACTCCCTGCCCGGGAGGGGCTTCGGCAATCTGTTCCTGATCCGCGCCGATGGCAGGGTCGCGGGCTATGGATTCGTGATGGGGTATCGCGGCGAGCCGAAGGATTTGATCCGGGAGTTCTATGTCCTGCCGGCCTATCGCGGCTCGGCGCTGGCGATGTTCCGTCGGCTGATCGAGGCGAGCCAGGCCCGGCGGATCGAGGTCCAGACCAACGACGTCCTCCTCACACTCATGCTCTACGACTGCGCAACAGGGATCACGAGCGATCGGATCGTCTTCCACGACGCATTGACGACCAACCTTCAGGTACCCGGAGTCATCTTCCGCCGGGTCACCGAGGCGGACAGGAATTCCATTTTCGAGCACAAGGTCGAACCAGGCGGCGACTGGCTGCTCGAGGACGAGGGCGCCATCGTCGCCACCGGAGGTATCATGCTCCACTACAACCCCCCGTACGGCGATATCTACATGGAAGTCGCCGAGCCCAGCCGGCAACGAGGATACGGGAGCTACCTGATCCAGGAGCTGAAACGGACATGCTACGAGATGGGCCGGATCCCCGCCGCCCGGTGCGATGTCGCCAATGCAGCGTCGCGCGCGGCGCTTCAGAAGGCGGGACTCCTGCCGTGTGCCCGGATCTTGACTGGTGTCCTGGATGATCGTTCGAGCGGCGGTGCTGCAAAGGAGGGAACCATGTCCCAGAAAGCCGTCTTCAAGGGCGTCTACCCCATCGGCGACACGGACACGAACGCCCTGCCGGTGAAGGCGATCGGACCTGCGATCGGCTACTACACGCAGGTGCTCGGCTTTTCGCTGGTCGACAAGGACCGGGAGTCCGCCGTGCTCGTTCGGGATGCCGTCCGGATCGGCCTGGCGGTCAACGGCCGGGACCCGGAGCAAGCGAGCTGTTACTTCGACGTCAGCGACGTGGAGGCGCTCCGGCTCGACCTGGATGCCGCGGGCATCGAGCCCGGAGACATCGCCGTCCAGGAACACGAGGGCAAGAGGTATCGCGTCTTCTTCGCGAAAGAGCCGTACGGCGTCTGCTTCTGTTTCGGCCTGCCGGCGTAGCTCGGATCTCTCACCACAGAGCCACAGAGAACGCAGAGAAGACAGAAATACTTACCAATTCTCATTTTCTGCCCTCTCCGCTCGGAGAATGCGATCTACTACCCGCTCACAGAATTGACATGCGTGCCGGTCTTCTTTGTGTGCTCTGTGACTCTGTGGTGAATGAGGTTTGATCGTTTTCCGCGTCGGCTTGCAGTCTCGAGGGTGAGAGATGTCGGGTCGAGTGGCCGTGGATTGCCGAACGCCGCACGGAGGCATCGAGATGAACCACGCTCCGACCGAGCTGAAGTTCCTGGCCACGCCGGAAAAGGGCGAGGTATCCGCCTTGCTGATCCGGCCCCGCGACGCGAGCCATCTGCTCGTCCTCGGCCACGGCGCGAGCACGAACATGCGGCATGCCACGCTCCAGGCCATCGCGGACCGGTTGGCCGACGCGGGTATCGCGACCTTCCGCTACAACTTCCCTTATTCGGAGCACGGCAAGGGCCGCGATGCCCAGGCGGTCTGCACGGCGACCGTCCGCTCGGCAGTCGAGGCAGCACACGGCGCCGCCCCGGACCTTCCCCTCCTGGCCGGCGGCCACTCGTTCGGCGGTCGGATGACCTCCACGGCGGCCTCCGAATCGCCGATCGAGGCTGTCCAGGGACTCGTTTTCTTCGCCTTCCCGCTGCATCAGCCCGGCAAGCCCGACACCAAGCGGGCCGACCACCTCGATGCCGTCACGGTCCCGATGCTCTTCCTCAGCGGCACCCGCGACGAACTCGCCGGGATCGATCTCCTGGAACCCGTATGCAAGACGCTCGGCCATCGTGCGACGCTCCATCTCCTGGATACGGCCGACCACGGATTCCGCACCCTCAAACGCTCCCGCAAGAGCGAGGAGGATGTCTTCGTCGAGATGGCCCGCGTCGTCCGCGACTGGGCATCCCGGTTGTAAGGCGCTGATCTTAGGTCGTCCCGAGCCAGGAGCGATCCCAGCCCGAAGGGGTTACATGAGAGGGCAGGAACCTCGGTTGGTGCACCAGTCCTGCGCGCAACTCGCCAAATTTTTCAGTCGTCGCATCTCCCCTTGCCGTCGAGATTTCGGGTTGCCGTCGCCACAAATCCGGGATAGGTGCATTAAGGAAATTGTAAAGTGGCGGCATACTATATAATAGGTTCTCGTGCACAATCAATTCCCTCGGAACCAGCAAACGGTGACAGGTTACTTGTCAGCCACGGGGCGATCGGCCCGATCCCCTCATCGCGCGCCTCGGGCCGCGAAAGACCTCGCCCATGCCGACCGCGGCGCGCCTCTCCTCGAGCTCCTCCCCAATTCATTTCCGGACCGTGAGATCGGGGAGGGCGACCCGGCGAATTGTTGCACAGGAGTGCAAACCAGCGCAACGATCCGGGGCGGCGTTCCTCCCTCACTCGGCCTTCGTTCAGGCGGGAAAGGCTGTCGGTGGAGCACGGCGGGGAGCGACTGGAGATCGAGGAGACTGGTGAACGCTTCCCGCCAACCGACACTCACGAGCCGCCCGCCGGGGCGTTCGGCCTGCTGCGGGAATGTGCGACGTTCCCACGAGGAACGGGACGCTTGACGGGCGGACTTCAAAACGATAACGTTCGGTATTCCATGCTATTATGAGGAATCCCCTCCTCCGTGGTCGTCCGCGCCCGCCGCATTCATGCTTGGCCCGAATACCACGTGGACTTGGCACCCACCGAACTTGGAGCGATTGAGAACGATGGCCAGTACACAAAAGTACGTCTACTCCTTTGGCGGCGGTTCGGCTGAGGGTCGTGCCGAGATGAAGGAACTGCTCGGCGGCAAGGGGGCCAACCTCGCCGAAATGAGCGTGATCGGCATCCCGGTCCCGCCCGGATTCACCATCACCACCGAGGTCTGTGCGGATTACTACGAGCGCAACCGACAGCTCCCCGATGAGGTCAAGCCCCAGGTCGAGACCGCCCTGGTGCGCATGGAGGAAGCCGTCGGCAAGAAGTTCGGCGACCCGGCGGACCCGCTGCTGGTGAGCGTCCGGTCCGGGGCCGCGCTCTCCATGCCCGGCATGATGAACACGATCCTCAACCTCGGCCTGACCGACGCCTCGGTCGAGGGGCTGGCCAAGAAGACGAACAATCCCCGCTTCGCTTACGACGGCTATCGACGGCTCATCGACATGTTCGGCTCGACGGCCATGGGCGTCGACCACGAGCACTTCGAGCACGAGCTCCATTCGCTCAAGAACGAGCGCGGCGTCACCCTCGACACCGACCTCGGCGCCGATGACCTCAAGGAGCTGGTCCGACGCTACAAGGCGGTCTATCAGAAGCACGTCGGCGAGTCGTTCCCCCAGAATCCCAAGGACCAGCTCTGGAAGGCCATCACGGCCGTCTTCAATAGCTGGATGGGCAACAAGGCGATCGAGTACCGGCGGATCGAGCGGATCACCGGGCTGAAGGGGACCGCGGTCAACGTCCAGGCCATGGTGTTCGGCAACACCGGGAACAACTCGGGCACCGGCGTGGCGTTCACCCGCGACCCGAACACCGGCGAGAACGAGTTCTTCGGCGACTACCTGGTCAACGCCCAGGGCGAGGACGTGGTTGCGGGCATCCGGACCCCCGAACCGATCACCCGGCTCGACGTCGACATGCCGAAGGTCTACAAGCAACTCCTCGAGATCCGCCAGAAGCTCGAGAAGCACTACAAGGAGATGCAGGACATCGAGTTCACGGTCGAGGACGGCACGCTCTACATGCTCCAGACCCGGAGCGGGAAGCGGACCGGCACCTCCGCCGTGCGGATCGCCGTCGAGATGGCCCGCGACGGCCTGATCGACGAGACCACGGCGATCAAGCGGGTCAGCCCCGAGAGCCTCAACCACCTGCTTATGCCCCAGATCGACCCCAAGCATCGGCAGAAGGTCAAGCCGGTGGCGCAGGGGATCTCGGCCAGCCCGGGGGCGGCGGTCGGCAAGGTGGTGCTCTCGGCCGAGGAGGCGATCCACGAGGCCGCCAAGGATTCCAAGGCCCGCCTCATGCTGGTCCGCAAGGAAACCAGCCCGGAAGACGTGGCCGGCATGCACCTGGCGCAAGGCATCCTCACCTCGACCGGCGGCAAGGCGAGCCACGCGGCGGTCGTCGCCCGGGGCTGGGGCAAGCCGTGCGTCGTCGGCTGCGAGGCCATCAAGATCGACGAGGCCGCCGGGACCATCACGGTCAAGGGCCAGACGATCAAGTCCGGCGACTATGTGACCATCGACGGCTCGACGGGCGAGGTCTGGGCCGCCGAGATGCCCACCATCGATCCCGTCATCCCCGACGAATACTTCACCCTGATGGAGTGGGCCGACAAGGTCCGCACCCTGAAGGTCCGCACCAACGCCGACACCCCGAAGGATTCCGCCAAGGCCCGCGAGTTCGGCGCCGAGGGGATCGGGCTCTGCCGGACCGAGCACATGTTCTTCGGCGAGCAGCGGATCGTCGCCATGCGGAAGATGATCCTGGCAGACGACGTCGTTGGGCGCAAGGCCGCCCTCGCCGAGCTCGAGCCATTCCAGCGCGAGGATTTCATCGGGATCTTCGAGGCGATGGACGGGCTGCCGGTGACGATCCGGCTCCTCGACCCGCCCTTGCACGAGTTCCTGCCCCACGACGAGAAAGGCCAGGCCGAGGTCGCCTCGCAGCTCGGCATCGACCCGGTCCGGATCAAGGACCGCGTCGAGCAGTTGCACGAGTTCAACCCGATGCTCGGCTTCCGCGGTTGCCGATTGCCGATCGTCTATCCCGAGATCGGCGACATGCAAATCCGCGCGATCATCCAGGCGGCCATCGAAGTCCAGAAGCGCGGCAAGAGCGTCCTGCCCGAGATCATGATCCCGCTGGTCGGCACCATCGAGGAGCTCGTCTTCCTCAAGAAGCGTGCGATCGCGCTCATCGACGTGGAGATGCAGAAAGCCGGCGTGAAGGTCGAGTACCTGATCGGCACCATGATCGAGGTCCCGCGTGCCGCCCTCACGGCCGACCAGATCGCCGTCGAGGCCGAGTTCTTCTCGTTCGGCACCAATGACCTGACCCAGATGACCTTCGGCTTCAGCCGCGACGACATCAAGGGCTTCATGCCGACGTATTTGAAAGAGAAGATCCTGCCGATCGACCCGTTCCAGAGCCTGGACGTGAAGGGGGTCGGGCAGCTCATCGAGATCGGCGTGACCAAGGGCCGCAAGTCGCGCCAGGAGAAGCACAACGAGCACCTGAAGGTCGGGATCTGCGGCGAGCACGGCGGCGACCCCGACAGCGTCGCCTTCTGCCACAAGGTGGGGATGGACTACGTCTCCTGCTCGCCGTTCCGCGTCCCGATCGCCCGCCTGGCCGCCGCCCAGGCCGCCCTCGCCAGCGGCGGGACCATCAGCCGGGACAAGTAATGCGAATAGGGATTTACCAAATCACGCGTAGTGCTTGATCACGGTCTCGACCGCGTGCCGCCATCGGGCGTGGACCTGCTTCCTCCAGTCGTCGTCCCGGCCGGGTGAGAAGGTCCGGCCGCCGGCCGTGATCAACTCGATGGCCGCCGCGACATCCGGCCAGAGCCCGGCACCCACCCCGGCCAGGACCGCGGCGCCCATCGCTGTTGATTCGGTGTGGGGGCTGCGGTTGATCGGGAGCCCCAGGAGGTCCGCCTGGAACTGGAGGAAGGGGTCCGACCTGGCCATGCCGCCGTCGGCGCGGACGTCGGCCAGGTGGTAACCCAGGTCGTCGTTCATCGCCTGGATCAAGTCGGCGACCTGGAAGGCCACGCCTTCGAGCGTGGCGCGGGCGAGGTCGGCGATCGAGGTCGCCCGAGACAAACCGAAGATGGTCCCTCGTGCCGACGGTTGCCAGTAAGGAGCCCCCATTCCCGTCAGGGCCGGTACGAAGATGACATCCATGGCCGGGTCGGATTCGAGCGACAGAGGGTTAATCTCATACGACGCACCGATCGCCTTGAGGCCGTCGCGGAACCACTGCACGGCCGCCCCAGCGACGAACACGCTGCCTTCCAGCGCATACTGTGGGGGCTGGTCGCCGATCGTGGCCGCCAGGGTCGTGATTAGCCCGTTGCGCGACGGCACGATCCGCCCGCCTGTATGAGCCAGGAGAAAGGCCCCCGTGCCGTACGTACATTTCGCCTGACCGGCATCGATGCACCCCTGACCGATGAGCGACGCCTGCTGATCGCCGGCGATGCCCATGATCGGGAGGCCATCCGGGAGGAAGCTCAGGCCCTCGGTCCGGCCGAACTCGCCCGAGCTTGGGAGGATTTCGGGCAATATTCCGCGCGGTACGCCGAATAGTTGGCAGAGATCGTCGGCCCATTCGAGAGTTCGAAGATCCATGAGCAGCGTACGCGATGCATTCGTGCCATCGGTGACAAACCGACGGCCCCCGGTCAGGTGCCAGACGAGGAAGCTATCCACCGTCCCCGCTGCCAGCTCGCCGGCCTCGGCGCGTCGGCGGGCATCGGGGACGTGATCGAGAATCCAGGCCATCTTGGTGGCGGAGAAATAAGGATCGATGACGAGTCCGGTCCGATCGGC
>JBKQHM010000312.1:0-6846 GCA_052148775.1 Isosphaeraceae bacterium | reverse complement strand
GGTGCCGCAAGATGTTGGGTCAGTCGGTGCAATCGCAACGAAAGCAAGCTTACGGTCAACTGGGAAGCGCAACAAAACCCGGATGAACGCTCAGGTGTGTCAAGGGCAACCTCCCATCACGCCAGGGTCCGGCTGGCCGAGAAAGTTGAGCCCTTCCTGACCGAAACCGACACGGGGGGGGAAATGCGGACCAGGTGATCCTCGAGTCCGGCTTCCGCAGTCCGAACGGATAGTCGGGAAGCTCCCGGATGCCGGAATCGAAACCGTCAGTCAAGCCTGGCGAAAGCCACGGCTAGCTCACCTTGGCCAGGGACGCGTCCCTGGGCATCGCCGGTTTCGATCTACGGCGAGCAGAGGATTCGTGACCCGGCGATGCCTGTGCGATCGGCCGGTATTGCAAGCTCGTCACCAGAGCGCGACAGACCATTCCTCATACGAAAAGTTGCCGAAAAACAACACCAATCGGGAGGGCAGAGGCGGCGTGCGCGGCTCGGCGAGCAACATGAGGGCGATACTCGGGAATGGCTTATTCACGCACGAAGCGTCGAACTTGTACCGGATCGAGCCGGTTATATCGAACCTTTTGCGAACCAGGCAGCATGATCAAGCGCCGAAACCGCATCGCCTCGATGGGTTATTGTATAAAATAACCGTGTCTTAGCTCGTGGTAGCTTGGTCCTCGTGGGCCGTTGTCGGGCCAATGCCGTGGGGTTTTATCACCTTATGATAAAAAAGCCTTCAGCTAGTGCTTGATAAGTCGGCGACCTCATGTTGAGATTGGAGGCCGCAAGCATGAAGAATGCCTGCGATGCACCTAGCTCTCCGCAATGTGCCTCAATGCCGAGATGGGACGAGGCAGACGGCCTGAGCGTCCCGTGAATTCTGTGATTGCGCCTGGCTTAGCCTTCGGAAAACTCCCCGGAGATGTACCGACAGTCCATGGCTCACGGTCCGGTCATGAGCAATCGCTCGTTCAGCGGCAATGCTCGAACAATGGACATCTTGATAGAGTCGTGCTCGATGTTGAGTTCCACACCAAAATCGGTTCCGATGCGAAGGCTCAACCTGTTCGTCCTGTCGGTCCTCCTGGGGGCAATGGCCCTGCTCGGCGGGGGAATGTACGTCGTGCACGACTTCCAGATGCGGAGGAACGCGTCGGCCTTGCTCGACCGTGCACGCCGTGCCGAGGCAGCCGGTGACCTGGAAAAAGCCGAGCATTCGCTCGGCCAGTACTTGAACCTCAGGCGCGAGGACGGGTCCGCCTGGGAGTGGTACGCCCGGGTTGTGGATCAGCGGGATGCGGAACGTCGCCGGCTGGAACGGGTCTTCCTGGTCCATGAAGAGGCCCTTCGCTATAACCCCGGCGATGGGAAGCTCGAGCGCCGTTGCGCCGACCTCGCCCTGGAGCTGGGCCGATTCAAGGACGCCCACCGCCATTTCACCGGCCTGCGGGAGACCAGCCAGCCGACGGGTGCCGGGCTGGCCGAGCTGGAGGACCTCCTGGGCCAGTGCGAGAGCGGGATGACCCGCCACGAGCAGGCCGAGCAGTTGTTCCTGCAGGCGATCGAACACGATCCGCGCCGGGTCGCCTGCTACGATCGGCTGGCTCGGCTGCGCCGGGCCGAATTGCGACGCACCGAGGCTGCCGAACGCACGATACGCGAGATGATCGCTAAGAACCCTGATGCCGGCCGGGCTTACATCTTCCGCTGGCGGTACGCCCAGGAATACGCGCCCCCCGCCGACGCCAAGGACATCCAGAAGGCTCTGGAGCTCGGCCCCGATGACCTCGAGGTGCTGCTCACCGCCGCCGTCGCGAGCGAGCAGAAACCGGATCTAGCCTCGGCGCGGCTTTACTGGGAGAAGGGTCAGAAGCTCGATCCCAAGAGCGTCGCCTTCGCGCTCGGCCTGGCTCGCCTGGAGGTTCGTGAGGATCACCTCGATCGAGCCGAGGCGGTCTTGAGGCAAGCGTTCGAAGCCAAACCCTCCCTCGAGCTGGCGTTCGAGCTGGCCTACAACTTGATACTCCAGGACAAGGTCGACGGGAAGGACCAGGCCGACGGTTACATCACCAAGCTCCGAAACGCTGGTTTGGGCAACACTTACGTCGCCTATCTCGAAGTAAGTGTCCTATTCCAGCGGAAGCAGTGGCGAGAGGCGATCCCAGGCATCGAGAGGGCCCGGATTGCCTTGAGGTCCGATCGGCGGCTTACCGCCCAGCTCAACCTCATGCTGGCCGAATGTTACGGTCGCGTCGGCATGGACGAGCAGCGGATGGATGCCCTCCGTCAGGTCGCCGATGGCGATCGCGGTCCGGAATTCGCCCGGATCGAGTTTGCTCAGGCACTGGCCCGCTCGGGCAAGCTCGACCAGGCGATCGGAATCCTCTTGCCGATGGCGGAGCGCAAGCCCGAATTGCGGCTCGATCTTGTGCGGCTGTTGATACAGAGGGCGAGTCGCCAGCCGAGGGATCAGCGGCAATGGCAGGAGGCAGAGGCCCATTTGCGAGAGGCCCAGAGGGCGCTACCCCAAGCCCTCGAATCATTGACTCTGCTCCGAGCCGACTTGCTGGCTGCCCAGGACCGCCTGGAGGACGCCCGTTCGCTTGTGTCCGCGGCCCGGGCCAAGGATCCCCGCAATCTCCGATATCGTCTCGCCCTGGCCCGTTTGGCCCAAGGCCAAAGCAACGGCCCCATGGCCTTGCAGATCCTCGGCGAGGCCGAGAAGGACCTGGGACCGAGCACCGAGATTCAACTGGCGCGCCTGGATTATTGGGGCCGGGCAGGCGGTGAGAAGGCAACGGCAGCGGTGGCGAAGCTGGCGGAGACCCGCCTGATGATTCCCGACCCCGACCGGCCAACGTTCCTCGATCGGCTCGCTGCGGTCGAGAGCCGGCTGGGCGAGCCGGCCCTGGCCCGGGAACACAGGCGCGAGCTCGCCAGGCTGCAACCGGAGAGTGTCCAGGTCCTCATGGGTTTGTTCGATCTGGCCATGCAGGCCGGCGACGACACGGACGCCCAAGATCTCGTGGCCCGAATACGCAAGATCGAAGGCGAACGGGGAACTCTCTGGCGCTTCGGACAAGCATCCTACCTGCTTGAACAGGCTCGCCGGGGTGGGACCAAGGATCTGGACATCCCTCGCGGCCTGGCCGAAGAGGTCGCCACCGGGCGCCCGGATTGGTGGGGCAACTCGGTCCTGCTCGCCGAGATCGCCGAGCTGGAAGGCAAGACCGACGAAGCGATCAAGCAATACTTCCGGGCCATCGAGTTGGGGAACACTCAGCCCGCCCTGGCTCGCCGGCTGGTCGGCCTGCTCAACCAGAACAGCCAGTTCGACCAGATCGATCGGGTGGTCAAGATTCTGTCCGACCGTGGCGTGGCCGCCGCAGATCTGACGATCTCCACGGCGCTCAACGCAATCCGTCAGAAAGATTATGATCGGGGCATCGCGATGGCCCGTCGGGTCTTCTCGGAGAGTTCGACCCATTTCTTCGACCATCTCTTCCTGGGACAATTCTACATGGCCGCTCACCGGCCACTGGATGCGGGCAAGGAATTGCGTCGGGCGGTGGAGCTGGGCCCGGCCGTACCCATCACCTGGGTGACCTACGTTCAATACCTGGTCCTGGAGAAGCAGGCAGATCAAGCCAGAGCGGCTATAGACGCGGCGCGCAAGGCACTGCCTGCGGATCGGGCCAACCTGGCCCTGGCTCAATGCTATGCGCTCGTCGGCGATACCGAGCAGGCGGAGGCGATGATCCAGCCAGCCCTTCAATCGCCCGCCTGCGACCTGGCCACGATTCGGGTCGCCACCGACATCTACATCAACCAGGGCCGGTTCGACAAGGTCGAGCCCATCCTGGAGAAGCTCCGTTCCCCTGCTATGAAGGCGACGCCGGAAGTCTTGGCCTGGGCCAACCGGACGCGCAGCCTGGCGCGGCTGAGCACCGGACGAATGGCCGAGATGGACCAGGCCCTCGCCCTCGTCGAGCAGAACTTGAAGAACTACCCCTCGAGCCTTGAAGACCAAAGGCTTAAGG
The DNA here is from genome assembly GCA_052148775.1 of Isosphaeraceae bacterium. Classification (GTDB taxonomy): domain Bacteria; phylum Planctomycetota; class Planctomycetia; order Isosphaerales; family Isosphaeraceae; genus CAVZRC01. The sequence continues at coordinate 2,804 of JBKQHM010000312.1, read as the reverse complement.
CAATCCTCCTGGCAGTCCGGACCAGCCGGCGAGGTGATGCCATCAAGCTCCTCGAACCCCTCGACCAGTCGAACCAGCTCGGCATCAACGAGCAGTTCATCCTGGCCCGGACCTACCTGGCTGAGCGGCTCGTGGACAAGTACCGGAGACAGATGCTGAAGATCCTGGGAGCTGGGGTCAAAAATCCCCGGCATCTCGTCCATTTCATCGACTTCCTGATCAACCACAAAGAGCTCGACCCGGCGGATCACTGGCTATCCGAGTTGAAGCAGGTGGCACCGCAGTCCCTGGGCCTGCTGGAGCGGGAGGCCCGCCTGCTCGATCTTCGCGGACGTAGACCCGAACTGATGGACCTGCTCCAGGCCCGGGGCCGACAGGCCCCCGAGGAGATCGGCGTCGTCGCTGGCCTCCTCGAGCGCTTCGGCTTCGCCGGGGAAGCCGAGTCGGCCTACAAGGCGTTCATCGTCCGCAAACCCGATGAGCCGGAGCGAGTCCTGACCCTGGCTTCGTTCCTGGCCCGGCAGGATCGGACCAAGGAGGCGGTCGCGATCCTCGATGAGGCTTCGCGTACTTGCCGCCCGGAGGCGGTAGCCGGAGCGTCGCTGATGCTATTCGTCGCACCTTCCGCAGATGAGGACGTCAAGCGACGGGTGGAGGCATGGATCGTCGAGGCCCTGAGGAAGAGCCCTTCCGCAGCCGCCGCGCTCCGTCCCAAGCTGGCCACCATCTACTCGAAACAGGGGCGCTACGACGAGGCCGAGACTCTCTTTCGCCAGATCCTGATCAGCGAGCCCGATAACGTCGAGACGCTCAACAACCTCGCCTGGGTACTCGCCGTTCGCGAACCGGGAGTGCCGAGGGAAGCCCTCGAGTTGGTCGACCGAGCCATCGAGAAAGCGGGACACCTCTCGACCCTCGTGGACACCCGGGCCGTCGCCCTGATCCGTGTGGGCGAGGCCGACCGCGCGGCTCAGGAACTCCGCGATGCAAAGAGGGCCGACCCCGAGAATGTGAGCCTCGCGCTCCATTTGGCATGGGCCTACCAGGCCGCGGGCAAGCCTGATGAGGCCCAGAAGGCATTCCGCTTGGCCGAAGAACTAGGACTCAAGCCCGAGTCGAGAGCTCCCCTTGAACGAGACTTTATCGACCGCCTTCGGAGGCAATTGAACACCACTCAGCGGTCGTTATCGAATCGCAGTTGAACTCGGAGCGTCCAAGTCCTCGCATCGTCGTCGCGAGCAAGAAAGGGAGGTCGTGCTGGGCCTGTCGGGAGGATAACGGGAAAGATGCGGCACCAACCGGTTGCGGACACCAAACGTTCACTCCGGGTCTCGGCCGACCGAAAGATCCCCGCTATTCTCTGAGGGTTCACAACAATCACTCATGCCAGGAGAACCAACAAGACAACATTTAGAACGGAGTTTCAAGACGTGGTCTGTAATATCACTCCCACTCTTCACGGAGCGAGCCGTATCGCAAACCCCTCCGGGCCCCGGCCTCATTGAGGGATGCTCGCGATCGGTCGAGCCAGGAATGTTCGATGTTTTCCGGAGTATATTTTCACTACCAAAGGATTTGCACATGATAGTGAGATCTTTTCGTGTTCAGATGCGGGCGATCGGTCTCATGCTGGCCTTGCTGCTCTGGGCGGGCGGGGCCATCAGAGCAGACCAGTATTATTCAGCTACCTACAACTACGATTACTCAATCCAAGTGGGTATCACCTACACAGGTCAATCCAGCACTCAATATACCAGCCCCGTGCTGTTCGACGTGACCCCCACGGATTCCACAGGAAATCCTACAGGCTCGCCGTTCATTGGCTTCTGCATTGACCTCTGGCACGACGAGTACAACCCTACGAACTTCAGGGCCACGACGACCACAAACAACTTTCAGAACGAGGTCGTTCCCTCGGGAGTTACGCCAACGGTCTCCGATCCCCATTTGACGAACGAGTTGAACTACCTGGGGACCATCTATTCCGCGATCAATCACTTGAACAATGATGAGATGGGCGCCTTGCAGCTAGCCATCTGGCATTTAATCGACAGCAAGTTCCAAGTCACCAGTTGGCCCAGCGACCCGACACTCCAGAGCGACTACAACGCCATCACTGGCTACGATGGCACCACGTACAGTGGTGGGTTGCTTGGTGGTGTGGCCACCTCGTCGATAACCGGGAGCACCATTTCGGGATACAGTTCGAGCAAAAGTTACTCGGGTGCCACGATTCTGGTCCTCGACCAAAGCTATCGATCCGGCCAAAATGTGATCACCTGGCCATCAGGTGGGATTACGATCACGAGCATCACCCCCGAGCCCTCGACCTTCATGATCGCGGGACTGGGCGGGCTGGCATTCATCGGCTACGGCCTGCGCCGTCGATCGAAGGTGTGATGCCGGCGATTCGTCGCTTTTCTCGACTCATGTTCAACCGGTACAACCCCGGGCGCCCTGGCCTCCAGGGATGCCCCGGGTTTTAAGGCGCATCGGAGTCGCAATGGGACCAGTCCTGCGTTCGAGGCGTTGTTGATGATCCGCCCCTAGCCCTTGCGACCGCATCGCCCGGGCCGCGAACTGACTCACGTCGTAAAGCCCCATCAGATCGATCGCCTGGATCCGGCCCCACTTCGAGCGCGGCAACTGGTTGATCTTCACGCGGTAGGCCATGTTGTTGACGCGCGGATTGTTGACCACGATGTTCAGCCCGCCGCAGGTCGCACCGATGCAGTCGATGGTCTGCTCGATGTCCTCGGTGCGCCTGACGTCCGGCGTCCTCCCGAGGGCACCCGGCACGTCCG
>JBKQHM010000311.1:0-7073 GCA_052148775.1 Isosphaeraceae bacterium | reverse complement strand
ATCTCGATCAGTTTCAAGCCAATTTGTTAGCCGGTTTCCCCTCCATGGGAATCCAGGCTAGGGCACCCTGTCGCGACTCCAAAATTCGATTGATCCAAATCCAGCAAGCGCGCTTCGGTAGCGTCGAGGAATGGCACTAGCCTAGGAGTAAATCGTTATCGCCTTTCGGCTTGCGAACACGGGTTTTTCCTGCTCATCGGGCTCGACTCTCGGGGGCTCTAGCTTGAACCCTATGCCTCCCGCGCGGGCAACAAACAATAGCGTGAACATGTGTCATATCAATCTACAAGAGCTCGTCGGGCCGTGGCGCGCAACGCGACAATCGCTTCCGATGACGTGGGGCGTGACGGACGCTTACCTCCGAACGGCTCCTGTGCCTTCATGCTAACTAGGGCAAGGACACCTCCTCCGCCGCCCCCATCGTCGCCGAGCCGGGCGACGAGGTCCCTGGCCCGCCTGGGGCCTGCCCCGAGTGATCATCCGGCGCGCCGGCGACCGAGGTCGTGCTACTTGGGCAGGCGGTCAACGACCCTTCCGGATTCGTCGACAAACTCAATTCGCGCGGCCCCCTGCGGGTCGACGATCAGGCGAATCCGATCCCGGCCGGCTCGGTCCCGCAGCCGCACCATCGCAGTCTCGTTCTCGGAGCCGACGAAGACCCGTTGCGCCGTGGCGGCGCGTAATTTGGCCTGGAGCGCGACGCGAGCATCCTCGGTGGCGCCGGCCAGCGTCTCCTGTAGCCGCATCCTCTCATCGAGGGTCGGGGTGCGCGCCCGATCGACGACGTACAGGCCGGCGCTCTTGTTCGTCGCGCCATCGTCCTCGTAGCTGAGGTAGACGACCTGGTCGTTCCGGAACTGGTCGAACGAGAAATGTCCCCCGGCGCGGTAGCCGTCGCGAGTCGGCTCTGTGCCGTAAATCAGTCCGCCGACCTCCCAGCCTCTGCCATCGAAGAAGATGAGGCCGGGGCCGGTCCGATCCGTCTTCACGGTCTTACCGGCAATGAGCGGGTGCGGCAGGCGAGCGGTATTGGCCATCGCCAAGACGAGCTGCCCATCGGGCTCCACGACATTCAGGCGTTCGAGGTCCACTTCCGTGAAGCGCGCCCGCCGGCCCTAAGCCAGGAAGGCAGCCCCGGCCAACAGCGCGGCAAGGAGAACGGCAACGCCGCCGATCCGCTGGTGCCAGCGAAGGCGGCGTTCGAGCTGCCGGACGCGTGCCTCGAGCCGGTCGATGGCCTCGGACATGGATCCCCCCGATGTTCGCGGGACGGGCGGTTCAAGGTGGCTACGACACCGGATGCCGTCTGGCGCACCTCGGCGGACTTGCATGAAGTATCGGCCCGATCCGCGGGAAGTAAGCCGCTCGGTGCCGCCCGGCAAACTGGCCATCTCACAGAGTATCGACGCGCGAATCGAGCCTCAAGGCCCGATATGAATCTAGTGCCCGTTCGCGGGCCGAGGGTTGTGGCGAACGGATTTGGGTCGAGCTGCGAGCATGTGTCGAAGGTGCGTCGGTCGATCCGACCGAAGTGTCGGAGGGTTGCCTTGCACGCGTCGGTCGGGTCGACCGAAGCCGCTTCTCCGAAAGGTGGTCTCGGACGGCGGTCGTCGGTCATCAGCGTGACGTGCCGTCCGCCGGGCCGACGCCGCCGGCGACTGCCCGCCCATGCGCCTGACCGCCGGCGACGTTTTGTCCCGATCCGACCGCCACGACGCCGACGGACGCGGACGGCCCACCGGGACGCCGGGCTGGTCGAGCTGGTCGCCGACGGCCTGGGCGATGACGCGACGATTATTATTGCGCGGGGATCCTCGAGGCCCATGGTGTCGGGCAACCGCGTCATCGTCATCATCGCCAATACATCGGAGAGGACCTGCGGTCGGCAAGGCACGCTGACGCGGGCAGAGTTCGGTGGTCGGTAACGCATGGACTTGTGGGGCGGCCATCGCCCTGCTCATCAGTCATGTCGGTGGGCCTCGCCTCGATGATACGAGGCTCGGCACCACCCTACATCAGTGCGACGGCAGTGCGTCGGGTGGTGTCGAGCGCCGCGCAGTGGTGCCGTACGCCGCGCAGTGGCGCGAGGCCCGCCGCGGGCCATCGTCATTTCGGTGGGCCTCGCCTCGATGAATCGAGGCTCGGCACCACCCTACACCAGTGCGACGGCAGTCGCTGGCGCCTCGGGCTTATTACCGCGCATAACTCGCCGGGCTTGATGGCCAACGGCTCTCGGAGATCGTCCTCGTGGGGATTGAGGGCGATGTACCGCTTCATTCTGGCGAGGATGTGACTCCCGGTTTCAGCGGGCTTGATTCCACAGATCCTTGAGGGTCAACTGGCCAAGAATCACACTCATGAGCCCTGGGATTCGGTCGAAGTCGTATCGGTCGATGAATCGTTCGAGGGGACTCATTCGCGACGGATCCCGTTCGGTCATCCTGAACTTGGGGATATAGACGACAGTGCCATCGCCGCGACGCCAACGCGTCGCTACGAGTAAGGGCCCCGGCGAGGACCTTCGAATGTGCATCGCGATCACCGCAGAGACGGGCCAAAGCACAAAGAAGAGCATCATGGCAGTGACGGCGTCGGCGAATCGGGCCATGGACGATCACCCCCGCGATAGCCGGTCCTCAGATCGAGGCATACGCTTGACGTTCCTGGCCAGGTCGGCGAGGAATACGCTCTGGAAGATCATGGAGACACCGATCATGAGCAGTGCGATGGTACCGAGCGAAGCCACGATCAGCGCCTGGATCGACGTCGGAATGATCTGGGGGCCCGCCACACCCAGACTGCTCGCGACCAGGAATCCGATCACGAGCACCGAGAAGGCGACGAACCCGAGCACGCCGATGCACAAGGGCTTCGCCCATGCGACGATGAAGCCGTAGTACCAGGACTCGGGCCGCGGGGGCTCCGCTTGTCCCGGGCGAATGGCCTCGATCTCGTCGGAGCTGGGTGCCTCGGCTTCGAAGAAGTCCTCGCCTTCCTTTTCCCAATCGGCACCGGAATCATCGCGGGGATCATCGAGCGAAAACGCCATCTCGTAATTGGAGTCTCCCGGCCCGAGCGAGCGGAGCGTGGTCGCGGGTTCATCGAATCGGCCGAAAATCCCCTCGCCCAGAATCTGTCGCGATGAGCCGGCCGTCGACGGATCGATCGCGGCCCCACGCCACGAGTCATCCGCCCCGCGATGCGGTTTCGCCGACTTGACGGCTACCTCGGCTGTCGAGAAATTGGCGTTGCATCTCCGGCAGCGTAATCTCCGTGCCTCGGGGGCAAGCCGATCCGGCAGATGGCCCACACGATCACATTTTGGGCATCGAATCATCATCGCTGGTTCCCCCGCAAACCGAGCGTCCCAGATCCTCCTGAGTCTGCGTCATGCGGAATGCCAACACAATGCAGGGACGGAAGGAAGCCTCCATCTTTCGAGAGCGCGCGACGCTCTGGACCATAACATTCAGTATTGCTTCTTACCTAGACCGCACAACCCAATTCGCCATTTTGTGCGACTCACACGGCACAGTCCGCTGGCGATGTTGACAAAAAGCATCATGATCGGAATCCATCGCAGGGGATATCGTTTGATGATATGAGTCGAGCCAGAATGCATCGAACAATCCCCGCTCTCATGGGTTCGAGTGGGTGTGCTCGATTGCGATTGACCACACGTGGGACGGATCTTCTCCACTCGGCCGAGATCGACCTCACAGCACGGTCCCGCGCAGGAGGAGCAGGGCCACCGAGAAGTAGATGATCAGACCGGTGACATCCACGAGCGTCGCGACGAATGGAGCGGATGACGTGGCCGGGTCGAATCCCAGTCGCTTGAGCAGGAACGGCAGCATGGAGCCGGTCAGGGTGCCGAAGATGACGACGCCGAGCAGCGACCCGGCGACGGTCATGCCGACGAGGTACCAGTACTTGCCATAAACGCTTGAGAAGGCACTCCAGGCGGCGATCCGGAGGAATCCGATCGAGCCGAGGATGAGCCCGAGCATCAGGCCGGCCACGATCTCCCGGCGCAGGACCAGCCACCAATCGCGGAGCCGAACCTCGCCGAGCGCCAGGGCCCGGATGATGAGGGTGGCGGCCTGCGAGCCGGAGTTGCCTCCGCTGGAGATGATGAGCGGGACGAACAGGGCCAGGACCACGGCGCGGGCGATCTCGGTCTCGAAGTAGGCCATCGCCGTGGCGGTCAGCATCTCTCCCACGAACAGGACGACGAGCCAGGACGCGCGCTTCCGCACCATCGCCGGCAAGGTCGTGCTCAGGTAGGGATCGTCGAGGGCCTCGAGGCCGCCGAACTGCTGGAGTTCCCGCGTCGCCTGCTCCTCGGCCAGGTCGAGCACGTCGTCGAGGGTCACGATCCCGACGAGCCGCCCGTGGGGATCGACGACCGGCAGCGCGGTGCGGTCGTACTTGCGAAACACCTGAACGGCAGTCTTCTTGTCGTCGGTCGCCATCAGGCTGACGCACTGGCCGTCCAAGGCCTCGGAGACGCGCGCATGAAGGGGGGCCAGGAGGATCTCGCGTATCCGTAGGTCGTCGATCAGCTTGTTCTGGTCGTCCACGACGTAGATGACGTTGAGGGTCTCGCTGTCGCGGCCGTGTGCGCGGACATGGTCCAGGACGTGGCGCATCGTCCAGTCCTTGCGGACGACGACGTAGTCCGGGGTCATGAGCCGGCCGACGCTCCCCTCGCGGTAGTCGAGCAGCCTGCGGGCGACGGCGCGCTGCTCGGGGTTGAGCAGATCGAGCAGGCGTTCGGACTGCTCGGCGGTCAGCTCGGCCAGGAGTGCCGTCCGATCGTCCGGCGCCATCGCGTTCAGGATTTCCGCCGATTCGGAGTCGGACAGGGCGTCCAGGACCTCGCGCTGGGCGGACAGGTCGAGGTATTCGAAGGTCTCGGCGGCGGAAGCCGGCTTCAGCACGCGGAAGATCCGGATCCGCTCGTCGCTCGCGAGTGGTCCGACCAGTTCGGCGAGATCGGCCGACAGCCATCGGTTGACGACCTCGCGGAGAGTCGGCTCGTCACCCGCCTGGATCAGTTCGCGGATCTCGGGTAGTGCCAGCTTGCCCAGCAAGGCTCACCGCCTCTCGTCCTTCACCTGGAGATCTTGGCCGGCTCGGCCATGGCGTCCACCGGAGCCGAGTCATTATCGACCGACGCGCGACACGGGGTCGATTATGACGTCGGTGATTTTCGATGAACAGCGGGGTAGTGGGTGCTTTCATGACCCCCTTACATTCCGCAAAGTACCTCCAGTTAGGGCGAAACCCCGACGCACACCCGTTCATTGGGTCAGGCAGCAACGGCTGAGAAGGATTAAAGGCTTGGGCAAAGTCAAATTCGGATTGACTGCAAGAAGCTTTGGCCTTATTTTCAAGAGGATATCCCCCCAACCACTTCGGTGATTGGGTAGCAGGGCCGCCCGAAAGGGCGGCCCTTGCTCTTTTGCGGTTCCACCGATGACCCTCAACGTCTACGTTGACGCCTTCAATTTGTATTACGGCTGTTTGATGGATACTCCATACAAGTGGCTGAATCTGCGGACGCTGTGCGAGCTGTCGTTTCCCACCGATCACGTCAAAGATGTTCGCTATTTCACAGCTCGCATCAAGCCAAATCCCCACGATCCCGATAAGCATGTCCGGCAGGAAACCTATTTTCGGGCATTGAGGACTGTGCCGGGGCTGCATATCCACGAAGGCACCTATTCACGCAAACCCGTGAAGCTGCCGCTGCATCCGATCCCACTCCCACCGACTCCTCCGACGCTGGTGAAGTTGGTCAAGAACGAGGAGAAGGGGTCGGATGTCAACCTGGCGACATGGCTGCTGATCGACGCCTTCGACAAGGCGTTTGATGCGGCGGTCGTCATTACCAACGATTCGGACCTGGCCGAGCCGATCCGGTAGGTCCGCCGGAAATTCGGCTACCGGGTGATGATCCTACATTCGTGCTCAAGGCCGGGTCGCGGCCCGAGCTTCGATCTGCGGAAGGCGATCAGCATGCGAGGCGGGAGTAAGCCGCTGGTCGTCCAGGAAACCCACCTTGCCGCCAGCCAGTTCCCGCCAACGATGACCGACGCTCACGGCCCGTTTCACAAACCAGCGGCGTGGTGAACCCGTAGGCAATGCATGCATGCGCCCATGGATTCCTAGAGGGAAGTAATCTGCTGCATCACTGGCAAAGAATGGCCACGAAGGATAGGGGATGGCATCCCACTGTTGTCTCTCCGGCCAGACTTTGCACTCGTCATTTCTACCAGTGATCGTTTGACTCGACTCAGGGTGCCGCTTTGCGCTCACTTGTTCGAGATCCGGCGGACGCTGGCGGCAGAGCTTAAGGATGGGATACAATCCAAAACGACGGACTAACGTTCGGCGCGAAGGTCGAACCCTATTCCAAGATAGGCAGGATTCACCATGGACCGAATTACGCAAGGGCTTGTAGACGAATTTGTTAGGAATTTCGATCTAGGGAAAGAGTCTGCCGAGGTGCAGTTCGAGCACTTCGTCAACGTGGCAGTCGTCTCTTCAGAATATCACGAGAGCTTCGATCCGTCAGACGTTCACGTCGGAAAAGATGCGAATCCAGGCATCGATGGCCTTGCGATCATCATCAACGGCTCTCTTGTCACCGAAGAGGAAGAGGTGGATGACTTGCTGAGCACGAATAAGTACCTAGAGGTTACGTTCATCTTCACCCAAGCTAAGACAAGTTCAAGCTTCGATGGTGCCGACATGGGGTCATTCATCGAAGCGGTGTGGGACTTCTTTCGCGAAAAGCCTCGCCTTGTCCGTGGCCAAGATCTGAAGATGTCAGCGACGGTTTCCGAGGGTACCACTTTCTCGGCGAGGTGGGTCCCACCTGTGACACCCATGTGTCACGCTCTCGTCGCCGCAAACGTAACTTCTCAATTACCCTGGATGGTGCATTCGAACAGTGCTGAACTACACCCACGATTACAGCGTCCGGATCGCGATTTCGTGGCCTCCGGAGGCATCTGCGGCTCATAAGGGATGGGTGCTGTCCACAAGTGGACAAACGCTTGCCC
>JBKQHM010000310.1:0-9124 GCA_052148775.1 Isosphaeraceae bacterium | reverse complement strand
AGGGGCATGTTCGCGTCGGTCATGGTATCATCATCATCGGGACCTTCAGCATCCTCGAAGCCCTCCCACACGTCATCGAGGGTCTGGACGCGAGCCGGAAATACCTGGAACGCAAGGGGAAGCAGAGGCGCTCGCCGGACGAAACGAACCCGCCATGTGCAAGCAAACTCTTGCCCTGACCGTTAAAATGAAAACATCTTGACTCTACCCAGGAGAAGCGCATGCTTCGAGGCGTAAGACTTCAGACGATCGCGATCCTCGCCGTGGGAGCCCTCCTCGGCTACCTGGCGGCCTCCGAGAGGCCGAATCTCTCATCGAAGGCCCTCGCGGCGCCGGGCTCCGCCGACGAGACGAACCGGACGACGTCGCCCCGAGCCGGTGAGGCCGCAGGCCCGGCCGGTTGTTCCGACGGCGTCGGCAAGGGGACACTCCTGGCCCTGGCCGATCCGAAGGCCGGTGGGGCCCTCTCGAGCGTTCGAGCCTCCGGCAAGAAGCCGAACATCGTCATGATCATGGGAGACGATGTCGGCTGGTTCAACATCGGCGCCTATCATCAGGGCATCATGGCGGGCCGGACCCCGAACCTCGACCGGCTCGCCGCCGAGGGGATGCGATTCACCGACTATTACGCCGAGGCCAGTTGTACGGCCGGGCGTGCCAATTTCATCACGGGCCAGCTACCGATCCGGACCGGGATGACGACCGTCGGCCAGGCGGGGTCGACCATCGGCCTGCCGGCACAGGCGCCGACCATCGCCACGGCACTCAAGGCCATCGGCTATGCCACCGGCCAGTTCGGCAAGAATCATCTGGGCGACCGCAACGAGTTCCTGCCGACCGTGCATGGCTTCGATGAGTTCTTCGGATACCTCTATCACCTGGACGCGATGGAGGACCCGTTCCATCGCAACTACCCGCCCGCGCTCAAGGACACGGTCGGCCCGCGCAACATGGTGCACTCCTGGGCCCAGGACCAGGATGACCCGACCGTCCAGCCGCGCTGGGGCAAGGTCGGCAAGCAGAAGATCGAGGACGCCGGCCCGCTATCGCCGAAGAAGATGGAGACGATCGACGACGAGGTCCTCGATCTCTCGATAAAGTTCATCGACAAGGCCAAGGGCGACGGCAAGCCGTTCTTCGTCTGGCTCAACCCCACGCGGATGCACATCGTCACCCATCTCTCCGAGAAATACGAGAACTTGCGGACGCCGGAGAACGGCTGGTCGATCCAAGAGGCCGGGATGGCGCAGCTCGACGACATCGTCGGCGCGGTCATGAAGAAGCTGAAGGATGAAGGACTCGAGGAGGACACGATCCTCGCGTTCACCACCGACAACGGCACCGAGAATTTCACCTGGCCCGACGGCGGCCAGACCCCGTTCGCCGGGGGCAAGGGGACGGTGATGGAGGGCGGCTTCCGCGTGCCCTGCATCGTGCGATGGCCGGGGAAGGTCCCGGCCGCCAAGGTCGAGAACGGGCTGATCTCCGGCCTCGACTGGCTCCCCACGTTCGTCGCCGCCGCCGGCGACCCGGATATCATCGAGGAGCTGAAGAAGGGCAAGACGCTCGGCGACCGGACCTACAAGGTTCACCTCGACGGCTACAATCAACTCGATCTGATCACCGGCAAGGGACCCTCGAAGCGCAAGGAACTCTTCTATTTCGCCGAGAGCACCCTCGGTGCGGTCCGACTCGGCGACTACAAGTATCGCTTCCTCGACCAGCCGAACGGCTGGCTCGGCGGGACGGTCAAGCCGGCCTGGCCGATCCTCACAAACCTCCGCCTGGATCCCTTCGAGCGCACCGGGCTGGCGGGATCGCTCAACTTCTACAGTTGGTACGCCTACGAATTCTGGCGGTTCGTCTACGTCCAGCAGGAGATCGTCAAGTTCGGCGAGACGGCCATCGAGTTCCCGCCGATGCAGAAGGGGGCCAGCTTCAACCTGGAGGCCGTCAAGCAACAGATCCTCGAAGCCGTCAAGGCCCACCAGGCTCAGTAACGTTCCCATGCATAGCAGATACCTCTTGATCGTGACGGCCGCGGTGGAAATCGGCGCCGGCTTGCCCCTGGCCATCTGGCCCTCGGGGCCGGTCGCGTTGCTGACCGGCTCGACTTCCTCGGCCATCGAGGCAATGACCATCGGTCGTATCGCCGGCGCCGCCCTGATCAGCCTGGGTACGGCCTGCTGGCTGTCGCGGAACGACGACCGCAGTCTCGCTGCGAGAGGGCTGATCGCGGCCTTGCTGGTGTATAACACAGGGGCGATCGCCATCCTCACCGACACCGGAATCGTTTCCGAGCGAGTGGGCGTTGCCGTCTGGCCGGGAGTTCTCCTCCATACGGCGCTTGCCTGCTGGTGCATCGCCTGCCTGCGGACAAGTCGTCGGGGCGTTTGAGCCGGATGGCTCAGGGAGACGTCGCGGGAGCGAGTCCACTCGATCCGAGCGGTGGCAAGGGGGTCACGTCCGCTCCCGTGGAGGACGACCCGCCGGGGGATACGTTGGGATCGGGGAGCGGCGGCAAGACGGAAGCACCGCTCGATGCCGGCGTAGATGCCGTCGCCTGGGTCGCCGGGACGCTCGGGATCTCCGGCGGCGGGATGAATGGGAGGTTGTCGCTCACCTGCGGGGGCACTTCGCTCAAGCCGGAACTCGTCGAGGATGCGGGTCCCTTCCGCTTCGATCCGCCGAACTTCACGTTGAAGCCGGCCCAGAGCGTGTCAACCTGCGCATCGAGCCGGACCGAAGAGCCGGGGACCTGGAGGACCGGGCCCGAGATCGCATTGCGGAATCCGTGCATCCAGGCCAGTGAGGCCGTTACGTTTTCGTTGACCTGGTAGGAGGCACCGAGCGACAAGGTGTTCGTGATGATCCCCGGTGCCTGCACGTTGAACAGCGTGGCTTCCGACCGGATCGGGTTCATGTTGTAAAGATAGCCGCCGCGTAATGTGAGGCGATCCGTCGCCTGGTACTGGGCCCCCAGGGCGAGGACGAAGATACTCTGCCAGCCCAGACCCCCGTCGCGGACCGGCGTGCCGAAGAGCGAGGTGTTGGCGTAGTCCATGTAGCGGAGGTCGAGGTCGATCAAGGTCTTGGGCAAACCCTTATATGCGATTCCCCAGGAGATGATCTCCGGTAGCTGGGCCTGGACTCCGATGGTCCGCGCGGACTTGTTCGGATACGACGCGTTGAAGTCCCACTTCTCTTGCCAGATCGGACTCTTATAGGAGAAACCGAGGTTCCAGTTGGAATTCAGCTCGTACAGGAGCCCCACCTGGAACCCGGCACCCCAGTAGGCCCTTGCGTTGGTGGCCGAAGGGAACGTCGGCAGTCCGAGCGGTCCGCTCGGCCCCGGCGCGAAGAAGCCCGGATTGAAGCTCGGCGTGCCCGCGGTGATGATGGGACCGCCGCCGATGGCCAGCTTGTCCGTGAGTTGATAGGAGGCCATCGGATTGATCCCGAGCAGGGACATGTTCGAGTAGATCGGCCCGACGCCGAACGTCTTCGGGGGTTGTCGCGGTGTCAGGATTGGCGTCTGGTAGCTGCCCGCGAAGTTCACACCACCGCCGACCAGTCCGAAGACTCCTAGCCCCATGGTGAGTGGCGAGTCGTCGGTGAGACGGAAGGAGAAGCCCGTGGCCAGTCCGGCGGCCACGCCGCTATCGCTCCGCGATTCCCCGTATCGGCCCGTCTGAGGATAGATCCCGCCGATCGAGTCGGCCGGTAGGCCGCTCTGGAGATGGATGCTCGGCAAGGCCAGTGCCGAGCCCAGCAGGAATTCCTGGCTATCGAGGCCACTCAGGATCGCCGGGTTCCAGTAGCTGCCGCCGAAGTCAACCGGGGCCGCCGTAGAGGCACCCGCCATCGCACTATTGATCGGGCCGGCGCTGGGCACGATGATCCCCTGTCCATGGGCTGAGGATATCGCCGACAGCAGGGCCACCCACATCGTGGCGCATTGGACAAACTTCGTCCTCATGAGCGATGGACTCCCATGGCGAACGGGCCGTTGACCCGGAGAAATGTGTGAGTTGTATCGGATTTAACGGGATGTCTTCTTCAGGAATCATCAATTCAGCATCGCGATCAACCTTCGACTGAGCGGGTCATCGCTCGCGATCGGGGTAACTGTTCACCTTCCGACCGGCAGCGTCAGGAAGGGGCCGCTGGTCCCCTCCGGGGTTCCGAAATCCAGCCGGCTGAGCTCGAGGGTGAGGGCGAATGTGGTCTTGCTCGCCTGATCGCGATCGTCGATGTAGTACCAGTAGCCGCGGTATTTCACGGCGACGTAGGCATTGGGGGGCGGCTTGTGTCCCTTGCAGGTGTGGACCGTGAAGAGTCCGGCGGTCACGGCCCGGGTGTCGAACGGCGATCCATCGGGGGCCCTCGGGGTCCGGACGATACCCGCGGCGAGATGTTCGGGCGGCAACTCGATCCCGTTGGCCAGGTAGTAGTAGACCTGGGCTGTGGATCGCGGGGTCAGGCGAAGTTCGTTGGATGGCAAGTCCGGGAATCGGAGTGGATCGGCCGCGTCGCTCGTCACAACGATCTCGTAGCGGCGCTGACCCCGCCTGAGGTTCAGCAATTCGCCGAGTTCGACGACGACGGGGTGGTCGATCGCCGAGGGGTTCACTTCGATGACGAGGACTCGCTCCTTGCGGGTCAATACCCAAGAGCCGTCCGACTGCTCGCGATATTCGAGGCCGTTCTTCGCGGCGTCCACGGCGGCCGCGGCGTTGATCGCACCCGACGGCAACGGCCCACCCACGGGAGTCGAGCGTTCTTGCGATGTGGCGAGGATGAGCTCGAGATCCTGGGCCACCTGCATCAGATGTGCGACGCGCTGGAATCGTGCGAAATCCGGGATGAAGTCCCTCTGGGGTCCGCTGGCGCTGACTGCGTTGGGCACGCCGTTCAATCGCTCCACCCAGAGCCGCAACACCGTGGAGACGGGCCAGCTCGTCGACGAGAGGAAGAGCAGGGTATCCGCCGAGATCGGTGTGAGGAACCGCCGGACCGCATCGCTGCTCGACGGAATGAGTGTGATGGTGGGCCGGTTGGCGCCGCTGATCTGAAGGTCCGGTAAGATCGAGGTGAACTGCTTGAAGACCTTACCGCTGGGGTTCGGGGCCAGGAAGAATGGGCGAGCTTCGGCACTCCCGGCGAGCTCGTACTGGGCCGCGATCGACTGCACGTTCAACCGGAAGGGCATCTCCTCGTATCGCAGCCGGACCAGGTTCTGGAGCAACTGCTCCTCGTAGACCCGCCGGATCGTCTCGTTGTACTGGGAGTGGGTCTTCTCCAACGCCTTCGGGCCGAACCAGCAGCCCGAAAGCCCCAGCAACAGACCGAGTCCGCCGGCGAGCAGGGCAGCCCGGAACTGGCACCGACGATAGCCCGGCACAAGACCTCCTCGGGTCACCCTTCGACCGGGCGGACCCGAAACCGAGGAGAACGGCCACAGCCGTTCCGCGGTCGAGACGATGTTCTCCGCCCGAATGGGCATGGTCGGCGTTGACATGCCTCCGCCGATCGACGACAGGGGTTCGCATGCGACAGGTCGCGTTGACGCCG
The DNA here is from genome assembly GCA_052148775.1 of Isosphaeraceae bacterium. GTDB lineage: Bacteria > Planctomycetota > Planctomycetia > Isosphaerales > Isosphaeraceae > CAVZRC01. The sequence goes on along the minus strand of JBKQHM010000310.1, from coordinate 3,550 downwards.
ATTATCCGCGAGCGCCGATCGCCGTCAAGGCCACAAGCGTTTGCCGTTTCAAACCGATCGGGGCGCATCTCGGCGGATCAACCGCGCAAACTGCGGGTCGGTTGCTCATGGAGCGCGGGCGTCGATCGCGTCCTCGCCAGACCTCATCCCAACCTCAGGGCGAGCGCGAGGAGCCCCTCGAGCACGTAGACGGCCAAGTAGTCAATCAAGGGGCTCCAGAGAACTTCTCCGAGGAGTCCGCTTGGCCTTCAAATCGCCGGTATCTTCGGTCCCCTCGAACATCCCGGATCGAGGGCACACCGCCGACGATCGCCATTCGGCATCGCGACGGCGGCCGGAATCGCCATCCTGCATCATGCCCGGCGGTTGACCAAGGCCGACTCGATACCGCCGACTCCCACAACCGGCGAGATGCAAGTGAAGTGTTCGCAGATGTAGGTCGTGATGCGTCCCCCCCGAGCCGGGCGATCGGCGAGCAACGGGATCGTGCCGGCAAGGCGTGCGGCCTGATCCGGCGTGGCCGGGGCGACGACCTTGTGCGGCAGGAACGGCGTCGCGATCGCCTCGAGCACCGCGCGGAACTCGTCGGCGTCCGTCCCGGCGATCGCGGCGAATTCGCGGATCGAGCCCAGGAGGAAGTCCAGTGCGATGAGGCTCTGACCGCCCGCCGCCGGCTGGCTCTCCAGCAACACCTGGACCGACTCCAGCGCTGATCGAGCCGCCCTGTTCAAGTCGTCGCATCCGGTCAATGCACCCAGACGGACCAGGGCCGTGGCCGCCATCGCGTTGCCGGACGGCGTCGCATTGTCGTAGTAGTCCTTCTGCCGTGCAATCAGCTCCTCGTGGTGCCGGCCGGTGAAGAAGAACCCGCCGTGCTCGACGTCGGCGAAGTCGTCGACCATGATCCGGGCCAGGTCCAGAGCCGACTCGATCCATCGAGGCTCGCCGGTCGCCTCGTACAGCCGGGTCAGCCCGTCGATCAGATTGGCGTAGTCATCCAGATAGGCGTCGAGGCGGGCCCGGCCGTCCTTGAATGCGTGGAGCAGTCGCCCGTCGTCGCGACGCATCCGGTCCAGGATGAAGGCCGAGGCGCAGGCGGCGGCCTGGAGGTAACGCTCATCTTTGAGGATCCGGCCGCCTTCGGAAAGGGCGGCGATCATCAGGCCGTTCCAGGAGACGAGGATCTTGGTGTCCTTCGCCGGCGGAATCCGGCCCTCGCGCGTGGCCAGGAGCCTGGCGCGGGAGGCGTCGAGCTCGGCCCTGAGGCCGTCCTCATCGCGCCCGAGCAGCTTCGCCGCCTGCCCGATCGGGCGCGGCAAGTTCAGGATGTTGTGCCCTTCCCAGTTGCCCGACTCGGTGACATCGTAGACGTAGGCGAACGTCCTGGCATGCTCCGGGCCAAGGATCTTGTTCACCTCGGCGAGCGACCAGACGTAATACTTCCCCTCCACGCCTTCGCTGTCGGCGTCCTCGGTCGAGTAGAACGCGCCTTCGGGGTCGGTCATGCGGCCCAGGACGTAATCCATCGTCTCGCGAGCCACGCGGCCGAACTCGGGGTCATGTGTCGCCTGGTACGCCTCGAGATACGCCGAGGCCAGCAGCGCATTGTCGTAGAGCATCTTCTCGAAGTGGGGGACCAGCCATCGGTCGTCGGTCGAGTACCGGGCGAATCCGCCACCGAGATTGTCGTAGATGCCGCCCCGGGCCATCTTCTCGAGGGTATGCCGCACCGCATGGAGCGCCGGCTCTTCGCCGGTGCGGGCATGATGGCGCAAGAGCATCTTGAGGTCCATCGGGTGGGGGAACTTGGGTGCGCGGCCGAACCCGCCGTGGACCGGATCGAAGTTGCGCGTCACGGCCCGGGCCGCCTGGTCGAGCAAGCCGAGATCGAGCGTGCCGGAACCTTTTGGGAGTGTGCCGAAGCTGCGGAGTTGCTCGGTCATCTCGGTCGCCGACTCACGGATCTCGTCCCGACGCTCTTCCCAGGCCCGGTAGACGCTCAGCAGCACGCGTGGGAATCCGGCCATGCCCCGCGAGTCGGTCGGTGGGAAATAGGTGCCTCCGAAGAAGGGCTTCAGGTCGGGCGTGAGGAATACTGACATCGGCCATCCGCCGTGCCCGGTCATCGCCTGCACGGCCGACATGTAGATCTGGTCGAGGTCGGGACGCTCCTCGCGGTCCACCTTGATGTTCACGAAGTGGTCGTTCATCACGGCCGCGATATCCGGATTCTCGAAGCTCTCGCGCTCCATGACGTGGCACCAGTGGCAGGCCGAATAGCCGATCGAGAGGAAGATCGGCCGATCCTCGGCCCTGGCCCTGGCCAGCGCCTCCGGGCCCCAGGGGTACCAGTCGACCGGGTTGGCCGCGTGCTGGAGCAAGTACGGACTCGTCTCGCCCGCCAGTCGATTGGTGTTGTGAGCCTTGCCCGTCGAGGACTCGGAGGGGTGTGATGTCATGGATGCTGGTCTTTCGCAAAATCGGAAAACTCGTGGGAGGGACCACGGGAGGCATTGCTGTCTCGGTTGGTCGGGAGAGCATCGCGCGTTGGAAGATCTATTCTAGCGAGTTGCCTACTTGCTAATCAGGGTCCAGTGAATGAATGTATCCGACGAGATCGGCTCTGAATCATCCTCAAGAAAAAGGCACCAGTCCACCTGCAACAACCCATGCACCAAATCGGCTCAAACACTCGCTTGAGGGCGCGTTGCCAGCGAATGCTCCGCGCATTATAATCGGAGATTCGTCCCTTAACGTGGCGGGGTATCAATCGGTTATGTTCGACGACCTGCAAAAACGGCTGGGGTCTGCGTTCCGTCGGTTCCGCGTCAGCGGCGTGCTGACCGAAGCCAACATGCGCGAAGGCTTGCGCGAAGTCCGCACGGCGCTCCTGGAGGCCGACGTCAATTACAACGTCGTCCAGGAGTTCATGGAGAGCGTCACCCAGCAGGCCATCGGGACCCAGGTCGTCAAGAGCATCCGGCCCGAGCAGCAGATCGTCAAGATCGTCCACGACCAGTTGATCGATTTGATGGGCCCGGTGGATTCGTCGATCCGCTTCGAGAAGACCGGCCTGACGGTCCTGATGCTGTGCGGCCTCCAGGGTTCGGGCAAGACGACGACTTCGGGCAAGCTGGCGAAGCTCCTGGCCGCCCAGAATCGCAAGCCGATGCTGGTCGCGGCCGACCTCCAGCGGCCCGCGGCCATCGAGCAGCTCAAGGTCATCGGCAACCAGATCGGCGTCCCGGTCTTCAGTCAGGCGACTTCGGATCCGATCGCGGTCTGCCAGCAGGCCTTACTGGAGGCCAATCGCAGCGGCTGCGATACCGTGATCCTCGACACCGCCGGCCGACTGCACGTCGACGATCAACTGATGGCCGAGCTGGCCCAGATCGAGAAGAAGGTCAAGCCGCACCAGGTCTTCTTCGTCTGCGACGCCCTGACGGGCCAGGACGCAGTCGCTTCGGCCAAAGCCTTTAATGAGGCACTCGAGCTCGACGGCGTGATCATGACCAAGCTTGACGGTGACGCCCGCGGCGGAGCTGCGCTC
>JBKQHM010000309.1:0-7357 GCA_052148775.1 Isosphaeraceae bacterium | reverse complement strand
ACGTCCTGGAGCGAGCCGTCGTCCTGGCCGATGGCCCGGCGATCACGATAGACGACCTGCCGCCAGAGCTGCGAAAAACCGGACGGCGAGGACTCCGACCCCGCCTGCCGACTCCCGTCGGCGTGTCGGGATCGATCCTGACTGCTGGCGACCAGGGGGCCTTCTCGTCGTCGTTCCCGGCGAGGTCTCGGGCGACGGCCGACGGTCGAGATTCCGACGAGTGGCCCGCATCCGGCTCGAAGGTCGCATCCGTCGAGGCATGGGATGCCGAGTACGTTTCCTACGAGCGCCAGCGGCTCATCGACGCCCTCAACGAAGCCCAGGGGAACAAGAGCGTCGCCGCACGGCTGCTCGACATGCCCAGGAGCACGTTCTTCAGCAAGCTGAAGAAACACGGGATCGCCTGAGACGCCGCGCGACTCGATTCCCGATCCTACAGGGATCATCCGCCGGCCGACGATCCTCTGCTCGGCCCTCAACCCGAACGACCCCGGCGCGGAACCGTCCTGACTACGGCTCCAGGGTCATCGTCGTGGTCGTATCCTGGGATTGTTCGATCGACTGGCCCCCCGCGCTCAGAACCATCTCGAGTTTCTGCGTCATGCGTGCGCCGGCGAGATGACCGGTCTCGACATCGAAGGACATCGTGCCCCTGCCCTCCTGCTTGCGGATCGTGGCCTTGACGTCCGCCCCCGCGGCCGGCTCGAGGAGCACCTTGGTCTCCATGCCGATGAGGAGTCGCCCCGGCGCCTTCGAATCGGGGCCCTGGAACGTGAACGTCTTATCCAGGACCATCGTCGCGAAACCGATGGGCATCTTGGCTGGTTTGCTCGACCAGGTCTTTCCGGGCTCGATGTCACCATCGGGGAAAGACGGTGGGCTCGATTGGAGGAGCATCTCCTTCAATGCCTTCTCAGAGACTTCGGCGTCGGCAGACCCGCGAGGGGCGGCGTCGCGCATCTTCTTGAGGGTGGCCTCGGGCACCTTGACGTCCTCCATCTCGCCCGTGGGGTGGATCTTGAAGACAACTTCCGCGCCGACGATCGCCTTGAGCTGCTGGGTCTCGGCCTCGAAGCCGGGCTGAGCCGGGGCGTTAGCCTCGTTCGTGTCGAGTACGAACGGCATCAGTGGCGGCACCTCGTTCCGCACCCGGACCCGGTCGAATCGAAGCGTGATCTCCGCCGTGCCATCGCCGTCGACCCGGTTGACGGTCCAGCGGATGTCGAGTGTTTGCGATCGGCTCGATTTACGCTCCTGGCCCATGGCCTTCGCGCTCATCACCATCTTCTGCTCGATGGAGTAATGGAGCACCTCGCCCGCCTTGAACTTCCAGCGCAGGGTCTCGGCCCGGGCGGGATTCGGATCCATGCCGATCAACAGCCACGTGGCGGCCACCAGGATCGTCGCTCCGCAGGTCGAAGCCTTCCTCGGCTGCGAGAGCCTTTCGCCTGTCTCGCCGATTACAATCTTCTCCATACGGATCGACCTTTCGCCAAGAGGATTTCCAATCACGTCGGCTTCGAGACCCACTCTCGACCCCCGGCCGGGCGATCGACCCGAAACCACGCGCACCAATCCTGTCAGGGCCCGCCGCCCCCTTCCGGATGCCGAACGATACAGACGCCTCCGTTTGCACGGGACACGTCCTTCCAATTCGACACAGCCGGGAATGCTCCAGCATAGCCGAATGATCCCGCAAAATCATCACGAGTTGCCAGAGCATGAGGGCGTGATGGCACGGAGAAATGAGGACTCCGCACTTCGGAGTTGGGCGATTGGATCTCGGCCTATTCATCGTCCCATTTCTTGATGCGGATCAGGAAGCCGAGGGCGGCGAAGTCATAGACGGCATGGGTCACGATCACCGTCAGGAGATTCCCGTTACGCTCCCAGACCACACCGATATAGAGACCGATGAAGGTCATGATCACCGAATACGGCAAGGAGATCGGATGCAGAAACCCGAAGAGCATACTCGCCAACAGCAGCCCACAGGCCAGGCCCCACCACTGCGTGAAGGACGCCTGAAAGACGCCCCGGAACAGCATCTCCTCTCCCACTCCGGCCGAAAGCGAGAGCAAGGCCAGCTCGGACCAGTAGCTCTTCGCAAAAAGCGGTAAAACCTCTTTCCGGCAGAATTCCTTGACCTTCGCGAGAGGACCGACCGGCCAGGTGAGCACCGCCATGAACAAGACGACCAAGGGGACTGCCGCGGCAGTCCCCCAGAGCGCGTCAATCAGGCTCCACTTGAACCTCTCCAACGGGTTATGACCGAGCAACCAGCCGATGAACAAGGAGATAGGCGCGAGGCTCAGCTCGAAGAAAACCGTGAGAACAATGATGACATCACGACCGGGCGGACTATCCTCGGGTCCCTGCAGGGGGTCTTCCTCCATTGACGATTTCCTAGGGCTATTCGGCTCTTACGATCAGGTCGAGGGTCCCACACCGCCACGAATCCACAACGGAATCCAGACAGACCACGACACAACCTATCAACCTAATCCGACCCTGTCGATGCCCGAGCGAAATGCCGACCCCCGTCTCTCTGAACCCCACGAACGCTGCCGTTCATTTCGAAGCTTTTCTTTTCCAAGCCGCTTGCCTTGCGACCGGCTCCTGGGAAAAAAATGTCTCAATAAGGCAACATTCACCTGGGCTGAAGGAGCGTCGGGATGGATTTCTTCGATAGATTTCGACACTGCAAACTGGACTGTAGCCGCCAAGGCCTCCGCTTGCAATGAACATTAGGACAAAAACACCTCGCGGACGGCAAGCTCGTCGGGCATCCTGGTCCGATCCTGAGCCACCCGACTTTCCGAGATGAACGGCAATCCAGGGTCTGGAATTGATGATCCGCGATCCCAGGATGCCCACCTGCACCGATACATCGAGGAAATCTGATGAAAAATGGCCCGTCCCTCGGACCCCAGCCGGAGCGACGCTCCGGCTGGGGTCCGAGGGACGGCAAGTGACCTGAGGACGAGATCCCCGAGTTGCGCGGGGCTCAGCGGCTCAACACGGATTGTGTCAACGAGGTGCCGAGGCTGATCCGGCGCGGTTGAATCCCATTCTTCCGGACGACGTAGAACAAGGCACTCTGATTCTGGATGGTCTCGGGCTGTCGGAGGACATAGAGGATATTGTCGGGCCGGATCGTTTCCCAGTGGCGGCTACCGACGTTCATGCCAACCAGGATGTCCCCTTTCTGGATGGCGGCGTCGGCCGCGGGACTACCGGGCGACACGGCCTGGACATAGAGCCCGCCGCGAAGCTTGGGCGAGACCGACGAGACGTATTCGGTCGGCACCGAGAGCGTCTTGAGCCCCAGCAGCCGCCAGACGACGTCGTCGGTGGTACCCGGTGCCGCGGTACCGGGAGGAACGGGCCGGACGTCGAGGGCCAGGGCACTCTCCGTGGTACCCCGTCGGACCTTCACGGTCGCAGGGGTGCCCGGTCGGACATCCAGCAGCCCCCGCTCGATGTCGATGGGGTTGGAAATCGCCTGGTCATTGACCCGAATCAGTTCGTCCCCGACCCGAAATCCGGACGCTTCCGCCGGGCTTCCCGCCTGGACCTCGGCGACCACGACAGCTCGCTTCGAGCCGCGACGCTGCTCGGTCGTGACCAGGCCATGCCACGTCGATGCCACGCGACGGGTGCTCATCAGCTCCGAGGCCACTCGCTTGACCTCGTCGATCGGCAAGGCGAAGCCGATCCCTTGCGCACCGGCCCGCACCGCGACGTTGATACCGATCAGTTCCCCCTCGATATTGATGAGGGGTCCACCTGAATTCCCCGGGTTGATACAGGCATCAGTCTGGATCAAGTTCCGATACACCTGGTCGTCGGAGAGCGTGACGTCGCGATGCAGGGCGCTGATGATCCCCACGGAGACGGTGTTCTCGTAGCCGAAGGCGTTTCCGATGGTGATCACGGTCTCTCCGACCATCAGATCGGAGGAGGTACCGAGATTGATCGCCGCCAGCGGACGTGGCGCATCGACCTTGAGCACCGCCAGGTCCATGATCGCGTCGTAATGGAGCAGCCGGGCGGCATAACTCGTCCCGTCCGACAACTGGACCACGATTCCCTGAACCTTGTCCACAACATGGTGGTTGGTCAGGACATATCCCCGGCGGTCGATCAGGACGCCGCTCCCCATCCCATTGACTCGTGGCCTCTGATTCTCCTCCGGAGAGAATGGCCATCGACTATGCGACTCCGATTTCTTCTCACTCGAGATACTCACCACGCACTGGGAGACCTTCTCCACGGCCTCGACGATGGCGGTCCGGCGCGACTCCGAGGCGGCTTTCGCCCGCCCGGTCGTCGCCGCCAGTGCGGCTGCCATCAATGCGAGATGCCAGGCGATCTTCCGGAGAAACCCGTCATCTAGTTTCATCAAAGGCGTTGGCACGGCGGTCGTCCCCACAGCGATAGACCGAGGCTGCACCCGTTTCAACCCAATCCCGTCCCGCCCGGCTCCCGATGACATCCCGTAGTTGCGTCTCCCGGCTTGGTTTTGGATCGGTTACCCAGTTTCCCGCGCTTGAGGCTGGAGCAACCGATCTTCCCCAGGTTTCCCTGCCTTCGCGATTATCCGCATCTCTCTCCTGTCTTGCCCAGCTTCCCGAGACGCTCCCAGCAAGCCTGATTGAAACATATGTAAAATTACTATGTAATTCACTGCGCGCCGGATTGTCCGTCTGGAGGGCCACCGGCCAGTCCGGGAACCCCATCGTCCGAAGGTGTTCGTTCGCCAGTCCTTAGTCACGAGGAATCGATCTTTCCGTATTCATTAGGAGCCTGCATTGACAGAGTGTACACCGGACCGATAGCCTACTTTCAGACGCACTCGAATCGTTCCGAAGTATCGAAGGCGAGACAACCGGGAATCCCTGGCTGGGGAATTGGGAAGACCAATGCCGACCTTGAGGATTTGCGGGGCTTTCAACGGATCAGGGCACTCCATGGCAGAGAAATCACCCCGTCGGCTCAGGCTGGAAGAAAGCCTGTCCGAAGATCCGCAGGACTCGTTTCTTCGTTATGGGCTGGCGCTGCAATGCCTGCGAGAAGGCGATATCGAGGAAGGGCGACAACGGCTCCAGGCCTTGATCGCCGATGATCCTGATCGGCAGATCGCCGCTTACCATCAACTCGGCCAGTCCTACGCGAACACGGATGAGCCCGATGCTGCCCTCAAGATTCTCCGGGTCGGAATTGCCAAAGCGCAGGCCTCCGGCGACTGGCATGCCTCGGCAGAGATGGAACAACTGGTCGCCTCGATTCGTTAAGTCTTCCCGCATCGAGAGGCAGCGCGCATCGGGCATCGGTGACCCGCCCACGCCGGTCGTTGGCGTTCCATGTGAACGATCGGGCATTAGCCGCCGGATTGAGACGATCAGCGCCGGCACTGATCCTTGACGGCGAGGAGAGTGCACTTTGACACCAACGTCTTCGATCCCGATCGCGGCCAACCCCCTCCGCAATTCGTCGCGGTCTTCAACGGCTGCGCGTCCGGATCAGACGGAATCGACCGGCCGGCCGAGCGGGACGCCGGCGTCCATTTTTACTTTCCCGACGCGCATCCTGTTCGGCCCGGGCTCGCGGACCCTCCTCGCGTCCGAGCTGAGCCGCTTCGGAGTCTCCCGACCGATGATCGTGACCGATCCCGGCCTTCTGGCGTCGGGGTTGGTTACGGAAGTGATTGGCCCGCTCGGGCATCAGGCGGTCATCTTCAGCGACGTGAAAGCCAATCCGGCGGAAGAGGATGTCCTGAACGGCCTTGCCCTCTATCGAGACGCCGGATGTGATGGCCTGATCGGTCTCGGCGGGGGCAGTCCGATCGATGCGGCGAAGGCGATCCGGCTTCTCGTCACGCATCCAGGGCAACTCGCGGACTACGACCTGACCCGGGGCGGACAGGATCGGATCCGGGCGGAAATGCCCCCGATGGTGGCGATCCCGACCACGGCCGGCACCGGGAGCGAGGTGGGGCGAGGCGCCCTGATCCAGTTGCCCCAGACCGGACGGAAGACGATCGTCTTGAGCCAACACCTCCTGCCCTCGGCGTCGATCTGCGACCCGGAACTGACCCGCGACCTACCCCCGGGCCTGACCGCGGGCACCGGCATGGACGCGTTCACCCATTGCGTGGAAAGCTACCTCTCGACCACCTTCCACCCGATTTGCGACGGGATCGCCGTGGAAGGAATCCGCTCGATCTTCGCCGGCCTGGAGACGGCCGTCCGCGACGGATCCGATGCCGAGGCACGCTCCGCCATGATGATGGGCGCCCTGCTCGGCGGCATCAGCTTCCACAAGGGGCTGGGGGTCGTCCACTCGCTCTCGCATGCCCTCGGGTCGGAAGGGCGGACGCATCACGGGACCCTCAACGCGATCCTGCTCCCGCACGCACTGCGGTTCAACCGGGGGGCCGCAACAGCCCGGATGGTGGAACTGGCCGGGCGATTGGGCCTCGGACGCAGCGGCGACGCGGAAGGGCACCTGATCACGCTCACCGAACTGATCCTGGCCCGACTCCCCCTGCCCCGACGACTCGGCGACCTCGAGGGTGTGCGCCACGACCGGATCCCCGAATACGCGCGGCTGGCCCTGCTCGATCATTGCCACCGGACCAATCCGCGCCCCTGTAACCAGGCCGACCTCGAGGACCTCCTCGATCGCGCCTGGTGATCCCCGCTGATCATGCCGGCCCGTACCTGAGCTGCCAGACAATCGAGGCGATGAGTTCCGGCACGACCAGCAGGAACAAGAAGAATCCCAGCACCAGCAGTCCCCTCAGTCCCCGGGACCAGACCAGATACCAGGGGAGCGCGACCGGGAGGAAGACCCCGACGAGAAACCCGAAGTCGTAACAGGGCACCCGACCGAACCGTCGCGCGTCGATGATGACCCAGCAAAGCAGGAAGAATGACGGGCCTACCCGGAAAATGGCCTCGACCAATTCGGGAGGCCGTTCGCCGAGCAGGACATACATACTGGCGATCGCCGTCAGGACCGCGACCAACCCCACCAGCGGACCATACGCAGCGAGCGTTCGCATGGCCGGACTCCTCGCCCCATCGGTCGGGGCTACTTTCTCGGACTGGGTGTCTCGATGACTCGCGCTTGCATCCGACCCTGAAATGTCCTTTGCAGGTCGAATGCGATCATGGTGATCTCAAAGTAGCATCCCCGCCCTTCGGATGCAACCACCCGTCGAGATGATCAGCAGTTCCGCAACTCGGCGGTATTTGAGAAGCCAAGACGGATTCAAGGCCTCGACCTCGCGGGTTTTACGGTTTTATGGGCTGGCGGGGTTGTCGGAGAGGCACTTTCGGGGGGTGGTCGA
>JBKQHM010000308.1:0-17478 GCA_052148775.1 Isosphaeraceae bacterium | reverse complement strand
AGGTCCCGTCGGGTCCCGGGACCTCCAGGACCAGGCCCTGCGGCTTGACCTGGCTCCCCTGTCCGATGGCGACGTTGATCGAGCTATCCGTCGGATGGATCCAGCCCTGCGCGACCAGCCGGATCGGCCGGTCGCGCGGCACGTCGTCGCCGAGCTCGACCTCGACCCAGTGATCGCGCGCCACACCCTGGTAGAAGCCTCGATCGAAGTGATCGAGGTATCGGCCGTCGCGGTCGGAGACCTCCTCGGTCACGTCGCGGCCTCGATCGTCGCGCGCGTAGGCGACGGGATACAGCGGGCCGGTGGCCTGCACCGCCAGGGGCGGCGGCCGTCGGGCGAACCGCTCGTCGACGAAGACCTCGGTCCCCTTCGGATGATCGACGACCATCAGCGCGACGTGGTCCCAGTAATGGGTCTCCCACAGCTCGGCGGTGATCCGCACGTCGTAGGCCCCGTCCCTCGGGGCGAGCTGGTCGCCGCGGATCTTCACCCAGTCCTCGGTCTGGCCCGCGCCGGCCGTGTCCTGGGCGTTGATGCGGAGGCCCAGCGGCGACCTCCAGATGAAGTCCGTGACGAATCGCACCGCCGTCCCGTCGAAGGCGAACAGGAACGGGCAGGAGCCCTTGAGCCGCTGCTCGGCCAAGATCTCCTGATCGGCCTTTGCGTCGAACTCCGCCTGCGTGGTCCCGTTGGGCCACACGATCCGCGCGACGTCGGACCGGGTCTGATCTCCCAGGCCGAAGTGGAGGATCGGCCCGGCGATCGTCTGCTTTTGAACGAGTAGACCAGCCCGGACCTCGACCTCGCCGCCGAGCCCGAACGAATTGATCCGGCCATCGCCGAACGTCTTCGCGCCCCGGGGCCGGATGACCTGCCAGTGGTAATCCTTGGTCCCCCGTCCGAGTCCCCGCGTGGGCCGTCCGTCATCCGAGAGTCCCACAAGATCGAGCCGGCCGTCGGCGTTCAGGTCCGCGACCGCGAAGACACTCAGGCCCACCGGTGCGGTCAGCGTGCGAAAGCCACCCTCCTGGTCGGCGATCGCGATCCATCCGCCCGAAGATCCCCAGCCGATCAGGTCGGCGGCCCCGTTATTGTCCAGATCTGCGACGAGCAGGCGCGGAGCATTCCCGACGGCCCCGGGCGAGCGGACGACCTCGAACACGTCCCAGGCATGACCGTCATCGCGGTCCGAGATCCGAAGCACGGTCCCATCCTCGCGCATCGCCAGCAAGTCCATCACACCGTCTCGATTCAGATCGGCGACCGACAGCGCGGCGAGCGTGCCGAGCCCCTCCGGGCCGATCCGCGGCCGGAAACGTCCCGCGCGTTCGTTGGTATCGATGCGGAGCCCGCCCCGGGCATCCAGCAGCGAGGCGTCCGGGTCGCCGTCCCCGTCCAGGTCCGTCCAGGCGAAATCGCGGAGATCGGTGGCTTCCTCGATGGCCGGCACCTCGGTGAACGTTCCGTCGCCATTGTTCCGCAGGACGGACACTCTCCCCTTCACGGCTCCCAGCACGAGGTCAAGGTCGCCGTCCATCTCGATGTCCGCCGCCCAGACCCCGAAGGCATTGGCTCTCAGGATGCCCGGATCGAGCTTGGTGGCCGCGGTCACGTCGCCGAATGTATCGTCTCCCTTCTGCGCGAAGACCTTCAGGCCGCCGGCACCGGCGAAGACGAGGTCCATCCGGTAGTCGGAGTTCCAGTCCAGGGCGAGGACGCCGTTCGGAGACGGGGGCACCGCCTGGGGACCGCCGGGGAACGGCAGGACGGCCCCTGCCCCGTCGACTCGTCGCACGGATCGACCATCGGCCGCGAACAGGGTTGGTGCTCCCGCGCCCGTCATCGGCACGGCCAGGATCGTGTCCCATCGCGAGGTCCTTACCTCGCCCATCGGCTCGCCCGCGAAGGCAATCGCGTCATCGGGCGGAGAGGGCGTGGGAGGAGGCGGGGCCAGTCTCAGGAACGATTCGATGGGTTCGCCGACGGTCCCGACCGCCGTCTCGACCTTCGCCCTGCCGTCACGAAAGGCCTGGGTCTGCACCAGCACATTGCGCAGGGCGATGACGCGTGTCACAGCCGTTCGCGGATTGGATCTCGAGGCCACTTCGAGAGAGCGGTACGTTTCCTGAGCCTTCTCCGGCCAGGACGAGGTCAGGCCGCCGAGTCGCGCAACCGAATCGCCGAGGGCTCGTGCGTCGCCGTGCTTGACGGCGAGCCGCGCCCGCTCCAGCAGCACGACGGGGTTGTCCGGCTGCAATTCGACTAACTGGCCCGCCAGCCGCAGGGCCTCGGCGTCGCTGTCCGGCTCCGCCTGGCGCTCGACCTCCTTGATCAGGGCGAACCGTGCCTTCAGGTCGCCCGGCTCGAGCTCGACCGCCCGCCGCAGGTGCGCGATCGCCTCGGCGTATTCACCGTCGCGAGCGGTCAGGCTCGCCAGCAGGCCCAGCATCCGCTCGATTGCGGCGCTCTCCGGTGCCAGCTTCCGAGCCCGCTCCAGGTCGGTTGCGGCCGCCTCATAGTCCTGTTGTCGCATCTTCAGCAGGCCAAGATCCGCCCAGGCCGACGGCTCCGCGGGGACCAGCTCCGTCGCGCGCGTCAGGGCCGTTTTCGCCTGTTCGGTCGCCTCGACGTCGAGGGCCGCGACGCCCGAGTAAAACGCCGAGACCATCTCCCGGTATGTCTCGGAGCCGGGCCGCGGCAGGGCGTCTTCCGCCACTCGCGGCCCGTTGTCCGCGCGCTTCGCGAAGAATAACGCCGCGACCCCGAAGCAGGCGACGAGCGCCGCGACGGCCAGAACAACCCCGAGGCGCGATCGCGATCGATTGCTCATGGCTGCGCCTCCCGCGACCAGGCTGGAGTTTGCGCCGGCCGCCGACCCTGTTCCGGTTCCGCGAGATCATCCGCCCCGCCGCCGGCGAAGTGGAGCATCTCCAGGATCTCGGCGCGGAGCTCCAGGAACCGGGGGCTGTTGCGTTGCCGCGGCCGTTCCAGGTCCACCTCGATGAGACGCTCGATGCGACCCGGTCGCGGGGTCATGATGACGATCCGATCGCTCATGTAGATCGCCTCGTCGATGTCATGCGTGACCAAAACCATTGTCGTGCCGCGCGCCCGCCAGAGCCGCAGGACCTCATCCTGCATCCGCATCCGAGTAAACTGGTCGAGTGCCCCGAGCGGCTCGTCGAGCAGCAAGACCTTGGGGTGATTGATCAGCGCCCGGGCCAAGGCGGCCCGCTGGGCCATACCGCCGGAGAGCTGATGCGGATAATGGTCCGCAAACGTCTCGAGTCCGACCAACCGGAGGAAGTCCTCCACGTCCCGGCGATGTTGGCGTAGCACCCCGCGTGCCACCAGCCCGGCCTGGATGTTGCGCCGGACGCTCAACCAGGGAAACAAGTTCGGATCCTGGAACATCAGCCCGCGCTCGGCGCTGGGGCCGCTGATCGGCTCGGACCCGACTCGCAGCCTGCCCGACGTGGGATGCTCCAACCCGGCGATCAGTCGCAGGAGCGTCGACTTGCCGCAACCGCTCGGCCCGATCAGCGATACCATCTCCCCCGCCCCGACCGACAGCGAAAGTCGGTCCAGGGCGCGCAGGCTTGCCCCGTCGGCCGTGCGGAACATCATACTGACATCATCGATGTCCAGAGATGATGCCTCGACGGGATCTCGCGGTGCGGATCCGGTCGCCCCGGCATCGCGGATATCACCATTTCGACCGCTCATCACCACCGGATCACGCCCTTCTGCCAGCCGAGTACCCAGTCCCGCATCTTGAATAATAGCGTCATGAGCCCCGAAAAGAATGCCGCCATGATGATCAGGGCCGCGTAGACCTTGGCATATTCCACGTAACCCTGCTGCCACTTGAGATACCATCCCAGCCCGGATTTCACCCCGACCGTCTCCGCGACGATCAGGGTCAAGAACGAAGCACCCAGACCCATGAACAGGCCGAGGAAGATACTCGGCATCGCCGCCGGGATGGCGACCCGGAAGATCAGATAGCCCCGCCCCGCCCCCAGGGTCCGGGACACGTCGAGGTACGAGACCGGGACATTCGCGATGCCGGAGCTGGTCAACATCGTCACCGGGAACCAGACCGCCATGGCGATCAGGGCGCTGCCCGATACGAACGCGTTGGTGAACAGGGCCATGACCAGTGGGATGTAGGCCGTCGCCGGGATCGGCCCGATCACCTTCATCACCGGCATGCCCCAGTACCGGGCGCCCCGGAACCAGCCGATGAGGACCCCGCTGACGAGGCCCGCGGCGACGCCGGCGGAATAGCCGGTCAGCAACAAGAACAAGGAATGATACGTGCTGTCGAAGAGCAGTCCGCGGTCGTCCAGCATGCCCTGAAACACCATGTCCGGCCCGGGGAAATACGGCAACGGCATCCAGGCCAGCTTGAGCGTGATGACGTCCCAGGCGCAGAGCACGAGGATGGCGCCGGCTATCAGCGGTGCATTGTGAAGGCTCCAGGGTCGCAGCCGTCGCCATGCCCAGTGGACAACCGCTAGCAGGAGCGCAACCCCGAACAGCCCCTCCAGCAGCATCGGGTAGATCCGGGTCGGCATCGTGGTTTGCCGGCTCGGGAGGAGCCAGTGGACCACCAGCGCCACCAACGCCGCCACGGTCGGAGCCAACACGGCGAGGTTTCCCCGGACGGCTCTGATGCTCGTGTTCGCCCGATCGGCCGCCATCGCGGCCGAGGATTCTACAACGTCGGCAGACAAAGGCTTCGATCCCCCGTTTGGCCAGTCAAGCCGGCTGCTCCGTGAGCACCGAATTCTCGGCAGAGAAGCAGCAACGGTGCTGGCGGAGCACCCTACAACCCCGATGTGGGCGATGATTTCCGGCTACAGATCTCCGAGTTCACCATGCTGCCACATCCGTCGCAGCAGGAGGCATAAGAAAAGCGACCACCGATGAGGATCGCGGCGAGCGAGGATTCGTCCAGGGGCGGCGGTGGTCCGCCGCCCGCGACATGCTCCACGTTCAGCCCCTTGATCCAATCGTCGGACACGCCCTCCAGGTCGAGCCAGGCCTTCCTGGCCAGTTCGTTCGGGTCGGTGGACGGGTTGAGCAGGCCGATCGCCTTCATCTCTCGCGCGGCGAACAGGACGCTCTCCCGGCACTGGGACACGCCCGGCATGAACTTCAGGTGCGAGATCGCATGGGCGTTGATCTCCGTCGAGGCCGCGATGTACGTCTTCTCCACTGACAATTGCGCCGCGGCACTCGGATTCTCCTCGACCCACCGCGCCCCCTTGAGCAAGGCGCGCGTCACCTTCGCGGCCGATGCGGGATCGCGCTTCGCGAACGGCCCGCTGACGACCGTGGCGCAGCAGAATTCGTCGCGGAATGGCATGTCCAAGGCCGAGTCGGCGATCGTCCGCACCTTCTTCTGCGCCAGCAGGATCGACCCGATCGGCTCCGAGTTGGTCACCGCGTCGACCTGTCCGTTGTCGAGCGCCAGGCCCAAGACCTCCGGCGCCAGCACGACCCACTCCACGTCCTTCTGAGGGTCCATCCCGTGCGCCTTGAGCACGCGGCTGCTGAACATGAACGGTGGGCTCCCGATTGCGGTGGGCACGCCGATCTTCTTCCCCTTCAGGTCCTCGACCGACTGGAAGTCGGTCTTCGCCCCGACCTGGAGCCGCAGGCATCCCGAGTGGATGCCGCCCGTGATCTTCACGTCCAGGCCCTGCTCGATCGGCTTCAACAGATACATGATCAGGTGGTAGTTGGCGTCGAATCGCCCGAGGCCCAGGCCGTCCCGCAGGCTGTCCCAATCGGTCTTGACGAATTCGACATCCAGCCCCTCTTCCGTAAAGAATCCCTTCTCCTGGGCGACGAACATCGCGGCTTCACAGGTCAAGCCGAGGTAGCCGATCCGCACCTTGGCAGGCCCGGCGACCGCAGGTACGGAGCCGGGCGCGTTCGAGTCCGAGTGACAGCCGCCCGACATCGTCGTCACGCAACCCGCGATCAGGATCGATGGGATCATGGCCAGGATCGGTCGACGCGGCGCTCTGGAATTCATCGAGATTCTCCGTAAAGGAGCGGTCGGGGTGACCGCCCTGAAGCCTCTCACTCGTTCGAAAGTTCGCCGGGGACACTCCCGTCCCCGGCGATCGATGATATCCCGCCGATCCGCTCACTTCTCGAGGATCTTCTTCTGGTTCGCCAGGATCTCTCGCTGGTTGCTCGCGATCTTCTCCTGGTTGGCGAGGATCTGTTCCTGGTTGGCCTCGATGGTCGCCTGGTTCGCCAGGACCTTGTCGAGCTTCGATTGGTTGGTCAGGATGCTCTCCTGATTGGCTTCGATGGTCGCCTGGTTGGCCACCACCTTGTCGAGCTTCTTCTGGTTATCCCGGATCGACTCCTGGTTGGCGAGGATCGCGGCCTGGTTGGCGACGATCTTGTCGAGCTTCGCCTGATTCTTCTCGATCGATTCCTGGTTGCCCAGGATCTTCACCTGGTTGGCCAGGATCGACTCCTGGTTGCTGATCACAGCGTCATTAGCCATGGCCGTGAGGTCTCCGATTGGGGTTGGACCGGGATCGCGTCGGACCCGGAGGAGGCCGTGTTCCCGGCCGATCGACCGTGAAGGCGCCCCGGGCACCGCGAGCCCGGCAGTCGTCTCGTAGGGGAGGGGCCGGGACCTATCCCTTGCTGAAGTCGTAATTGACATAGCCCCGGTTTGCAAGCCGCACTCCCGATTCCTCGTAAGCGGCGGGGTCCTGCGGGGCCCAGGTCCCTAGCCCGTCAACGTAACGATTGAACATGCAGAACGCCGCCGCGATCAGGACCGTATCGTGGATCGCCTTGTCATCGGCGCCCTCCGCACGGGCTCGCTCGACGTCCGCCGCCTGGACCAGCCGACCGTCGCGCCGGACCTTCTCGGCGATTGCCAGCAGGGCCTTCATCTTCGCCGAGACGGGCGCCGAATCCACGTCGGCGAGCACCTCATCGACGATCCGGCATTCCGCACCGAAATGGACTCGGGCCGCCGCCGCATGCGATTGCGTGCAGAAGAAGCATTCGTTGCCGGAGGACACATAGGCTCCGATCAGCTCGCGCTCGGCGGATGTCAGGGACGACGGCCCCCGCAGCAGGGCCTCGGCCAGTCCGCTCAGGTGGACCTGGGTCTCCGGGTACGCGATCATCGGCCCGACGATGCCGGGTATGCCCTCGGGTAGCGTGATATGGGCCATCTTCAACCTCCAGGGTTCGTGAGAATCGGCGGCGGCGCGATCGTCCGGCGGATCGACGCCGCCGCCCACCGTGACGCGTCCGGTCAAGATCAGGACGCATTCACCGGCCATTACTCTTCCAGTCGGAGTCCGGCGGCCTCGGTCAGGCGGTCAAAGAACGCGGCCTGCGTGACGTGGTAGACGATCTCGGCGACTTCCGGGTCCGGATAGTGCTTGCGCAGGCCGGCGATATCCTCGTCGGTGATCAGCGCCGGGTTGACGGTCAACTTCCGGGCGAGCGCGAGTGCCAGTCGCTCGCCCTCGGGGATCGCGCCGCCGGGGTGGTCGAGGGCGTCGATCGCCTCGTCATTCATGCCCAGTCGCGCCAGCCGATGCCGGGCGTGGCCGAGGGCGTACCAGGCGCGGTCGTTCCGGGCCGCGATGTAGGCGATCTCGGCCTTAAGCTTGGCGCCGAGGCGCCCCTTGGTCTCGGAATGATACGTCTGGGCGATCCAAGTCCTGCCCCCCTTGGGGAAGTTGGCCAGCAGGCGGACCCACTCGGGGAGTGGGCTCGCGCCGGACCAGTCGGCCGGTACCGATGCGCGTGCTTGCGATTCCAAGGCCAGGGGCAGGCGGGGCGAACGCTTGCGGCAGGCGTCGAGGGCCGCCTCGACCTGGGCGCGGGTCTCGAGCGGACCCCGATTGGCCGGCTTCGCGCAGACCGGCGCCGAGGAAGTGGCCTCGTCGGGCAGCGGCGCCACCCGGCTCCGCATGGCCTTGTATTTCTCCGGCGTGGGGGTCAGGTACTCGCGATGTCCTTCCTGGGGGATGGCCAGCGCGCCGGTCCATCGGTTCATCGCGTTGAACCCGCCGACGGCCGTGATGATCTCCAGGATCTGCAAATCGTTGTAGTGTCTCCGGAGGCGGTCGATGTCGGCGTCGGAGATCCGGTTCGGCTCGGTCGTCAGCTTGAGCGTGAAGGCGAACGCGGCGCGCTCGGACGGGGAGAACTCGGACCAGTCGCCGTCGAGCGCCGCGCGCGTCTCCTCGTTCACGCCGTCGCCCGCGAGCTTCACCTCCTGGTGCCCCTGGCAGTAGGTGCAGTTGTTCGCCCGCGAGACAATCCAGAAGAACATGGTCTTGAACGTGTTGTTCAGGGTCATCGTCGGGTCGGGCTCGCGCGAGAACCCGCCGCCGAGCACCTCGGCGGGCAGGTAGAGCTTGCGCATCCGGCCGTTATTGATGACGCCGGTCATCGGACCCCGTCCGGCCCGCGCCTTGGCCGCGGCGAGCTCCTGCTCGGTCGGCGGGGGCAACGGCAGCCGGGGATGGGATTGCTTGGAGCGTTCGAGCAGTTCCTTCAGCTCGGTCCGCGTCGAGGCGACCGGCGGCGGCGTGGCTGACGCCGGCTTGTCGTCCGCCGGGCAAGTGACCGGGATGGCCAAGGCCAGCATGGCGGCGGATAGGGAGGTCAGGCTGAATCTCATGGATCGGTCTCCGAATGTGGTGTGCGTATTGGTAGAGTGGGTGAAAGCCACAGATATTTGCGTAATTCATTGGTGGATTTCACCCACCTTACTGGGTGGACAGGGTGATGGGTGCCGAGACAGCTTTCAAAGTTGTGGCAAGGTCTCCCGACCTTGCCACTCGGCCGACCGAAGGTCTCCAGGACGAGCGGCAGACGGCGGGGTCAGGAGACCCGCGCCGAACCGATGCCAAGGTGGTAGCTCCTCAGCCCTCTTGTCGGGCGACCAGCAGTTCCGGGCGTGTCGTGATGGTGTAGATGACGTCCTTCTTGATGGGCTTCCCCTTGGGGCCCTTCAGTTCCAGGACGACGCTGTAATTCAGGTCGTAGCCGACGAGCTTGCCCTCTGCGTCGGCCTGGTAGCCCACGAGGAGGAGCCCGCCGTTCCAGTCCCCGTCCTTGACGTGGATCGGGGGCGTGCGTCGTTCGAGGTTTTCCGGCTTCTCACCCGCCTTCCAGGCGTCGAGCATGGTGCGGAGTGCCTCCCGGGCCTGCTCGGGCTCGGCGGGATGGCCGCCGCCACCCAGCCCGCAGCCGGCGGATATCAGGAGTGCACCCGCGATGCCGCAGGCTCGGAGCGCGCGTACCATCCAGCACATGGTCATGTTCCCCTGTTACCTGGGTTTGTGAGCGACTGCCCGCGGCCGTCAGTAGGCGTCGGAGCTGATGACCTCGCCGAGGTTGCGGGTCCCCAGCGCGCGCCATGCCTGGATATTGACCGTGGTCTTGACGAACCGCACCGAGCCGTCGGCCAGGCCCACATTCACACCGCCGGGGTGCCGGCTGTTGGCGGTCGTCGCGATCCGCGACGGCGGGAACATGCACGAACGCGAGTTCGGCGGACCCGAGTGCCAGTAGCTCGTCGTGGAGTGATAGCCGTACGTCCAAGGCGCGCCGACGTTGGAGTATCCCTGGGTGCTCAGGTTGTTGATGTTGGTCGCCAGGCACATCGCGTAAGCATCATCGGAGGTCAGCGGGTGGGTCCCCGGCTCGAAGGTGTCGCTGAAATCCGTGACAATCGCGTTGCTGAAGTCGCCGATGACGTGCTCGCTGAAGGCCGCCGTGTTGCTCATCCCGTCGGTGATGCTGGCCAGCGTGATGAGCTGGTCGCTGGAGAACAAGCCGTTGGGCGGCGCGACGATGCCGTTGTTGACGTTGGTCGTGTCGTCGGCTCCGTACCACATGGCAACGCTCGTCCCCTCGTTGGCCCGGTAATTCAGGCCGCCGACGTTGAAACCGGCGAGGATCTGTCCCGGGGGGATCAGCATCGCGGCGTCGCTCGGGCACAGGAAGCTGTTGATCGAGATCGACGCCGCAGTGGCGTTCGACGGGTCGTAGCTGCTCAGGCTGAAGTTCAGGGAGCTGAAGGCATTGCCCTGCTCCATGTAACCCAGGATCCGCGCCTGCTGCGAGAACGGACGATACGTCCC
This sequence comes from Isosphaeraceae bacterium, assembly GCA_052148775.1. Taxonomy (GTDB): domain Bacteria; phylum Planctomycetota; class Planctomycetia; order Isosphaerales; family Isosphaeraceae; genus CAVZRC01. The sequence goes on along the minus strand of JBKQHM010000308.1, from coordinate 7,321 downwards.
CGCCTGCAAGGTACGCCCCAGCGGCAAGGCATTGGTGGAATCGATGTAGTTGTGCGTCGCCAGGACCATCTGCTTCAGGTTATTGACGCATTGCGCCCGACGCGCCGCCTCCCGGGCCGATTGCACGGCGGGCAACAGCAGCGCGATCAGGACCGCGATGATCGCGATCACCACCAACAACTCGATCAGCGTGAAACCGGTTCGTTGTCGCTTCATGGGTCGAATCTCCTCGATGAATCCAATGAATGAACGGGAAGTATTGGTCTGTTCGTCGGACGTCCCTCAGCGTGGGCCGGGGCCTCGACGCCCCGATCCTCGCCAGCCCGCCGGACTCGGTCCTTCTCGATCCGCACCGCCCGGAGCCGTGCGGCGAAGAAATCGGCGAGCAATTGTTTCGAGAAATCGTGGATTTCACTCATGTCTGGCCATCCTTCGGGGTCGGCGAGAGGCGCACCGCGAGCGCGGACAGACCACGCGCGACAAGCACGGAAATGGGCTCGTACGCGAGACCTCGGGCCATCGACGAACCCGGAATCAACGGGCGCGGCGCGGCTGCGTACCACATTCGATCGCGAGGATCGGGCCGTCGATTGACGGACGATCTCGGGCCCGCGACGGTCGGGCGCACGACCACCCGCGAAAACGCAATGGCGTGCACGCGCAACGGCGCAAGAGCAGATCGATCAGAGACAATCGGCTACGACGGAGCGATCAGGAAAGGGTGTGCGATCGGGGATGGCGTGGCGGGCGTTCGAGAGGGGATGAGTTGTGCCGGGGATGGGCGATGGGGAGGTCGGCGAGCTTCTCGGCCGCGTCGGGGCCGTCTCCGCCGGTGGCGAAAGTCATGCAGCAGCAGGGATCACTGATCCGCACCGGGATCGACGTCGCGGGGGCCTGGGGCAGGTTCCGACCCTTCGAGCAGCCCGGGCCGGAACAGGGCAGATCCCGACGCGGGACGGCCGGTGCCGGGTTGGCCCGATCCGTCGCGGAAGACTTCAGCACATCCAGGTCGAAGAGCGATTCTTCCACCGATCGGATCAGGTTCGAAGTGACGTCGTGACCGCAACCCGCCCGGGCCTGCGAAGGCGCGACGCTTCCGATCACCAGGAGCATACAGAATGCTCCGGCGACCCAGCGCTTCGGGCACGTGCGGGACGTAGAGGTCATTGCGAATGGAGCCGGTGAAGGGGTGACGAATCGAGAACCTGGTAAGAGGTTACTCGGTAAAAGGTCGATTTTCAAGGGACTGCTTGAAAATCCGACTCAACCAAAGCGAGCTTTGCACCTCTCCTGCTTCTGTAGCCGGCCTCTGCGAGGCCGGGGTGAGGAGCCCGGGGACACAGACCCCGGGCGAGACAGGCCCGCCAATGACCAATGACCAATGACCAATGACCACTGACCAATGACCAATGACCAATGACCAATGACCAATGACCAATGTCAGCCGATATAGCCCAGCCCGCTGAGCCGGTCGCGGATGATGGTCTCGTCGTCGGGTGCGTAGCCGGCCTCGCCCGGAGACGCCGGATCGACCCCGGCGGCCAGGGACCGGCCTTGCATGACGCCGGGGATCTCGTAGCCGGCCAGGTCCATCAGGGTCGGCGCGATGTCGAGCAGCCGCGCGCCGACCACCTCGCCGTGCAGTGGGCTCTCCGGCGCCGCCAGGACGAACGCGCCGAACTGGGCGTGGTTGCAGTCGTCGGGGCCGGTGTCGTTCTCCAGCACGTGGATCGTCGGATAGCCGACGCCGCCGATCGATCGCCAGTACAGCGCACCAAAATGGACGATCAGGTCGGGTGCCACGTTCTGGACCCGATGATAGATCTGCTCGGGCTTGAACACGAGGGTGCCCATCGGCTTCCCCTCGCGGTCGACCGTCGCTTCGAACTTCGCCTTGATCTCGTCGCGGAACGATTCGTATTGCGACGGCTCGATCGTCCCCTGTGGCTCGCGTCCCTTCACGTTGAAAAACACGCGGGCATAGTAGCCCCCCTCGCTCCAGACCCTGGTCTTCTCCCAGTCGACGTCCAGCTTGCCGAACGGCGTGACCTCCTTGGGGTAGCTCTTGAGGACCAGCAGGCCCTCGCGCACCAGCCACTCGTTGACGCAGAAGCCGCCATCGAGGCGCTGCGCCCCGTGGTCCGAGACCAGCAGGACGATCGTGTCGTCGGAGAGCAGCTCCAGCACCTTGCCGATCTCGACGTCCAGGTGTCGGTAATAATCGTGGACGGTCTCTTTGAAGGGGGAGTCCGGCTCGTGCAGGACGTGCTGGGGGTCGTGATACTTCCAGAACCCGTGGTGGATCCGGTCCAGCCCGATGTCGACGAACTGGAAATAGTCCCACTCCTTGGTCTGGATCAGGTGGCGCACGACCTGGAACTGGGTCCGGCTCATGGCGAAGATCGCGTCGCGGAGCCAGGCCTTGTCCTCGGTGCGGAAGCCGTGGGCATCGACCGGGTAATGGCCCACGAGCTTCCGGATCTCGTCCGAGAGCTCGGGAGGATGGGTGAAGACGTTCTTGTCGGTGTCCGGAGTCAGGAAGCAGCTCACGGACAGGCCGTTGATCCGGCGCGGGGGGTATCCCGGGGGGACGCCGACGATGATCGACCGCTTCCCCTCGCGCGCGATGTGGTCCCAGATGGCGGGCTCGGTGATCGATCGCGACGAGGCGATTCCCAGGCCGGAGTAGGAGTGGTCGGTCCGGTTGCGGAACCCGTAGACGCCGAGCGAGCCGGGGTCCTGGCTGGTCGCCAGGCACATCCAGGCGGGGACCGTGATCGGCGGGATCACGCTCTCGAGCCGTCCGTAGCATCCCACTTCCATCAGGCGCCGGACGTTCGGCAGGTCCTCGTAGCCGAGGAGCAATTCCGGCGCGGCACAGTCAAGCCCCAAAACGAGGATTTTCATGATACGAGTGATTCTCCCTCCATGGCCGGACCCTTGGGGACGCCCAGTGCGGCCAGGATCGTCGGCGCCAGGTCCGTCAGTCGCGCCCCGTCTTCCCGGAACGGCCGGTTCATGAACAAGATACCGGGGACCCGCTCCGGATCGATAATATGATCGCCGCTCCACTTCTTGACGTTGTCCTCGTAGAAATCCTCCGCGACGCCTCCCATCGACGTGGACCAGGAGACGCGGTAGCCCTCGGCGTAGTCGACGACGAGGTCGGGCGCCTCGCCCACGAACGGACCGCGATAGGCGTCCTCGCGAGTCAGCACGCGCCGGATCGGCTCCCTGTCGCCATGCTCCAAATCCATCATGCCGACCAGGCCCTCGGCGATCCGGGTCTTGAGGGACTCGGCGTCCTCGGGAGCGACGATCCCCTGCTCCTCCCGGCCCTCGAGATTCAAGTACAGCCCGCTGAGCCCCACGGCGTAAGCCTGTGTCTGGCTCCAGTCCACCTGACGGAGCAGGTCGCCGGCGGCCTCGCCCGGCTTGATGCCGTCCTTGAGCTTCAGTAACCCGTTCTCATGCAGCCAGGCGTTCAGATGCACGCCGCGCCGGAAGCTGTTGAATCCGTGATCGGACATCGCGATCAGGAGCGTCTGGTCGTCGACGTACTCCAGCGCCCGGCCGACGATCGCGTCGCAACGCCGGTAGGCGTCGTCGATCGTCGAGATGAAGGCCGGATCGGGCGGGACGCCTCGGTTGGCCGGGTGGTCCGGCTCGCGGAACCGCCAGAACAGGTGCTGAATCCGGTCGGGCGTGTCGAACAGGACGTAGAACAGCCCGTCGTCGAACGACTCCAGCGCGTGGAGCATCATGGCCTCGCGCTCGCGCCAGGCGATTGCGCACTGGTCCAAGAACGCGGCCTCGGAGATCCGCTCGTTGTTCAACCCCGTGTGGTCCTCGACCATCCCGGTCGTGTAGAACAGGCCGATGTCGCGGGCGAGGTCGCTGGCGTACTCGAACGGCTCGCAGATCGGGAAGAAGGGCGCGTCGGGATCGAAGTTGATCGGCGAGGCGTAGAGGACCAGCTCCGGCTCGCAGGCGATCAGGTGGAACCGCACCATCCCTCGGACCGATTGGAGCATCCCCAGCTTGAACTTGACCCGTAGCCAGTCGCTCCAGGCTCCCTGGCGGACCTCCAGTTCTTTGGGCGTGCCGTCGGACCGGATGACGATGCGACGCCCCGCCCGATCGACCCGGATGGCGAGATCGACGCGGAGGTCGGCGCCCGTCTTGGGATTGCGGGGGCCGATCAGGTGGGTGGAGAACGCGCCGTCGGCGCCGGCGACCGGCTGGGGATGCAGGACGTTCTCGCTCTCGCGGGGCCTGGCCGTGGCGTCGGTGGTGTAGAACGTGGTGGTCCCCAGCCCGCCGCGGAGGTCGGGGACGCCCATGCCCGAGAGCATCTGGCCCCGGATCGGGTCGGGCGGATACGTGCAGGGGCACCGCAGCACGGTCGCGCCGCGGCCCGCGGCCTTGAGCAGCTCCCAGATCGGTGTTCCGCGCCTCAGGTTCACGGCCTTCGGCGGCAGGAAGGCGTTCTTCTGCTCGTATCGGTTGAGGGCCAGGTCGGGCAAGTAGGTCCTGGGATTGCGCCGGAGGAAGTCGAAGATCCCATGGCCGCCCGGGTTGGTCCCGGTCGCGAACGTTGACCAGGCCACCGGAGTTTGCGCGGGGCGGGTCGTGGCGACGCGGGCGAAGCCCCCCTGCCCCTTCAACCGGGCCAGGTTCGGCAGTTGGCCCGCCTCGAGCAGCCCTGAGACAATCTTCGGGTCCAGACCATCCAGGCCGATGACAATGACTTTTTTGATGGCTCCGTCCTCGCTCGTTATCCGAAAACCCCCGATCGTCACGGATCTGCAGGGTTGGGGCAACCGGCCTCTCAGGGTTTCACTCTGGGCTTCACTCCGCCGGCCCGCTGGGCCGAGAGAACCGGGCCCTGCCAATGCGGCCTGAAAGGTCGCAGGAACTCAGCCCCGGGTGAAACCCGGGGACCTCTGAAACCCGGGCCCTCCGCGGTCAAATCTCGGACGCGGCCTCCGGCTTCTCCGGACTCGATTCCCCGGCCGTTTGCGAGACTCTGGTCGCCACGCCATCGGATTCGCGGGACACCGTCTTCCGCGGGGCACCCGGGAAGACGCTGCGGACCATGCGGCGGCAGAACCCCGTGACACTGCGACCGAACATCATGAAGACGCCCGCGACCGCGGCGATGATCGAGGCCACCGGCATCATGGTCTCGGGGCCGATATAAGAAAAGAGCATTCGGAGGACCTCTCGTGTCGAATGGTCGTGCTTGGATGGAACCCCGACCGAACCCGGGACGCGAAACGACCTCTATCCTCACAAAAATCGGCGCAAGAGCAAAGCCCTGATCGGGAATCGGATCGCCGCGTCGCGGGTGCCCGCAATCCCGGTCGAGGTGCTCGTCATCGCCATTGGCGACGGGATATAATCACTCACGTCGATGGTCGATTGGACGTTTCGGGGTATGAGCCATGGCCGAGTCCTACAGCCCGATCATGCGGACCTTCTGTCAGTTCTGGGCGGGCGTGCTGAGCTGCGTCGACATCGATCGCCATGCGATCCGGATCGCGGAGTGCCTCGGGATTAACCTCGATGCCGTCCAGCCCGAGTGTAGCCTCGTGGAGTTGGGAGCGAATTGACCATGCGCATCGGCGTCCTGACATTCCTGGCGGCGTGGGCCGCGGCTCCGATCTCGGCCCGATCGGCGGACACCCGCGCCCCGAACCTGGTCATCCTGTTCGCCGACGACCTGGGCTACGGGGACCTCGGCTGCTACGGCCACCCGACGATCCGCACCCCGAACCTCGACCGGATGGCCGCCGAGGGCCTGAAATTCACCCAGTATTACGCGATGCCGGTCTGCACGCCCAGCCGGGCGGCGCTCCTGACCGGACGGCTGCCGATCCGCAGCGGCTTGAACCGCGTGCTCTTCCCCAACTCGACCGGCGGCGTCTCCGACGCGGAGATCACCCTCGCCCAGGCGCTCAAGGCCCGGGGTTACGCGACGATGTGCATCGGCAAGTGGCACCTGGGCCACCTGCCGCAATACCTGCCCACCCGCCACGGCTTCGACCATTACTTCGGCATCCCCTACAGCAACGACATGGACAGCCAGAAGTCGAAGTATCCGCCGATCCCCCTGATGCGCGACGAGTCGATCGTCGAGCAGCCGGCCGTCCAGGACACGCTCACCCTGCGCTACACCCGCGAGGCGCTGCGGTTCATCCGCGATCGGTCCGCCGGGGCGCGGCAGGGCCGCCCGTTCTTCCTCTACGTGCCCTACACGTTCCCGCACATCCCCCTGCACGCCGGCAAGGCGTTCCGCGGCAAGAGCCCGCGCGGGCTGTACGGCGACGTCGTCGAGGAGCTCGATTGGAGCGTCGGCCAGATCGTCGCGGCGATCCGCGACCGGGGCCTGGCCGAGTCGACCCTGGTGGTCTTCACCAGCGACAACGGCCCCTGGCTGGTCATGAAGGAGCGCGGTGGCTCGGCCGGGCTGCTCCGCGAGGGGAAGGGCTCGACCTGGGAAGGCGGCATGCGCGTCCCCTGCCTGGCCTGGTGGCCCGGCACGATCGCCCCGGGACGCGTCGCCCAGGACCTGGCTACGGAGATGGACTGGTTTGCGACCGGCCTGGACCTGGCCGGTGCCAGGGTTCCCGATGACCGACCAATCGACGGTGTCTCACTCGTCTCGGTGCTCCGCGGCACGGGCCCCAGCCCTCGCGATCGCGTCTTCTACTATCTCGACTCCGAGCTGACGGCCGTGCGACGAGGACCGTGGAAGCTCCACGTCAAGACGGTCGACCCCGCCGATCAGCGGAAGCCGGAGGCCCACGACCCGCCCCTGCTCTTCCACCTGACCGTCGACCCGTCCGAGCGGATCAACGTGGCCGGACAGCACCCCGAGGTCGTCCGCCAGCTCCGCGAAGAGATCGCGGCACACCGTCGCGACGTGAAGCCGGGGAAACCACAGCTCTGAACGAAGCGGGAACCCGCTATCCGCGAGGACGCGACTCGAGATGGTTGAGGTCCGCCCGCTCGATTACTGCAAGACCTCGCATTGAAGCCGGATCGTGACCACGGTTCCCTCTTGACTGTAGTAGAAGTGGCGTGAGGTCACCTTGAGATGGAGATAGATTCCCGCCTGTTCGGCATCCGGGATGTAAACTGTATCCGCGGCGACGGGAATCGTCGCCGGATCGCGCACCGAGACCCGCGCGATCGTCTTCCCGCGCCGCTCGTCCCAATAATCGAGCTCGATCATCGTTCTCCTCCGCATGCTGAGACGACACCAATCCCGCTTAGTCGCTAATTTAACTAATTGGCCCTCGTCTGTAACCCCCCC
>JBKQHM010000307.1:0-25284 GCA_052148775.1 Isosphaeraceae bacterium | reverse complement strand
GAGTTCCTCGATTTCTTCGCCGTTGCCTACGAGATACCCCGGACCGCCCGCAAGAAGATCATCGGCGAAGTGCTCGAATTGCTCGACCTGACTCACAAGAAAGACGATTACGTCAACGGTCTCTCCAAGGGAATGAAGCAACGGCTCTGCCTGGCCAAGACGCTGGTTCATGACCCGCCCGTGCTGATCCTCGACGAGCCAGCCTCGGGCCTCGACCCCCGGGCCCGCCTTGAGATGAAGGCACTGCTGGGTGAGTTGCGGAGGATGGGCAAGACAATCCTGATCTCCAGCCACATCCTCTCGGAGCTGGCCGACTTCTGCACGTCGATCGGGATCATCGAGCGGGGCAAAATGCTGGCCGCCGGCAGCATCCGCGACATCCAGCAGCAGATCCGGTCGCACCGGGTCCTCAAGGTCCGGGTCCTGGACGAGTCGACCGACAAGGCGGCCGAGATCCTCCGCCAGGACACCTCGATCCGCCTCGTCGAGACCTACGATCACACGCTCAGCGCCGAGTTCGAAGGACAGGACCCCGACATGGCCCGGGTGCTCGATCGGCTCATCCAGTCCGGGGTCGTCGTCCATTCCTTCGCCGAGGAGCCGCTCTCGCTCGAAGACGTCTTCATGATGATCACCAAGGGGATCGTCAGCTAATCGTCGCGGTGGGCGGAACCCACCGAGAGTCCCACCTTTTCCCGGCTCAGATGCGGCGAGAAACCGACCATGCTATTCCGCGACAATCCGGTGCTGACGCGCGAGCTCCTGGTGACCCTGCGGTCGCCGCGCGCGTTCATCCTCCAGATGATGTACGTCTGCGCCCTGGGGGCGCTGGTGTACTTCTACTGGCCGACGGGCGAGCAAGGAGGGCATCAGGTCAGCCCGGGCGTAGCGCGTCGGCTCTTCGACATCTTCTTCCTCGGGCAGTTCTTCCTGGTAGCGCTGATGGCGCCGACATTCGCCGCGGGGAGTATCACCGGGGAGAAGGAACGGAAGACGTACGAACTGCTCCTGGCCAGCCCCCTGCGCCCCGGCACGATCCTGGTGGGAAAGCTACTCAGCTCGCTCAGCTACCTGGTGATCCTGATCGTCTCCAGCCTGCCGCTGATGATCCTCTGCTACCTGCTGGGCGGCCTGCTCCTCTCGGAGATCAGCCGAAGCTACCTGGTCTTGATCCTGGCGGCGGGGACGTTCGGGCTCCTGAGCATCGCCTGCTCGAGCTTCTTCCGCCGCACCAGCTCGGCGCTGGTCGTCAGCTACCTGGTGATCCTCCCGCTGGCCGTCGCCTGCGTGGTCCTCACGCGCACCGATAATGTCCAGGCGCGCGACTTCGTCTCGATCGCGGTGCTCCCCCCCTGGTGCATGGCGACCTGGACCGTGCTGGGCATCCTGATCAACGGCCGCCTGCTCCGCCCGCCCGACGTCGGCAGCGAGGGCAAGGATGTCATCGACGAGGAGGAGGAGATGAAGTACGCGATCGGGGTGGTCATCGATCGCGACCTGTTCCCCGACAAGCTGTTCGCCCCGGCGAAGCGCCACGACCTCATGCCCGACGGGACCAATCCCGTCCTCGACAAGGAACTGCGGAGCGAGATCTTCAGTCAGGGCACGCTGATGTTGCGGGTGGTGATCCAGGTGAGCATGCTGCTGTCGATCCCCCTGATGGCGGCCTTGCTCTTCCTCCGCTCGGACCTGGCGGCCTATTACGTCGCCTATGTGCTGACCTTCAACCTGCTGGTCGGCCCGGTGTTCTCCTCGGGGAGCATCACGCAGGAGCGGGAGCGGCAGACCTTGAGCTTGCTGCTGACGACCTTGCTCCGCCCCGGCAAGATCGTGTTCGCCAAGCTGATGGCGGCCCTGCGGGTCTCGACCGTCCTGACCTTCCTCCTGACCGAGCAGATCCTGCTGGCTTACGTCTTGCTCCCGGAGCTGCGCGGCAACTTCTGGACGCTGATCGTCTACCTCCTGATCATCGCCACCACGTGCCTGGCGACCTCGACGATTGGCCTGTTGTGCTCGTCGCTGGCCCGTCGGACCTCCGTGGCCATGGTCCTGACCTATTTGACCCTGCTGGCCCTCTTCGTGATGCCGATGGGGCTGGCGTGGTATCTCCAGGGGATCTCCACGGTCACGAAAGAACAGTTGGCCGCCTTGACGGTCACCAGTCCGTTCTCGGCGGCGCTCAGCGTCCCGATGCAGGCGACCCGAAACGAGGCCTGGCTGACCGGAACGACGCCTGCGCACGAATCGATCCTGGTCCCGATCGCGCCCGGGATCAACTGGCCGGTCTGGGCCATCTTCCTGGTCCTGTACCCGCCACTTTGCCTGTTCCTCTACTCTCTGACCTATCTGGTCTTCCGATGGAGATGGTGGCGTTCGGGCGGGCTGGGATAGGGCGTCAGACCGGGCCTCTACGGCTTCGCCGGCGCGATCGCACCGTGAATGACCCAGTCCTCATCGAACACCGCGTGGTTGACCACGCTCCGGCGATCGGACGTGAACACGAGGTGGATGAGGCCGTCGCGGGCCTGGAAGACCGTCGGGTAGCCGTAGTCATTGTTCCCCTCGACGACGTTCCGGCGGATCGGCCAGGTCCGGTCCTGGTCGGACGAGAGCGCGGCGGTGAGCGGGGTCCGCCGGTTCATGCTGTCGTTGAAGATGAGCAGGAGCCGGCCGCTGCGCAGCTTGATGAAATCGACGGCGGCGTTCGGGTTCGGGAACGGCGAATCCTTCCCCTCGGCCCAGGTCCGGCCGCCGTCGCTCGACTCCGAGCGGACGATGTAGCCGACGGTCTTCGGGTCGTAGTCGCCGCCACGACGGCAATAGGCGATCAATCGGCCGTCGTCGAGCTGCGCCACGGCCGGCTGGATGTTCCCTCGGGGCGAGCGGATCGCCCCCATCTTGGTCCAGGTCCGCTTCGACGGGTCGAACTTCATGAACAGCGAGGTGCTATCCGGACCCACCAGCTCGGGGTCGTTGCCGGTCTCGTGATAGATCGGCAGCAAGTAGCCGCCGTCCTTGAGCACGATCGGCCGGCCGCGGACCATGTCCCCTTCATCCTGCGAGAGGACCGAGGCGTCGGACCACGTCTCGGCCCGGTCGCGCGAGACCTTGAACTGGATGCGCGAGGTCGACCACGTCTCCCCGTACCGGACCACGTAGAACAGCCAGACGAGTCCATCCGGCGCCTCCCAGATCACCCCGTTGCCGACCGACCGGAACGGGTCGTGTGCGATGGGCACGGGCGACGTCCATTGCGTGGTCCCCTTCTTCAACCGCGAGCCGAAGACCGCGGTATCCACGGCGTATTCGCCCTTGCCGCCGTAATAGACGAGATCAAGGTCGCCGTTGCTCAGCTCGGTCATGCAGGCCGGATGTTTGTACGGGCCGGTCGGGACCTCGGGGCCGAAGACACGTTCGATCCGCAGCTCGCCGGCCTCCACGCGGCCGTGGGCCGTTATCGCGGTGAGAAGGCAAACCAGGATCACGCCAACGGGTCGGAAACACATTGAGTTCGATCCTCGGATGGGGGCGGGCCAGTTCGGTCGAGAGATTGCCGTCATGGCGCCCATTTTGGGACCCGAGAGCGCCCGGAGCAAGCGGCCAGTTCGCCGGCCCGATCCGCATGCCGGGCGATCGACTCCGGCCTCCCGGGGGTTGACATCGCCCGCCCGGCTGACGACGATTCGTCTATTCCCTGAGGGGTTCCGAGCCACCATCAAGCAAACATCCAGGAGCGACCAACATGGCGACAACGACGGCGAAAGCCCCGGCGACCAAGCCCAAGGTCCAGTTGACGAAGCTGTTCATCAACAACGAGTGGGTGGACCCGGTCGATGGCGGCGAGTTCGAGACGTACAACCCGGCGACGGGCGAGGCGATCGCGAAGGTGGCAGCGGCCGGTCCGGCCGATGTCGACAAGGCCGTCAAGTCGGCGCGCACGGCCCTGGAATCCGGCCCGTGGAGCACCATGGACGCCGCCGATCGGGGCAAGCTCCTCTTCAAGCTGGCCGACCTGATCGAGCAGAACGCCGCCGAGCTGGCCTCGCTCGAATCGCTCAACTGCGGCAAGACGATCAACGACTCCAAGGGGGACGTGGAGGGCGTCTGCAACACCCTGCGGTATTACGCCGGCTGGGCGGACAAGGTCGAAGGCCGGACGATCCCGGTGCGCGGCAACTTCCTGTCGTATACCTTGCGGCAGCCGGTCGGCGTGGTCGGCCAGATCATCCCCTGGAACTTCCCGCTGCTGATGATGGCGTGGAAGTGGGGCCCGGCGCTGGCCTGCGGCAACACGATCGTGCTCAAGCCGGCCGAGCAGACGCCGCTGACCGCCCTGCGCGTCGCCGATCTGGCCTGCGAGGCCGGTTTCCCGGCCGGGGTGGTCAACGTGCTCAACGGCATGGGCGAGACCACCGGCGCGGCGATCGTCGCCCACCCGGACGTCGATAAGATCGCCTTCACCGGGCACGTGGACACCGCCAAGATCATCCAGAAGGCCGCCGCCGATACCCTCAAGCGCACCACCTTCGAGCTGGGCGGCAAGAGCCCGAACGTCATCTTCGCCGACGCCGACCTCGAATCGGCCGTCGCCGGCGCCTTCCACGCCATCTACTTCCACGGCGGCCAGTGCTGCACCGCCGGCAGCCGGCTGTTCGTCGAGTCCAAGATCCACCACGAGTTCGTCGAGCGGCTGGCCGAGAAGGCCAAGGGCCGGATCGTCGGCGACCCGCTCAACCCTAAGACCGAGCAAGGCCCCCAGGTCTCCCAGGAGCAGCTCGACAAGATCCTCCACTACGTCGAGCTGGGCGAGAAGGAAGGCGCCCGATTGATGACCGGCGGCGAGCGGGTCGGCTCCAAGGGCTTCTTCGTCCAGCCGACCATCTTCGACAACGTCAAGGACGACATGGCGATCGCCCGCGACGAGATCTTCGGCCCGGTCGTCAGCGTACTGCCGTTCACGGGCGTGGACGAGGTCATCGAGCGGGCCAACAGGACTCAGTACGGCCTGGCCGCCGCCATCTGGACCAAGGACATCGACAAGGCCCACATCTTCGCCAGGAAGGTCAAGGCGGGCACCGTCTGGGTCAACTGCTATCACGTCGTCGATAGCAGTACCCCGTTCGGCGGCTTCAAGATGTCCGGTCAGGGCCGCGAGAACGGCGAGGCCGCCATCGAGCACTACACCGAGCTCAAGACCGTCACCGTCAAGCTCGGGTGAGCCGTCAGTGGGCCTCGGCACCGTAGAAGATCACCCCTAGGGCACTCCCAGGGGTGATCCCCTATGGACCCGGGTGATCTTCTATGGGCAAACCGGTCGGTCGGTGTCGTCATGCCTTTCCCTTAATAATATTATATATATATTATATATATAATAATAATAGTAATACTCTCTTTTTTCGGGAGATGCTCGCCCTGTCGGGAGGCCGTTGCCTCCATAGGGGATCACCCCCTTCGAAGGGGATCACCCCCCGTGGGTACCGTAGGGGTGATCTTCTTCGGGGATCGGTGCCTTCTATTCCCTTGCGGGGATGCGTGCAATTCCCCGACCTCACCTGGAGACGAGTTCAACCGACATGCCGACCACGACATCCGAGCCGACGTACCGCGTCGCCGCCGTGCAGATGGAGCCGAAGCTGGGCCGGCTCGGCGAGAACCTCGAACGCATCCTGGGGCGGCTGGGTGAGGCCGCCGGTGCCGGGTCGCACCTGGTCGTCTTCCCGGAGTGTGCCCTGTCGGGTTACGGGTTCTCCAGCCGCGACGAGGGGATGGCCCATGCCGTCCCGATCGACGGCGAGGAAGTGGGCCGGGTCGTCTCGGCCTGCGAGCGATACCGGTGTTACTGCGTGTTCGGCCTGCTGGAACGCGACGGCTCGCGATTGTTCAACGCCTGCGTCCTGACCGGTCCCGAGGGCGTGGTCGGGTCCTATCGCAAGGTCCACCTGCCCTACCTGGGGATCGACATGTTCGTGGACCCCGGCGACCGGGACTTCGCCGTCCACGACGCAGGGGGCGTCCGGGTCGGGATGCATATCTGCTACGACGGCTCGTTCCCCGAGTCGGCCCGCGTCCTCACCTTGCTGGGCGCCGACCTCCTGGTCTTGCCCACGAACTGGCCGACGCACTCGGAATGCGCCGCCGAGCACATGATCCCGACGCGGGCGATGGAGAACAACGTCTACGCGATGGCGGTGAACCGCGTGGGCGAGGAGAGCGGGTTCCGGTTCATCGGCACGAGCTCGATCGTCGACCCCGGCGGCAAGGTTCTGGCCCGTGCGGGCGGCGACGGCGAGGAGATCCTGTCGGCCGAGATCGATCCGGCCCGGGCGCGTCGGAAGCACCTGGTCCGGGTCCCCGGCCGGCACGAGATCAACCGGATCGCCGACCGACGACCGGGGTTCTACAAGGTCATCGTCGAGCCGAACGGGCGGGAGTGAACGACCGTCGCGGTCGTCGGCCGGTATGGACCGACCATCCACGGCGCCCGCCCATTGATTGCGAGCCCGGTCATTCGTGTTTCGAATTCCGGACAGCATCGACGGCGATATTGTCGATGAGCTGCCGCGCCTCCGTCGCCGGGGTTTGTCCCAGCGAACCGATCGCGAGCTCGAGCAACTTTTTTCGGATGATCGTCAGCCGCGTGGATAGCTCGAGTTGCCCCTCCGGATACTGGGCGGCCAGCTCGGCGGCCTTGTTGAGGAGGCGCTCCTCGATCCAGGGAGCGATCCCGCCGGCCCGCTCGATGACAAGCCTGGCGGAGGCCGAGTCGACGAGCTCCGTGACGCGGAATTCGAACTTCTCCTTCGACCGGGCGTCCTTGGGCTCGCCGATGAGTTGCCTGAGAATCTCCTCGGCCCTGGCCCGAAGCTCGGCCCGATCGGTGTGCCGACCGGGCCGAACCACGGACTCGGTCATCGGGTCGGCCGGCAGGGCGTGTCGGCCCGAGTTGCCCTGGATCGCCGACCGGGCATATTTCAGCATCAGGCTGTTCGCCTGTTGCTTGACCTTGCGGAAGGCCTCGGCTTCGTGGTCCACGACCTTGGGCGGGTCGCCGTGCTCCTTGAAGAACTGGTCGACCAGGGCCTGGCAGGACTTTTCTTGCGTCGGCTGTCGGTTATGGTTCGAGTCGTCGCAATAGCGGCCGGACCAGCCCCGCATGCCGGGACGATAGTTGTCCATGATGCAGCCGGGACCCGGGGTGGTCGGGCAGCCGAGGGGGAAATTGGCGTAGTTATACTCATCCGCGAGGCCGAAAAGGTAATGTCCGAGGAGATGGACCACGGAAAAGGCGGCGTCCTGGCGGGTCGTGTCGAAGATCGTCTTGTAGTAGATGACGAGATGGCCCGGCCTCCCGTCCGTCGATCGCATGGTCGACCATCCGGGGCTGGAGGGATTGCCGGTCATCACGAAGACGATGTCGGCCTTCTCGAGGGTATCCACGTAGTTGAACTCGCCGATCCCTCGCTGGTCGGTGACCTCGGACAGGATGGGGCTGGCATCCGCGACCAGCGAGCGTACGCGCGCCTCCTCCTCCGTGGTGTTCTTCCAGGGGACGGCGCCGTCGAGAGAGCCGAAACTGGAACCCCCCGCGAAAGTATAGCTGAGTCGAAAGGCGCGCGTCGCGGGATCATAGGTCGCCGGTCCGGCGAGTCCGGGCGGTGCCCAGGCGGTCGAGAGTACGGCCAGGGCCACCGGAGCGATCATCGATCGGGGATCGGACAATCTCATCGTCGCCCACCTTTCCGGGCCCTGCGGCCCTGGCTCGCGCGAGATCCGGTCGCGTCCGATCAAGGGGTCGGTTTCGGGAGGATGCCGTAACTCAGGCGCTCGTCCACGCTGAACTGCCGGCCCGCCAGCTCGTAGGCGCGATCGAACCAGGTCTCCGGGGCGGCATCGCGGCCGAGGATGATGGCCCGGTCACCGGCGGAATACACGGTGTTGCCATCAGGACTGAACGCGACGCACCAGATCCAGTTCCTGGGCAGGTTGGCTGGGGCCGTCGCGATGTATCGGGGCGGAGGCGCAGGCGCGGCCATCGAGGCGCGTCGTATCGGCCCGGTGGGCGAAGCGATCCGCGGAGCCGCAGCCGGCGGGGAAACGGGGCCATACCACGACTCGTGATTGTGGCCTTGCAAGGGCGGCCCGATCGGCTGCCATCCGCCGTCGGAGTTCGCCCAGACGGAGACCAGCCCGCTCTCGCCGCCGGACACCAGCCACTGGGTGCCCTTGCCCGGGCGGAACGCGACGCTCCGGACCGCCTCGCGATCTCGCCTGAGCCAGGCCACGTGCCGGAGCGGACCGCCGTCGGCCAGCGACCAGATCCGGATGCCGTCGGAGCCGCCGGTGGCGATGGTCCGGCGGTCGTCGTGGAAGGCCACGCTCCAGATCCACCCCTGGTGTCTTGTTTGGGCCGGGGGACCGATCGGCCGGGACTCGGTCGCGACATCCCAGGCCGCGACCGCGCCATCGTCGGCCCCGGTCACGATGCGACGCCCGTCCCCGTCGAAGGCGAGGGAGCGAATGCGACCCTTGGGGAGCGTCAAGGCGGGCATCTTGCCCGAGAGGTCGAGGATCCGGACCACGCCCGCATTGTCGACCGTGGCGATCCGCCCGCCGGCGGGGCTGAAGACGGCGCTCCGGAGCTTCGCGGACTTTCCCGAGGGGTCCTCGAGTCCGATCGACGCCGTCTCGGCGCGTTTCTTCTCGACGTCCCAGAGCAGCAAGCCGCCCCCCTCCGCGGGCACGGCGAGGGTCGTCGCATCGGGATTGAACGAGACGCGATTGATCCCATCCGTCCGTGCATCGGGTACGGGTAAGACCTCTTGCCCCTCCTTGACCACGACGCCTCCCTTATCCAGGACGAATGCCATCGTGGGGCCGTCCCGAGCGATGGCCAGATGGCGAATCGCCCGCCCGCCCAATCGCTCGATCGCCCGATCGGAGAACTCGATCGCTTGCCCGCGACGTCGGCCAGGGTGGGCGTCCCAGAGGCGCGCCGTGGCGTCCCAGCTCGCGGTGGCCAGTCGGTAGCCCTTCGGGCTGAAGGCGAGGTCCACGATGAAATCGGAATGACCCAGGATCGGGCCCTCGATGGGTCCGACCTTCGCCGCGTCGGCGACATCCCAGAGCAAGATCGATCGGTCCCATGCGGCGGAGGCGAGTACCTTGCCATCGCGGCTGAAGGCGAGGCCGTCGACGACCGAGTGATGGCCGGGCAACAACCTGTCCGGCTCCAGGGATGGATGCTTCCAGAGATGGATACCCTCGCCCCAGCCGGCGGTGGCGAGCGTCTTGCCGTCGGGGCTGAACGCCACTTCGTTGACGATGTTGTCGTGCTCCAGAGTCTTCCTCGTCTCCACCCGGAGCAGGTTCCCGTCGTCGCGTACGACCGACCGGACGATCACGTTCTTGTCGGAATCAGCCGCGGCGAGCGAGGTGCCATCGGGGCTGAAGGCGAGCCCGTTGACGTCGCCCTCTAGCTCCTTCTTGAAGACCTGGGGCTTGCCGATGGCGCGGTCGTAGAGGATGACGTCCGGCCCCGCGGCCCATGCCAGGACCGTTCCGTCGGTGTCCGAGGGGCGAAAGGTGACGGCCTTGACTTCCCGGTCGGAGGGCGCCTGCCCGACCGCCGTCCCCGAGGAGACCGCGAGGCCGTCGAGCGGCCGGCCGAGGGGTCGCAGCGACTTGGCGTCATAGAGGATCACGGTGTTCCTCTTGCTGCCGGCGGCGAGCGTCTTGCCGTCGGGGCTGAACGCCAGGCAGGTGAGGAGGATTCTTGGGTTCGGATTGTAGACGTCGGGAATCCGGCGGGTTCGGGCCCGGTCGGACTTCCCGGAGAGATCGTAGAGGATGATGGTCGAATCGTCCCCGACTGCGGCGAGCGTGTTGCCGTCGGGGCTGAAGGCGACCCCCGAGGCGAACTCCTCGTATCCGCGGCGGACGCCCATGAGCCTCGGGCTATTCTCCACGACGTGCAGGAGGCTGCCGATCGATTCGAGCGAGGCGTGGCCGTCGGTGGCCACGTCGATCTCGCGGGCCTCCAGCGCCAGCAGCGCGGCGAGGTCGGGCTTGTCGTCGAGGCGGCTCAAGGACTGTGCGGCCAGCCGACGGGCGTCGGCCCGCCTGCGCTCTTTCGTGGCGAGCGACGCGGAAACATCCGCTTCGCTTCGGGCCGTCTTCTCCTTGCGGGCCAATTCCGAGGCCTGCGTCCATAGCCGGTACATGAACACCGCGCCGAGGACGGCCGCGAACGCGCCGAGGACGGCCGCGATCGAGATGGCGGCGAGCCGCCGTTTTCCGCGGCGGGTCGCCTCGGCCTCGCGACGGGCCTCCTCCATCTTACGGCCCTGCTCGGCCTCCTCCCGGGCCTTCTTCGAGGCGCGGAGGAAATCGAGTTCCCCCGAGGAGAGTTCATCGGGGTGAGCGTCGGCCCACGATTCGGCGGCCGGCAACTCGGCCTCGTCGAGCAGAGGCACCGTCAGCTTATCGAGTGCCCAGTCCGCGGCCCTGAGCTGGAAGGGCTCCAACCGCGACTCGCGCCAGGCGTCATTGCTCTGCCGGAGCGGGAAGATCATGCGGTCATGGCCGAGCTCGTACCATTTCAGGCTGCGCCGCTCCTCGCGACGGACGAGCTGGGCGTCGATCAGGGCTTCGATCGCCTCCTGGGGGAGGCGGGGTTCGGTCTCGTCGCCGTCCTGGAGCTGGCCGCGGGTACCCTGGGTTGTGATCAGGTGTTTCTCGCACCAGTCCCGCAGCTTGCGCTCGGGGATTCGCAGCGCCTGGTGGATCTTCGCGATGCGGTCGCCGTAATAGCCCGCCAGCGCGGCGTCGACGTCACCGGCTACGCCTTCGACGCTCGACTCGTCGATGCGGCCGGCCTCGCGGTGCTGCTCCCAGAGGCGCTCGCAGACGACCTGGAGATGCAGCGGCTCGACGAACGGGCCCGGCACCTGCACGCCTCGGCGGACATAGGCGACGCGGAGGTTGTCGACCAGGATCCGCGCGGCCTCGTCGCTGAACGTGACGGCCGAGTCGCGGGTCGGCCCCGTGATCGCCTCACGCGCCGCCTCCGGGCCGAGCAGGTCGAGTCGGAAGTGGGTCTCCAGGGCGCGGGGGATCCGCTTGCGGTAAGGCTCCAGCGCCCCAACGAACTCGTCGCGCATCGCGAAGATCGTGTAGAGCGAAGTCGTCCGCATCAGCGTGCCGAGCTGATCGAAGAACTCGCGCTTGGCGCGGAGTTCTTCGTCGTCGGCGACCGCCAGGATCTCCTCGAACTGGTCGAAGATCAGGACCTGTTCCTCGTCCGGCTTGCCCGTCGCGCGCTCCTTGAAGAACCGTGAGAGGGTCATCTCGCGGAGGATCTCGGGAGGAATCGGCCGATCCGCGGGCAGGCCCTTCTCCAATGACCGCAGGGCGCTGAGGACATGCCGGTTCGGTTCCGGCCCCGACCGATCGCGGGGCCGTTCGTCGGCCGCCGGCTCGACATTGACGCGGATGACCGGCCAGATCCGGAAGCCTTCCTCGCGAAGCCGGGGGATCATCGCCGCCTGGAGCAGCGACGTCTTGCCGGCGCCGGACGGCGCGTGCAGGAGCACCGAGCGCTCCGAGACCAGGAGCCCGAATAGCTCGCGAGCCTCCCGGTCGCGGCCGAAGAGTCGCTCGTCGGTCTTGAACGAGCGCGGCCCGACGAAGGGATTGGCGCCCGCGGTCGACGTGGCCTCGGTCATCGGACTGTCCCCCCTGGCGCCGCCATCAGCTTCGGCGGGCACATGCTCTCCAGGTCCTTGACGAAGTCGTGGACGCTACCCCAGTAGATCGAGATCTGTGCCTTCTTGAAGTAATTCTCGAGGTACCGGCGCGCCTTCTCCGGGTCGATGTGTCGGCCCTCCTCGGGGTCGATCTGGGCCGCGACGTGCGTGAAGCGGTCGCTGAGCTTGCTGCGGTCGCCCTGGGCGAGTAGGCCCCGGAACAGCACGCGGAAATCCCACTCCTCCAGGCGGAAGCCCAGGAATAGCAGGGCCGATCGTGCCAGCGCCTCCTTGACGACCGTCGGCACGAGCTTGCTATTCTTGGTCGAGCCGATCAGGTAATCGAAGTAATCGTCCTCGGTGACGACCATTGTCTCGGGCTCGCGGAGCTGGCCGAACAGGTGGTAGACCAGCGGCTCCTTCAGCGTCGGCTGATAGGTCTCGTCGTCGAAGGCCGACGCGGGCCAACGGCATTCGGGACGCGAGTGCCATTGGCAGAGCTCGACCCGGGGGGCCTTGCCGGCCTCGACCAGGGCCCTTCGGAGCTGGTCGTCGGCGTTGGTCGTCACGTAGACGGGGAAGGGGAGCCGGGCGAGTATGGCATGCGGCTCGCTCTTCTGCGACCCGCGGACGCTCGCCATGAGGTCGTCCAGTGTGGCGTCGGGGTCGGCGTCGAGGGCGCCGATCCGTCGGCCCAGTTCGCCTCTCAATCGTTCCTCGAGTGCGTTCGACGGGTAGGAGAGTCCCTCCATCACCGACAGGTACTGGGTGACCTGCGGCAGGTCCTCTCGCTGCTGCGGCGACATGGCGTAATCCACCTCATCGGCCCATCGGAGGGCGAGCTCGCGCGACGAACCCACGAGCTTCTCGAGGAGCCCCGAGCCGAGGATCGGCGTGCACCCGCATCGGTCCTTCTTGAGATTGTCCTCGATGTGCCGGAAGAGCGCCTTCCAGCTATCGAACTTCTCGTCCTGCCCGGAGGCGAATCCCGGCACTTGCCAGATCCGGCCGTCGCGGATCCGGGTGATCACGACTGGGACCCAGAAGTCGGGCCGGTCGCCGACCTCCGCCCTGGCCACGGCCGCGGCCTTATCCACCTGGCCGCAGCCGGCGAGCTCGCGGAAGAACGCAGGCATGAACCGGGCGGCGGTCTCGACGCTCACGCGAGCTTGCATCGCCAGGATGGCGGGGAGCCCAGCCGCGGCGAGCATGGGGCCGATCGCGGCCTGCGCCCCCTCGTCGCCCGCGGCGGCGTCGTCCGCCGCCCCGGCGCTCTGGCAGGAGGCAAGGACCACCAGCCTCGGCCGGTTGGACAGCTCCGCCAGGCGGATGACGAATTCCTCGCCGTCCGTCGCCGCGACGCGTCCGTCCTTGTCCTCCAGGTACAGCCGCGGTTCCCCCTTCTTGCTCAAGGCCCCGTGCGCGACGAGGTAGAGGATGTCGAACTCCTCGCCATCGAGCCGGGAAACGATCTGGTTGAGCGTCTCGGGCCCCCGCGCCGCGACGGCGCCGATCTCCCCCAGGCCCTTCCGGGCTGCGGCGATCTCGGCGTCGACGTCGATCGGGGCCATGCGGTACTCGGCCAGATTCTCCGGGTTCGCCACGGCGATCAGGGCGCGGAGGTCATACTTGTGCCGGAGCTGGACCGGGCGCCGGTCGAAGCTGCTCATGAACCGCGAGAAGAGGATTCGCCGGTGGACCGAGAGCGGGCGCCCGGGCGTCGCGTCGCCGCCGGCCCCGTCGGCCCAGGGGACCTCCAGAAGCTCCCACTTCAACCCGAAGAGTCGGGACGCCCCCTCGCCGATGTACAGCCGGACCCGCAGGGGATGGTCCTCGTTCGCGGCCGAGTCGAACGCATCCTTGAAGTACGCGCGGAGCTGATCCTCGGCGAATACCTGGCGGGTCAGCTCGCGGCCGTAGCCGTCCCCCTCCGCGTCCAGGGCTTCGAAGTCGATCCGGGCTCGCCTCTGTAGCGGCGTTCGGTCGTCATTGGCCCGACGGAACTGGAGGTCCACCGTGTAGTCGCCGGTATCGTTGCCGCGGATATGGATCTCGAGCTGGGGGAGTTCCGTCATGTTGTCCCTCGAAGACGCCCGCGACTCGCGGACTGCCCGATCGCCTCAGGACCCCGCGCGCCAAGATCAAGCTAACGATCGGAAAGGTCGATGTCCACTGTCTTGAACCGAGCAAGGAGATTCGTGTCTGGACTTTTTAGAGAATTTATGGGAGAAAACATGGGCGAATAATGGATGTTTAGCAGGCATCCCCGCATCGCCCTCGATCCGGGCCAGGCCCCGCGGAGACCGAGACGATGGAGCCCGAAACGCTCTGCTTCAACGGCATCGACGGCTCGACCGGCGAATACCTGCTGGACCCGCAGCCCCCCGAGGTCATCTCCGCCGTCGCCCGCGGCGAGGAGATCGACCCGGTCCAACTCAGCTTCCTCAAACAATGGTGGGACAGGGTCAGCAAGGCCCACCTGGGACCGGCCTCCGACGTCGACCCCGCGGATCTCGGGTCGGCCGGCTGGGGTGTCATCTTCGCCCCCGAGGTGACGGCCGATTCCGAGGTCTATCGGGCGCTGAAGCCCTTGCTGGATCACCGCAGGGCCCAGGCCAGTCGTGGGCAGCCGCACTATTACCGGGAATACATGGGTCCGCAGCAGACGCCCCGGGCGCCCTCGGCCTACCTGGCCGGCGAGTCCAAGCAGAAGTTCCTCGCCCGACACGGCGCGGGCCCCGGGCCGGCCGATCCGGAGAAGGTGCCGTACTACCTCCTGATCGTCGGCGACCCGGAATCGATCCCCTATCGGTTCCAGTACCAGCTCGACGTCCAGCACGCGGTCGGGCGCATCCACTTCGAGACCGTCGAGGAGTATGCGAACTATGCCAGGGGGGTCGTCTCCGCCGAGACGACGGGCCTCAAGCTACCCCGCAGCGCGACCTTCTTCGGGGTGCGGAACGCCGCCGATCGGGCCACCCAGCTCAGCGCCGATCACCTCGTCAAGCCGCTCTCGGAGGCGCTGGCGGGGCAGCATCCGGACTGGTCTTTCGAGACCGTCCTGGCCAAGGATGCGACGAAGGCCCGGCTGGAGACGTATCTCAACGGCCGCGAGAAACCTGCCCTCCTCTTCACGGCCAGCCACGGGCTGGGATTCCCCAACGGACATCCCATGCAGTTCACGCATCAGGGGGCACTCCTCTGCCAGGACTGGCCGGGGCCCGGCCGGGAAAGGGGTCCGGTCAATCCAGACCATTACTTCTCCGCCGACGATGTCGCCGAGGACGTCTCGCCACATGGCCTGATCGCATTCCATTTCGCCTGCTACGGCGCCGGCACGCCGAAGCTCGACGACTTCGCCCACCAGGCGTTCAAGAAGCGATCGGAGATCGCGCCGAACGCCTTCCTGGCACGGCTCCCCCAGCGACTGCTGGCGCATCCCCTCGGAGGGGCCCAGGCCGTGATCGGGCACGTCGAACGCGCCTGGGGATTCTCGTTCATGTGGGGCAAGGCCGGCGAGCAGCACGCGGCATTCCAGAGCACGCTCGACCAGTTGCTCAAAGGGTTCCCCGTCGGATTCGCCACCGAATACCTGAATCAGCGCTACGCCGAGCTCGCGAGCGACCTCGGCGACGAAAAGAAAGCGATCGAGGAGGACGGCAAGGTGGTCAACGACCGCGAGATGGCCCGGCTGTGGACCTCGACGAACGACGCCCGAAGCTTCATCATCGTGGGCGATCCCGCCGTGCGGCTGGCCGTCTGAGCGGCTGTGAATGAATCGATTCCAGATAACACATTCCAGATTCCAAATGGATATCGCACGACTCAGACTCGAGATTGCCAGATCCGAGGATCACGTCTGCTGTGGACAACGGCAACCACGAGGATCTGTGTCGGATCGATCCGGTAATAGACGGAATAAGGGAATCGCGCCACCCCGGCCTTCCGCACATCGTGGCGAACCACCGGGTAAATCTCCGGACAAGCGGAGATTCGGTCGAAGACACGTTGTACACAGTCCGCGAAGTCTGCTCCAAGTCCAGCCTTCTTGCGATCGTACCAGTCGAACGCTTCGTCGAACTCGGCGCGGGCTTCGGGTATCAAGATCAAGGGCAGGCTCATCGTCGGGCTCGAGCCAGGGCCTCAGCCTTGACGACCTCCCAGGGCACGGCATCCTCATGTGAGGCTGCATAAGCCGCCAGACGACGATCGAGCTCGACCGCCTCCGATTCGGTGAGCCCCGGCTCTGCGTCCTGGTTCACGAGTCGGTCCCAGACCTCTTGCACCAGCGCGATCCGATCATCGACTGGCCATGAGTCCACTTCCCGCAACACGGCCTTCAGGTCCATGATATCACCTCATTCTCCATGGGCGTCCGGGAAGCAACCGGCTATCGACTCCTCATGGAGTATAGTTGCTACGACCCACGAATCACAGGCTATCTTCGAATCCCTTGCCGGCATCCATTCGCCTCAATGTTCACGGCAACATCCGGCTGGGCAGCTTCGGGAAGGGGAGCGGCTGGGACGTCGGCAAGGGAGGCAGGCTCGCATCCTCGGCACCAGACGTCGAAGTCGTCTTGACCCCGGGATCGACCGGACGGGCGGGGGCCCGTGCGATGAGGGTTGGCTTGGTCGTGTCCGGCACTCCGCGCTGCTGTCGGTCGAGCTGGACGAGTGCCCGCCGGGCGAGGGCCAGGTCCTGGCGCATCGTCAGGGCCTTCTCGTACTCCCGGCGCGCCTGCTCGAACTGGCCGGTCGAGGCGAGCAGGTAGCCGAGGTTCGCGTGGCCGACCGCGTCCCCCTCGGATCGGCTCAGGAACGGCAGCGCTTCCTGGGACCGTCCGGCCGCCGCCAGGGTCAGGCCGAGGTTCGTGCGGACCCTCGCGTCCTCCGGGGCGAGCTTCAGGGCCGTCTTGAGCGCCTGCGAGGCCTCGCCCCATCGCCCCTGGAGGTAATAGCTGTAGCCCGAATCATTCCAGACCTTTGCGTCCTTGGGGCTGAGCTTCAACGCCTTCTTGTAGTGGTCCTCGGCCTGGGGGAATCGCCCGAGCCGATCGAACACAGCGGCAATCCGGCGATGGGCCAGGGCCTGATCGGCCGGCTTGAATCCCGCATGCCGCTTGGTCTCGGCGGCCGTGAGGGCGTCCTGATACTCCTGGATCGCCCGGTCGAAGTTCCCCTGGTTCTCGAAGACCCGGCCGAAGTCCAGGTGCACCTGGTAACGCTGCCGGTCGGTGGCCGTCTGGTGAAACGTGGTATTCTCGCCGACCGTCCGGCTAAGCTCGACGGTCGTCGTCGGGATCTCCCGGGGGGCCGACGCGGCGGCCGGGGCCGGGGCCGAGGCCGCGGGCGGTGCCGGCGGGACCGCCGAGGAATTCGGCTGCCGGGACGTCAGCGCGCAGCCGGTGCCCAGGCCGGCGAGCATCGCCAGTGCCGCCCGGATCAGGCTCGACCGCTTCGAGGGCCGGCCACGCCGACCGGCCCGATGTCCTCGTGAATCGGTCGTCATCTCAACGGACTCCCATGGATGCCGATTCGACCGGCGGCAGCGGGAATCGCGACGCCGCGGACTCGCTACGGAAGATCATGTTCACATCGTGGCCGGCGGCCTCGATACCCCGAGCCCCCGGATAAGGCGACGGGGAGATGACCACGCGATTGGCCATCACGGGCGATCCCGCCGAGGCCAGGGTCTCGATGACCGCCTGCCGGCGCGCCTGGGCCAGGGCGGGCTGCTCCGGAGACCACTGGACGACGATCGGGCCCGACCAGTAGGGCAGCCGGCCGAACATCAGGTTGAACCGCGACGCGCCGATCGGTGAGAACCGGTCCGTACCGGGCAGGAAGTCCGAGTTATAGAGCGTGAACCGATGCGTATCCGCCTTCGCGACCTGCACCGCGAACTGCTGGTTGATGTAATAGCCCAGCGGCGGCTCGATGAAGGCGTCGGGATGGCCGACGACGTCATTCTCGAGGGCGTGGGCCGTGTGGTGGAACATCCGGTGCAGCCGCCCGCGACGGGTGCAGACCACCTCCGTCGACGGGCTGCCCGGCGGGGCCGGCGGCTGCGCCGCCACCCCGTGCGCCACCATCGCCGTCGCGATGACCGCGCACGTCCAGCGGCCGATCCACTCGCCACTCGTCCGTTGTCCGTGATCTGCTGACTGCTGCCGGGTCGCGACAAGCCTCATGGGTAGGTCTCCTCCAGGTCTCTCCCGTGCCGTACAGGTCGAAATCGAGTCCGAAGCGTCTTCGAATGCCCGCGAAGCGAACCAATGACTAATGACTAATCCGAATGGCCGTGAGGGCCGACGACCCATTGCTCCTCGCTCTGGAAGTGCTTCATGAGGTTGAGCGGGTCTTGCTCGGCCATGGTCGCGCGAAACTCGCGGCCCAGCTTGCCTTCGATGCGCCCGAGCAGGTAGAACTCCACGTCATTGGGCTGCATAACGCGGTCGCCGGGCATCTCGGTCACGTCTTTCTTGTCGAGGGGTGAGACGAGCTGGGGGGTGACCAGGATGATGGTCTCGGTCTCGACCGCCTCGGCCTGATTGGCGCTGAACCACGGCCCGACCAGGGGCAGGTCGCCAAGCCCCGGGATCCGGACCGTGGTGTTGTTGGTGGTCAATTGCAAGAGGCCGGCGATCGCCAGCGTCTGGCCCTCGCGCAGCTCGACGACCGTCCGGGCACTGCGCTCGGTGATCGAGGGGACGGTGCCGCCGTTCACGGTGGTGGACTGGGCGTAGTTGAGCTCGCTGATCACCGGCTCGACGTCGAGACGGATCACGTCGTTGGGGAGGATCTGGGGGAGGAACGTGAGGATCGTGCCGAATCGCTGGAACTGGACCGTGACGACGGCGGTGCCGCCGGGGATCGAGGAGCTTTGCGGGACCGGGAACGGGAACATGCCGCCGACCAGGAAGCGGGCCGGCTGCCCGTCCATCGCCATCAGGTTCGGCTCGGCGAGGACCTTGGCCAGGCTGTTTGAGCGTAAGGCGTCGATGAACAGCGAGAAATGCCCCGCGTCGAAGACGCCGAACAGCGGCGAGGTACCGGCCGGCACGGCCGAGGAACTCCCGCCCACGGTCCCCTGGATTGGTCCGGCGAATCCGCGCGGACCGAGGCTCTGGCTGATGCTGCCGTTCGCGGTCGTCGAGAAGGTCGCATTGTTGCCGGCGGCCGAGCCGATGATCGACTTCCCGCGCGAGTACAGCCAGCTCACGCCGATGTCCCGGGTCGCGCTCCGATTGATCTCCGCGATCTTCACGTGGAGCAAGACCTGACGCGGCCCGGGGACCGTCACCCGGTTGACGATGATGAGTCCGCGGCCACCGCCGGACATCCCGCCGCCTCCACCGCCGGACATCCCGCCGCCTCCACCGCCTCCACCGCCCATCCCGCCTCCGCCGCCCATCCCTCCGCCTCCGCCTCCGCCTCCCCCGCGGTAGTACCGGCTGCTTGCCAGCGTCATGGAAATGACCTGGAGGATGTCCGCCATCGTCTTGGAGTCGGAGACTTGCCCATCCAGGATGATCTGCGGCCCGACCTGTCGGATTTTCACCTCGGCGCCGGGAAAGGCCTGACGGATCCGTGCTTCCAGGTCCTTGGTATCGATCGTGACCCGCACCCGGAACGAGACCGGACGGTCGGTCTGGTCCCAGAGAGTCAAGCTGGTCGTGCCGGACATCTTCCCCTGGATATTCAGGAGGTGCGATCCGGGCTGGTCGTTGAGCGGCTCGACGTCGGCGACCGACGGGTCGGCGATCAGGATCCGGGTCAGATCGCGCCGGGTCTGGATCGTCCGGAACTGGCCCTCGACCACGCTGATCTCGGCTTCGGGCTCGTTGATGACCTGGATCAGGTTGGCCACGTCCCTGGCGACCTCGCCGTTGGATCGGAGCCGAGGAGGGCCCGGGGGCCGCTCGGGAGCCAGCCCGGTGTCGTCGCGGGGAAACTGGATCAGCCGGGGCCCCGCGACCGCACCCGATGGCTCGGCCGCGCCCGTCGAGGGTTCGACCGGAATCACGCCCGGGATTGGCTCGGCGAGGATCGGCGCCGGTAGCGGCGGGTTCCCACGGTCGGTCGGGATGTTCGGCACGGGTGGGGCCTGCGCCCCGGTCCTCGTGATCGGTACCGGGATCTTCGTCGCCGCGGAGAGCTGATCGAGATCGATGCGTTCGGCGGAATACGAGCCCGAGCTCGTCCCGACCGACTGTGCCTCGACCGGAGGGCAGGCGCCGATCAGGAGCGAGAGAAGCAGACCCGCGCCCGCCCCGTTCCGAGGACGCCCTTCCCGGCCGCGAACGACCGACGACCAGACGTGATTGATCTTGCTTCGAGTTTCCACGGACGACCTTCCTCGGTCGAGTCGTTCACACGATCGAGCCGGCACGACAAACCCGGCCGACCGCCGGACCCGATCTGAGCCGGCAACGCCGGTCTGACCAGCCACTTGTTGGTAAATACCGAATTCCCATCAGCTTACATAATCCATCCCGTCCCTTTCGGCAGGCCGGACCGGCGTTCACTGGCAACAAGCCTGACGGATCGCCGGATCGTGCGGATTCTGTGGCATAATTCGGCATTCCGGATCGGGCAACTTCATCGGGACTGTGAAAGTCGCGTCAGGAGCCCTTGTCCTGCCCGGAGTCATCGAACCAGAATGGTATCTTTCCGCCGCTGTTCCGGATGCGGCGATCGACCGCGTTTGATTTCGTGAGCGACGAATGTCCATTGCTCGCCATGCGTTTGGGTTGGAAGAACTGGATCGGGCCCTGGGAGGCGGACTCCTGCCGGGGACGCTCACCGTGGTGGCCGGGGCGACGGGCGTCGGCAAGACGCAGGTCGGCCTGAAATGGGCGAACGCCGGACTGGCCGGCGAAGGAAGGCGAGGGATCCTCTGCGACCTGACCTCGCGCGGCGACTCGCAGAATCACGCCGAGTACGCCTCGCGGCTGTTCGATTGGGACCTGAGCGAGTTCCCGCTGACGGCCTCGCCGGACTTCGACCACGCCTGGGATTTCGATCGATCGATCGGCGACTACTTCCACCCCATCGACCGAGGCGGTCGACGAGTCACGCGCGGCGACCTCGAGGCCGATCAGTGGCACGCATGGAAGAGTGACCTGGCCCGGATCTTCCGATGCGCCGTCGGCTATTTCTACCAGCACTTCGCGCGCGGATGTCGGCGGGTCGTCTTCGACGGGCTGGAGCCGACCGATCGGTTCAGCGAATCGATCCAGTTCGAGTTCTTCGAGTACATCTACCATCACGTCCTCCGCAAGGAGGACGAGTGGGCCGCCCGGGAATGGCTCCGCGAGAAGTACAGGGCGTTCGAGAAAGAGGTGCTGAGCCACCGCTATGAGCAGTCGAGCATCGGCTGCCTCTATCTCTACACGACGCCGCAGGTCATGCTCGATGAGCTCCTGGTCCAGCCGATCAGCCAGGGGGACATCTTCACCAACGCCAACACGATCATCCTGATGGGGCGGACCCGCCATAACGGCAAGCTCGGCCGGGCGCTCGCCGTCACCAAGCATCGCGGCAGCGCCTGCGGCGAGGAGATCCTCCCGTATCGGATCACCGAGGAAGGGTTCGTCTTCGAGTGATCGAGGGCGCATGGAATCCGGACAGGCCCCAGGAGCCCGACGCGATGAGCATGACCATCGATCTTTCCGGACGCACGGCGCTGGTGACCGGCTCCTCTCAGGGGATCGGGGCCGAGACGGCCCGCGTGCTCCACGAGGCCGGGGCGCGCGTGATCCTCAACCACCCGGACCCGGGCGAGGGCAAGGTCTACCGGGATGCCGTTGGCCTCCGGGACGAGCTCCTCGCGCGCCGGGCCGACAGCGCGATGATCCAGGCGGCCGACGTGAGCGACCCGGCCGCCGTCGCGTCGATGATGCAAGCAATCCGCCGCCAGTGGGACGGCCTCGATATCCTCGTGAACAACGCGGGAATCCTCCGCGACCGGTCGATCGGCAAGATGAGCGTCGAGGAGTGGCGGGCCGTCATCGACGTCAACCTGAGCGGGGTCTTCTATTGCTGCAAGTTCGGCCTTGAGATCCTCCGGGACGGGGGCTCGATCGTCTCGGTGGGGAGTTTGTCGGCGAAGATGGGCTTCCACGGGCAGTCGAATTACGCGGCGGCGAAGGCGGGCGTCCAGTCCTTGACTCGCGTGCTGTCGCGCGAATGCGCGAAGCGATCCATCCGCGTCAATGCGGTCGCGCCGGGCGTCATCGAGACTCCCATGGTCGCCCAGGTCTCCGAAGCCGCGCGCGGCCAGCTCGCCCGGTCGATCGCCCTGGGTCGCCTGGGCCGTCCCCGGGACGTGGCCGAGGCGGTCCTCTTCCTGTGTTCTCCCCTGGCCGGCTACATCACCGGCCACGTGCTCGAAGTCGACGGCGGTTTCCTGGGCTGACGCGTCTCGACACCCGGGGCCGCGAGTCGATTCCAGGGTCGCGGGGCGATACAATCGCACCACTCAACGATACACATGGTGGGAAGTCGAACGCGATCGGAGGATTTCCATGGCAGCGAACGATCCGAGCGATGGGGCGGGGAAAGAACACCAACCGGAGATCGCGGCCGCCGACCTCCTGTTCCGGGACGATCCCGTCAAGAAGCTGGCGAAAGACGCGACTGATGCCGCGCCGGTGGGCCAATGGGGCGAGGTCTTCGACCTGGCCCCACCTCTGACCCACGAGCCCGAGTCGCCGTCGGCGACGTCGCCGGACCCCAACCCGGCCCCGCCCAGGCCGGCCCCTCGCCCGCGCGAGGCCGCGCCCCGGAAGGCGGCCGAACCGAGCCGGGAAGATCCCGCGGACCTCGTCGAAGAAGTCTGGTCCCGCCAGGGCGAATGGGGGCCGACCCTGCTCATCGTGGCCGGATGGTTGTTCGGGCTGGCGGTTTTCCTCTACATCGCCCTGGGGATCCTGCCCTACAGCCTGAGCTTCCTGGCTCTACTCGCGGGCTGTGCGGGGGCGGTCATCCTCAGCTATCCGATCCTGATCACCCTGGAACGCCCCATCCGCATGACCCCGGAGCAGGCCCTCCGCGATTTCTACGCCGCATTGTCGCATCATGTCCCGCATTTCCGACGGATGTGGCTGTTGCTCGGCAAGAAAGGCCGGATCACGCCCTCCTTCGGCTCGTTCGAAGGGTTCAAGGCCTACTGGAGCGAACGCTTGCGGAAGCTGAAAGGGAGCCAGGCCGGCCCGATGACTCCGCTCGTCTTCGAGATCGAGAATTATCGCGGCGAGAAGAGCGCGGGCCAGACGCGGGTCGACGTCCAGTTCACGCTCAAGGTCTCGGTCCGCGGCCAGCGGCAGGCCGGCCCGATCGGCACGTTCCCCGCCAGGATCTCGCTCGTCCGCGGCCCGGATAACATGTGGTATCTCGAGAGCGGCACCCTGCCGGAGACCCCGCGCGAGCGGAAGCCCATCGAATCCTAGCCGCACCTCAAGGAACCGTGAAGCCCATCTCGCGGAGGATGGTCACCAGCGCGATCAACGGCAGGCCCGTGATGGCGCTGTGGTCATCGCTCTCGATTTGATCGAACAGGACGATCCCCCGCGATTCGAGCTTGTAGCTGCCCGCACAATCGATCGGCCGGTCCGCGTCTACGTAACGCTCGATCGCGTCGCGCGCAAGCGGCCGCATCCGGAGCCGCGTGATATCCGTGTGACGGACCGCGTCACCGCCCCGGATCACCACCATCGCGGTGATCAGCTCGTGCGTCCGGCCGGCCATCGCGGCGAGTTGTTCCACCGCGAGGGCCGGCGTCCCCGGCTTACCGAAGACCCGGCCTTCGAAGGAAACGAGCTGGTCGCAGCCGATGATCGTCGTCCCCGGCTCGACATCAACCAGGCTCGACGCCTTGGCCAGGGCCAGCTTCTCGGCCAGGAGGCGCGGCGCGGTGCCGGCTTCCGACCGCTGGATCGCCGACTCGTCGCAGCGCGGGGCCCGGCATCGGAACGGCACGCCCAGCCGATCGAGCAAGGCGCGTCGATAGGCCGATGTGCTCGCCAGGATCAGGGCCGGCGATACGGAATCTGATCGATTTCCGACTTCGCTGGTGGTCATTCGCTGGAGACCAATCCCGGTCACCCTTCGATCGATTCGAATCCGCAAGGCGTCGACGATCAGAGCCGGATCGCCTCGAGCAATTCATCCGGCGGCAGGATGTAGCCGAAGTAGAAGTCGCCGAAGAGCGCGTACTTGGCCGAACTCTCGTCGAACCGCATCGTGTAGACGATATCCTTGAGATACGTCGGATTCTTGCCCCAGAGGGTGACGCCCCACTCCCAGTTGTCCAGGCCCGTCGAGGCCGTGATGAGCTGAGAGACCTTGCCGGCGAACTTGATCCCGCTACGGGCGTGGTAGGACATCAGCTCCGAACGCGCCTCGAAGGGAAGCAGGTACCAGTTCTGCTCGGCCGTGCGCATCTTGCTCATGGGATAGAAGCAGAGGCAGGGCCAGCCCGGGAACTCGGGATAGAGCCGCTGCTTGTTCATCGGGCCGAGCCGATCGGCATAGGCCGCGACCTTGGTCTTGTAGATGCTGCTCTCCGGATCGAGCCCCTCGCGATCGCGAAGGACCTGGCCGTATTGCTCGGCATCGGGCACGTACTCGGAGATCTCGGTGATCGAGTAGAAGGAGTAGGACGGCACGAGCGCCGGACCCAGGACGGAGGCCTGGATCGACATCTGGACGTCGTGGACGCCACGGAGGTCCGGGCCGGCCATGATGACGCCGAAATCCGCCTTGTGGCCCGGCACGGCGAAGCACTGGAGCTGCTCCGGCCCCCCCGGGTCCCTGGCGACCAGCACCCGCCTCAACTCCTCGACACCCTGCTCTCGCTGCTCGGGCGAGAGCTCGGCCAGCCGCGAGCGATCGACCCGGTAAAACAGGTGGAGGAAGTGCCAGCCCGCCTCGGGCACCAGCGTCGCGGGGACCTGCGCCGCGGCCGAGGGTCGATGGCCCGTCGGCCGGGCTCCCGCGGCGGACTCCGCCTGATTCGTCGCGCCCGCGGTCATGGCCGGGCGGTGGCCGGTCGATTCCGGGGACTCATGGGAGGTATCGCGCATTCCTGCTCCTGCTGTTGACGGACACCGATCTCCAGGCCGGCTAGAGCGCTGAACGATCGGGTTGCCTACAGAACGACCACCTCGAATCGATACGAGCCCGACGCGCCAGCGAGTGGATTCCGGCGGGGATCATCAATTCACTCGCTAGCGCGTCTGGCTCGTATGAGCCGTCTGCAATCCAAAGTGTTCAGCGCTCCAGGGACATTCTACGGGCTCGCCGGCCTCGGCTGCAAGGAAGCCCGCCCGCCGCCAGCAGTTCCGCAACTCGGCGGTATTTGAGAAGCCAAGACGGATTCAAGGCCTCGACCTCGCAGGTTTTACGGTTTTATGGGCTGGCGGGGTTGTCGGAGTGGCACTTTCGGGGGGTGTTCGTCCGACTTCTCGGGGTCAGCGACGGATTCTCCACGGGACCACCTCCACGGGCATCGTGGAGCGGCTGTGTCCAGGGGA
>JBKQHM010000306.1:0-9344 GCA_052148775.1 Isosphaeraceae bacterium | reverse complement strand
GATCGATCCCGATCGTTGCACCGAGGGCTCCGGGCTGATAGGGTGACGATCGCCCGGCGTCCGGAGGCTAACGAGGTATCGTGCCGGCGGTCGTGTACCCCATTCATAGGGAATTCGCCATGAACGTCATGATTGTGATGGTGGCTATCGCGTGGCAAGCGACGACCGGGGCCGTCGACGACCCGGGACGGGCCGGTCGCCTGGTGCTGGTCGCCGGGGGCGGGACCGGCGGCGACGGGGCGTCGGCCGATCGGGCGAAGCTCGTCAGCCCGTTCGGGGTCGGCTTCGACGCCGAGGGGACGTTGTTCTTCGTGGAGATGACCGGGCATAAGGTCCGGAAGATCGGCCCGGATGGCCTGGTGGTCACGGTGGCCGGGTCGGGCCAGGTGGGGAGCGGCGGCGACGACGGACCGGCGGCCCGGGCCGAGCTGAACGGGCCGCATAGCCTGGCCGTCGCCGGGAATGGTGACGTGTTCGTCACCGACACCTGGAACAACCGGGTCCGCAAGATCGACGCCCGTTCCGGTCGGATCACGACCATTGCGGGTACAGGGCGCAAGGGGTTCTCCGGGGATGGCGGGCCGGCCACCCGGGCCGAATTCGGCGGGATCTATTGCCTCGCCCTCGACGAGGCCGGGCAGACGATGGACCTGGCGGACCTCGATAACCGGCGGATCCGTCGCGTCGACCTCAAGACCGGGGTCGTGACCACCGTGGCGGGCAACGGCAAGAAAGGCGTGCCCGC
This sequence comes from Isosphaeraceae bacterium, assembly GCA_052148775.1. GTDB lineage: Bacteria > Planctomycetota > Planctomycetia > Isosphaerales > Isosphaeraceae > CAVZRC01. The sequence goes on along the minus strand of JBKQHM010000306.1, from coordinate 8,599 downwards.
GGACGGTTCCGACGCGAAGTCGTCGCCGATGGTCGATCCGAGGGCCGTGGCGATCGACGGCCGGGGCAACCTCTACATCCTGGAGCGCGGCGGCCATGCCCTCCGGGTCGTGGACCGGTCGGGGAAGATCCGCACGGTCGCGGGGACCGGCAAGCAGGGCGACTCGGGCGACGGCGGCGACGCCCGCCAGGCGCGATTGAACGGCCCGAAGCACCTGTGCGTCGACGCCCGGGGGAACGTCCTGATCGCCGACACGGAGAACCATCGGATTCGCATCTACCGGCCCGAGGATGGGACCATCCGGAACCTCGCCGGCACGGGCAAGAAGGGGATGAAGGGCCTGGGAGGTCCGCCGGCAGACGCCGAGCTCAGCCAGCCGCATGGGGTGACCGTCGGGCCAGGCGGGATCGTCTACATCGCCGACAGCAGCAACGACCGGATCCTCAAGATCGTGCCGTGACCGGCGACGTCGCGGAGAGTTGCACTCGCGAAATTGGCGTGTTAATGTGATGCTTTCGCAGGGCGGCCCGATACGATAGGCCCGGGCCCCGAAGGTCCAATTCGCGAAGGAGGCGTCCGCGATGGAGTCTCGACGGGTATTCCTCGGTCGTTGCGGGGCCGGCGCGGCGGTCTGGACGGCGCTGGGCGCCGGCGGCTGGTCCGGCGTCTCGGGCGCGGCGGCGGCGTTCGATACGGACCGGCTCGGCGAGCTGGCGGCGTTCGCGATGGAGCGGGCCCGGTCCGCCGGTGCGACCTACGCCGACATCCGGATCAACCGCTATCGCACCCGGGACGTGGACCTGCGCGTCCAGGCCGACCGCGCGACGGGCAAGCCGGTCGAGGTCCCCTCGGTCTCCGACGCCGGCTCGTTCGGCTTCGGGCTCCGCGTTTTGGCCGACGGCGCCTGGGGGTTCTCGGCGTCGCACGAGGTGACGCGCGAGGCCATCGCCCGCGCGGCCGCCGAGGCCGTCGAGATCGCGCGCGCCAACGCCCCGCTCCGCACCGCGCCGATCCGACTGGCGGCGACGCCGTCCTATCGCGACACCTACCGGACCAAGGTCGTCAAAGACCCCTTCTCGGTGCCGGTCGAGCAATCGCTCGAATTGCTCCGCGAGGTGGCCGCCGAGGCGCGGAAGGTCGAGGGGGTGTTCTCGGTGGTCGCGTCGATCAGCGCCCGGCTCGAGGACCGGTTCTTCGTCTCGACCGAGGGGAGCGTCATCGAGCAGCACGTCTACCAGACGGCGCCCGAGTTCAGCGTGACGGCCGTCCAGGTCGCCCGCAAGGTCAAGTCGCGCACCTACCGGCCGAATCCCGTTGCCGCGGGGTACGAGGCGGTCGAGCGGGCCTACATGGTCAGCCAGGCGCGCCGGGTCGCCGAGCAGGCCGTCGAGCACCTCTCGGCGCCTTCGGTTTCGCCTGGCGTCAAGGATCTCATCATCCTGCCGAACAACCTGGGGCTGACGATCCACGAGTCGATCGGCCATTCCACCGAGCTCGATCGCGCCCTGGGCTACGAGGCGAATTACGCCGGGACCTCGTTCCTGACCCCCGACAAGTTGGGCAAGTTCCGCGTCGGCTCGGAGATCGTCAACTTCAACGGCGATCGCACCCGGCCCGAGAGCCTCTCGACCTGCGGATATGACGACGACGGGGTGAAGACCCGGCAGTTCCCGATCATCAAGGCAGGGATCTTCGTGGGCTACCAGACGATCCGGGACCAGGCCCACCTGATCGGCCAGACCGAGTCGATGGGCTGCTGCTATGCCGACTCGTATGCCTCGGTCCCGTTCCAGCGCATGCCCAACGTCTGGCTCGTGCCTTCGGAGAAACCGGTGAGCCTCGATGACCTGGTCGGCGGGGTCGATGACGGCATCCTGATCGACGGGCGGGGCTCGTGGTCGATCGACCAGCAGCGGTACAACTTCCAGTTCGGCGGCGACGCGTTCTGGGAGATCAAGGGGGGGAAGGTCCGGGGGATGATCGCCGACGTCGCCTACCAGAGCCGCACGCCGGATTTCTGGGCATCCTGCGACGGCATCGGCGGCGAGGGGCTGTGGGAGAACGTCGGCCTCAACCGAGACGGCAAGGGACAGCCCGGGCAGATCAACTCCATGAGCCACGGATGTTCCCCGGCGCGGTTTCGGCGGATTAACGTATTGAGGACCTCTTGAAATGAGCTGGACCAGCGATCAGGCGCGAGCCCTCACCGACCGGATCCTCTCGTTCTCCAGGGCCCGCGAGTGCGAGGTGACGCTCCGGCAGTCGGAGGCCGGGCACACCCGGTTCGCCGCCAACGAGATCACGACCTCCGGGATGCTCCGGACGGTCACGATCGGTATCACCCGCCGGGATGGGGGCCGGCGCGGCACGACGACGACCGACGCGCACGACGACTGGTTGCTCCGCGCGGCCGTGGCCCGCAGCGAGGCGCTGATGGCCGCGGCGCGGCCGGATCCGGAGCAGGTCGAGGGCCTCGGCCCGCAGCACTATCCCGAGATCCCCGCGTTTGACGAGGCGACCGCGGTCGCTGGACCCGTCCGGCGCCGGGACGGCGTCAAGGCGGCGCTCGACCGGGCCCGGGGGCGGGGGCTCGACGCTTCGGGCTTCTTCGAGAACGGGGCGCGATGGTCGGCGATCGCCAACAAGAAAGGGAACTTCGGGTTCCATCGGGCGACCGCCGCCGAATACTCCTCCACGATGCGCACTGTTGACGGGACCGGCTCGGGTTACGCCCGGCTCTCCTCCCCGCGGCTGTCGGACATCGACCCGGTCGCGCTCTCCGGCATCTCGGCGCACAAGGCGGAGACGTCGGCGCGGCCCCGCGAGCTGAAGCCGGGCGCCTACACCGTGATCCTCGAGCCCGCGGCTGTCGCCGACCTGCTGATGTGGCTCACCTTTTCGCTCGACGCGCGTACCGCCGACGAGGGGCGCAGCTTCCTGTCGAAGCCGGGCGGCGGCAACCGGATCGGCGAGAAACTCTTCGCCGACGGCGTGACCTTGCGTTCCGACCCATTCGACCCGCGGAATCCGGGCACGCCCTGGGCCCTGGGCGGTTTCTTCGGCGGTCCGGGTTCGAACGTCGGGGTTCCCGCCCGCAAGACCACCTGGATTGAGAACGGCGTCGTGCGGGCGCTCGCCGTCGACCGATACTGGGCGGGCAAGACGAAGGTCGAGCCGGTCCCGCTCTCCGGCGGGCTTTCGATGGAAGGCTCGGAGAAGTCGCTCGACGCGCTCATCGCCGAGACCGAGCGGGCCTTGCTCGTCACGAGGTTCTGGTACATCCGCTACGTCAACCCCCGGACCGTCATGGTCACCGGCCTGACGCGCGACGGCGTCTGGCTCATCGAGAAAGGGAAGGTCGTCCACCCGGTCAACAACTTCCGGTTCAACGACAGCCCGGTCGACCTCCTGAAGAACCTGGAGGCGACGAGCGTTGCGACACCGGCCGGCAGCGAATTCTTCCCGATGCTCGTCCCGGCGATCCGGGCACGCGACTTCCACTTCACATCGAAGAGCGACGCGGTGTGAGGCATCGTGGGGATGGGCGCTCCAGGGCCTGTAAGGTGGGGACGTCTTTCGGCGACCTGAAGGGTCGCAGGAGCCCAGCCCGGGGTTCAACCCCGGGGGATCGGCCGCCCCACACCTCATCGTGCGCCCTGAAGGGGTGCCGGAGGGGCCTCCTGCGGCCCTTCAGGCCGCCGGAGACGGGGTATGCCGTTGCCCCCCGGGTTTCACCCGGGGCTGTGCTCCTGCGGCCCTTCAGGCCGCCGGAGATGTCCTGTCATTGTGTTTGCAAACCAACCGTGAGGCGCTCGAACATACCCTACTCGGCGAACCGCTTGAAGAACGAGGAATCCTTCCAGCGCGGGCGATCGTCCTGGTTGGCGACGCGTTCCAGCAGCCTCGCGACCGCCCTGTCGAACGTGGCGGCGGCCTGCTTGTTGACCGGCTGATTCACGTCGTCCGACGGCGCATGGTAGCGCTCGGTCAGCCAGTTCTTGGCGATCTTCTCCTCGGGAGAACCCTTGGCGAAGCCGACCTTGAGGGCCAGCGACGGGATGCCGCGCCGGATGAAGCTGTACTGGTCGCTACGGATGAAGACATTGCGCTTGGGCTCGGGGTCGCCCTGCGGCTTGATGCCCAGGGACTCCGCCGCGGCGGAGGCGACGGCGCCCAGGTCCGACTCGTCCAGCCCGTAGATCGTCAGCGACTTCATCGGGTAGAGCGGGAGGAACATGTCGGTGTTGATGTCGGCGACGATGCTCTTGGGGGCGACCGTCGGCGAATGGGCGAAGTAACGCGAGCCGAGCAGGCCCTTTTCCTCGCCGGTCACCGCCACGAACAGCACCGATCGGCGCAGCTTCGTGCCGGTCTCCTTCAGCATGGCCGCGACGTCGAGCATCGTGGCGATGCCTGAGGCGTTGTCCATCGCGCCGTTGTAGATCGCGTCCCCCTTGATCGGCTTGCCGATGCCCAGGTGGTCGAGATGCGCCGAGAAGACCACGTACTCGTCTTTCAGCTTCGGGTCGGTCCCCGGCAGCATCGCCACGACGTTTTCTGAGAGCACGTCGGCGCGGTTCACGGTGGCCGTCGCCTTGAGGGTAGCGGGGATCGTGAAGTGGGGCAGGGGCTTGCTGGCGTCGGCGGCGTCGAGGATCTCGCGGAACGTATGGCCCGAGCCGGCGAGCAGCTTGTCGGCGTGGGCCGGATTGACGGTGACGGCCAGCTTCAGGCCCCGGGTCGCGTCCATCGACGGATCGGCCAGTTTCATCGCCGGCATGAACCGCGCCAGTGACGAGCGTTCCCAGGGGATATCCATGTTCTTCGGGTTGGCGATGCTCGCCATGCCGACGGCACCCAGTCGTTTCAGGAGGCCGGCCCGCTCGTCGCCCGACTGCATGTGCGCGGCCAGCGGGCCCGGGATCGCAGTAGGCGCCCCGGAGAGGATCACGACCAGCTTGCCGCGGACATCCAGGCCGGCGAAGTCGTCGTGATGGGCCTCGGGGATCTGGAGCCCATATCCGGCGAACACGAGCGGTGCCTCGATCATCGGCGCCGGGTCGACCCTCGAGCTGATGATCGCGTCATGGCCCAGGACCAGCGGTTGCGATCCGTTCTCGCGGATCAGCGTCAGGCTCGAGTGGTCTTCGTCGATTGATATGGATGTCAACCGAACGGGCTGGAGATAGCCTTTGGTGCCGGCGGGCTTGAGGCCGGCCCGCTCGAATTGTTCGGCCACATACGCGGCTGCCTTCCGGTGGCCTTCGCTGCCGGTATTGCGGCCTTCGAGCTTGTCGTCGGCGAGGGCCAGGACGTGCGACCACCATCGCTGACCGTCCGGCATGCCCGCGGCCCGCACGACGAGCGAGAGCGGCACGATCGCAAGGGCGACGGCTAGCAGAACGACGTTTCTCCGGAGAATCATCGGCACACCCGATCTGACTCGAGGACACGGTGGTCATGGCGGGCGACCCGTTCGCCCGACGGATCCGATGCGACATTTTCCGCCGAGCCGACCGGCCGTTGCAACCCTGAACCGGTCGCCGAACGCGATCCCAGGATCGATCGAAGCCGGGTGTCCAACTCGCGTGATCCCTGAGACTTCCGGAAAAAACCATGGAGGTCCTCGCCTTCGACGCAGTAACAAGTTGAAATAGGGGATGCACTTCGACCGGGAGACGACAATCATGGCGAGCCACAATCACGGGTCAATCGCTCGGAGCCTCGACCGGGTCTTCAACCAGGGGTCTGCCACCGGGCTCACCGAGGCGCAACTGCTGCGACAGTTCGCGACCTGGGGCGATGAGTCCGCGTTCGAGGCCCTGGTGACGTGCCACGGGCCGATGGTGCTGGGCGTCTGCCGGCGGCTGCTGTATGACCCACGCGACGTGGAGGACGCCTTCCAGGCGACGTTCCTGGTGCTCCTGCGCCGGGCCGGCTCGCTCCGGGAGACGGAACCCCTTAGCCCCTGGTTGCACGGCGTCGCCTACCGGGTCGCCGCGCGGATCCGGGCACGATCAGCCCGACGACCGTCCCGCGAGCGCAAGGGGGCGAGGCCCGAGGCTGTGCAATGCTCACCGGACCTTGAAGGGCATGAACTGCGGGGCATCCTCGACGAGGAGATCGGCCGGCTGCCGGAGAAGTATCGGCGACCCGTCGTGCTCTGCTACCTGGAGGGTCAGACGCACGAGCAGGCGGCGCGCCGGCTCCGCTGTACCGAGGGATCGGTCCGCGGGCGTCTCGACCGGGCTCGCGAGAAGCTCAAGACGCGGCTGGCCCGCCGGGGGTTGGCCCCGAGCGCCGGGCTGATCGCCTCGGTGCTGGCCGCCGATATGGCCTCCGCGGCCGTGCCTTCCTCGTGGATCGGCGGGACCGTCGCCACCCTGGGGCGGGCCGCGACGGCCCGCGCGGTCGCCGCCACGGTCTCGGCGTCGGTGCTGGAACTGGCGAATGGCGTGTTCCGGGGCATGATCGTCGCCAAGATCAAGTTGGCCGCGTCCTTTGTCGTCGCGGCGGCCGTGATCCTGGCCGTGGGCGCGGTGCTGACGACGAGCCTCACGCAGTCGGTCGCCCAGGATCCGGGCCGGAGGATCGTCGCGCCGCAAATCGGTGCCCTCGTGACGGGCCGGGTGCTCGACCAGGAGGGCCGGCCGATCGCCGGTGCGCGGGTTGCTCGCGGTTCCGATCGTGCGAAGGCGCCTTTCGCCGAGACCACGACCGATGCGCAGGGTCGGTTCACGCTCCGGGACATCCCGAGGGGCGAGCTGATCCTGACCGCGCAGACCGAGGGTCATGCGCCCGATCTGAAGCGACTGGTGATCGGTCCGGAGCGTCAGGCCGTCGAATTCCGCCTCGGCCCTGGCCGGACGATCCGCGGGCGGATCATCGATGCCCACGACAAGCCGATCGCCGGGGCACCGATCGCGGTCGACGCCTGGCGCGGGCATCATTCGCTGACGTGGAGCACCCGGACCGATGCGGAGGGCCGCTTCCGATGGGACGAGGCGCCGGACGATATGGTCATGATCGACCTGGGCTCGCTGGGATTCGGAGCGAAGCGCTTCTGGCAGACCGGCCCCATTACCGAGGAGCGCACTATCCCGATGCGCCGGGCCCTCCGCATCCGTGGCGCTGTCACGGACGCCGAGACGGGACGGACGGTCAAGCCCTTCACCCTGATACCGGGGTTTGACTGGGGCAACGGCCGGCCTCCCTCCTGGGAGTTCGACCAGGCCAGTCGTCACTCCGGAGGGGCTTACGACGTGACTCTCAGTACGATCTATCCGCTCCGTGTGCTCCGCATCGAGGCCGAGGGTTACTTGCCCGTGGTCTCGCGCGGGTTCAAGGACGATGAGGGCGAGACGTATTTCAACGTGAAGCTGCGGCGCGGGGCCTGGACCGAGGGGGTCGTCCGCCTGCCGGACAAGTCCCCGCTGGCTGGGGCTGTCGTGGTGCTGGTGAGCCCGTCTCAAACGGCGTTTATCAAGAATGGCCAGGCGCCCTCCGGCAAGGATCACCGGATCCTCAAGACCGGGGCCGACGGGCGATTCTTCTTCCCTCGGCAGGAGCCGCCCTGCACGATCGTGGCGCTCCACGACCGGGGATTCGCCGAGCTGACGATCGGCGCCGATCCGGCCTCGTCGTACGAGCTGACGATCAAGCCCTGGGGTCGCGTCGAGGGGACGTTGCGAGTCGGCAGCCTGGTCCTGCCGGAAACCGGCGAACCGGTCAGCCTCGCTTATGCGCAGGAGGGCGACACGCCCGGGGCGATTCCCTGGTGGAGCGGGGAGGCCCGGACCGACGGATCGGGTCGGTTCGTCTTCGAGCGGGTCAAGCCGGGCACGGTCACCGTCGCGCGTGACATCACGGTCCGGACGTCGCCGTCGCCATCGACGACGTATCATGGCGCCTCGGCCTCGGTCGACGTCGCGCCCGGGATGACGGCGCACGCGGTCGTCGGCGGCACCGGTCGACCGATCATTGGCAAGTTGACCGCTCCCACCGGGATCGTCGGCCGGATCGATTGGATCCACAGCACCAACTCGCTGATCGGCAAGGAAACCTCGCCCGCGGCTGGTCAGAAGCTGGCGTCCCGCAGGCCGCGATCGCACGGCGTGGTGCTCGCCCGCGACGGCTCGTTCCGGGTCGAGGACGTGGAGGCCGGTACGTTCGACCTGATCTTCGTGGTCGACGAGCCGCCCGCCGATCCGCAAAGCCTTCCCACTCACAAGGCGATCGGGACGGCCCGCCTCGTGGTGACCGTGCCGGAGATGCCCGGCGGGCGTAGCGACGAGCCGCTGTACCTCGGTACCATTTCACTGGTACCGATCGAGAAGCCGTAGGACTCCGGCACCTGCACAAGAGTGGCTCGATCCGAGCCACCCAGGGTCCTGGCCTCGGGCCGCGTCGAGGGCGATCAGCCTCCGCGTTTCTTGCGACGGCCAGTCTCGGATGCCGCGAGATCGACGCTCCTCGCGTCTCCGACGCTCTCGATCTTGTCGCCGGAAATCACGAGGCCCAGGCCATGTTCTTCATCCCAGGAACACCGCATGACGACCCCGATCCGGGACACGCCCTTCCTGGGACGAAGTACGCCGAT
>JBKQHM010000305.1:0-13571 GCA_052148775.1 Isosphaeraceae bacterium | reverse complement strand
TCGACCGGAGCCCCGTCCCGCGGAGCTCCGCGTCGTACATCCGCGTTACCGCCCGCGCGGCCTGCCGGAGGGCGGCGCAGAGACACGGCGTCGGGTACGGCTGAGGTCTCTCGGCCTTCGGCGGCTTGACGTCTTCCATATAACTTGTATATGCAGATAACGACCGCCGGTCAAGTCGGTCACGCCGGCCGACGACCGAAACCTCCTCACGAGGACGAAGACCATGGCGACACGGGACAAGGTTGCGTTCATCACCGGGGCGAACAAAGGGATCGGGCTGGAGACGGCACGGGGGCTCGGCGAGCTGGGCATCGCGGTCGTGCTCGCGAGCCGCGACGAGGCGAAGGGTCGGGCCGCCGCCGCGAAGCTGGAGGCCGAGGGGATCAAGGGAGTCGAGGTCGTCCGATTCGACGTCAACAGGCCGGAGGACCACAAGGCGATCTCCCGGCTCCTGAAGGACCGATATGGCAAGCTCGACATCCTGGTGAACAACGCGGGCGTGGCCCTGGAGGACGCCGACTTCGGCGCACCCGGCGGCTTCAACACGACGCCCACCGTCAAGCCCGAGATCCTCCGGCAGGTCTTCGAGACCAACTTCTTCGCCGTGGTGGAGTTGACGCAGACGCTCCTGCCGCTGATCCGCAAGTCCCTGGCGGGCCGGATCGTCAACCTGTCGAGCATCCTCGGATCGCTCACGCTGCACTCCGATCCGAATTCGGGCATCTACTCCATGAAGTCGTTCGCCTACGACGCGTCGAAGACGGCGCTGAATGCCTTCACGGTCCACCTTGCCCAGGCGCTCCACGGGACGCCGATCAAGGTGAACTCGGCCCACCCCGGCTGGGTGAAGACGGACATGGGCGGCCAGGCGGCCCCGATGGAAGTCTCCGAAGGCGGCAAGACGAGCGTGCAGTTGGCGACCCTGCCCGACGACGGCCCGACCGGCGGCTTCTTCCATCTCGGCCAGCCGCTGCCCTGGTGATTCACCTCGGAGTCGACCGAACGAAAAGACCTCCAGTCAAGGACTCACATCCATGTCGATCGAGGCACCGATTCTCGTCACGGGCGCCGCGGGGCGCACCGGTGGAGTGGGCGGGGAGATCGTGGATATGCTCCTGAGCCGCGGCCTGCCCGTCCTGGCGCTCGTCCGGACTGACGACGACCGGGCCAGGGCACTGCGCGCGAGGGGAGCCGAGGTTGTCGTAGGAGACCTCACCCGGGTCGAGGATGTCGCGCATGCCCTGGACGGCTGCCGTCGCCTGTACTTCGGCATGAGCGTGTCCGCGCCCTACCTGGAGGCGACGGCCAGCGTCGCCGCCGTCGCACGCGAGCGCGGCGGCCTGGAGGTGCTCGTCAACATCTCCCAGCTCACGGTGTCCCAGATGAGCCTGACCGCGATGACCGACTCTCCCCAGCAGCGTCAGCACTGGCTCGGGGAGCAGGTGCTGAACTGGTCGGGCTTGCCCGTGGTGCACGTGCGGGCCACCGTGTTCCTGCAGCACCCGTTCTTCTCGCCCTGGGCCGCCGAGTCGATCGCCAGGGACGGCACGATCCGCCTGCCGTTCGGCGACGGCCGGACATCGCCGGTCGACACGCGGGACGTGGCGGAGGTCATTGCGACCGTCCTGGAAAGCCCGGCCGCCCATCTCGGCAAGGTCTACGAGCTGACCGGGCCGCGCTCGGAGGACATGAGTGCCGTCGCCGCGGAGTTCTCCGAGGCGCTCGGGCGTACGATCACGTATATCGACGAGCCGTTCGATCGCTGGCAGCGAGAGCTCGAGTGCAGGAATCTGCCGGAGCACCTCGGCCACCATCTGCTGACCATGGCCAAACTCCATGCCGACAACCGCTACGATCGGCTCACTCACGACGTCGAGGCGGTCACGGGAAGGCCCGCGACGAGCGTCCGCGATTACGTCGTAAATCATCCTGAGCTCTACGGTCCGGCCAGGACCGCTTCGCCCATTGGGTGACGATCCGGTGGCGGTTCGCGGGGCGGGAAGTCTCGGCACCATGCGTGAAGGAGCGTACATGAACACGATCACCGCGGTCGAGTCGTTCCTCGCGGGATCCGCGAGTCTCCGCGCCGCCGTCGCTGGCATGAGCCGCGAGCAAGTGGTCGCGCGGCCGGTTCCGGGCCGGTGGAGCGTGCTGGAGGTCGTTTGTCACCTCGTCGATACGGACGCCAACATCGCGCACCGCCTGAAGCGAGTCCTGTCGGAAGATCGTCCGACCTTCGAACGCGTCCAGCCCGACCTGATGCTGGCTGCACTCGCGTATCATGACCGCGACATCGAGGAAGAACTGGCGTTGTTCGAACTCGGGCGTCGGCAGATCGCTCGCATCCTGAAAGCGTCGCCGCCGGGGGACTGGGAGCGGGTCGGGGTCGTCGGCGATCGGGGAGAGAAGACCGTCGCTCAGATGGTGAATGGGGCCATCGAGCACGTTGCCCATCATCTGAAATTCCTCGATGAGAAGCGGCACGCCCTCCAGACCACCGAGTATCCCTGATCCAATCGATCGTTTACGCTGGATCTGGGACATGACTGGAACGTGGTTTCCAAGGGGGCCAGATCCATGGGACGAATCGGTCTTCGGTTGATTCTCGTCGGCGCCGCGATGGCCTTCCCGGTTGGTGCGGCCGAAGCTCAACAGCCGTCGGAGGCGAAGAAGGACCCGCAGTCCAGCTTCGAGCCGCGGAATCCGCCCGGGGCGGGCCAGAAGTACCTCGAGGTGTTCGTCGGCGACTGGGATGTCGTCAAGACGTTCTTCCCGCGATCCGGCGGGGCGCCGTCGCGGTCGGCCGGGACCTGTCATCAGACCATGATCCACGACGGCCGGTTCCTCCAGTCGGATTTCGTCTTCGAGCAAGGGGGCCGCAAGACCACCGGCCAGGGGATTATTGGATTCGAGAGCCCGTCGGGCCGGTTCACCTCGGTCTGGACCGACTCCCGACAGACGCGGATGTCGATCCGGCAGAGCAAGGAAAAGTTCAACGGCAAGGAAATCATCCTGTTCAGCCGGTCGCTCGAGGAAGAGCGTAACCCCGTCCCGCCCTCGCGCACCCTCAGCCGGATCGAGGATGACGGCCGGAAGATCATCCATCGCCAGTTCACCACCGGTGCCGATGGTCAGGAGCGCCTGGTCATGGAACTGATCATGACTCGTAAGGCCATCGCTCCTTCGCGAGCGGGTTGACGGCTTCAAGAAACCCGCCGCCTGGATTGAGAACACGCCGATGCCAAAACGGCAGCCGAGTCGATGCTCTCGATCGGCAGGCTGCCAGATTGGCATTTCCGGAAACGGCAGTCGCAGGGTGAAGTTTTGTAAGGTGCTTCGATTCAAGGATTTGCGGATTGTGATTGGGATTGGCACGTCCGTTGCTTTCCCTTTAAGAACAAGGAAAAGCGGCTGACGGACCGAGTAGATTCGGTTCGGCCGTACCGTTCCTGTATCGTGATGAGTGTCCTTTCGATTGTTGCCCCTGAGCTTTTGAGAGGCGAGTCTTCATGCTGCCTGCAACTGACAACAACGCGATGAAAGCGTCCTGGTCGGCTCCGGTCAACCGCCTCGAACGTGCGTTCGAGGGCCTGTTTGAGGATCGTGCCTTCGGCTTCCGCCCCGATTGGCAGAGTGTGCGCGTGTCGGTCTGGCAGGATGACGATCACGTCTACATCGAGGCCGATCTCCCGGGGGTTCGCCAGCAAGATGTCGAGCTGGTCGTGCATCAAGGTATGCTGTTCATCCGGGGTGAGCGGAAGGCCGAAGAGGGTCGTCAGTATCTCTACGACGGTCGGGCCTGGGGCCATTTCGAGCGGGTCATCTCCTTGCCCGAGAAGGTCCAGGCGGATGACGTTCAGGCCGAGCTGACTGATGGGGTTCTTCGCCTGGCACTGCCCAAGGCGCCCGAGAGCAAGCCCAAGAAGATCCTCTTGAAATCCAGCTAAGCAAGGTGTGACGCGGATCGCATCGTATCGGGGAGGGCGAGGATTCGCCCTCCCGATGGGATTCCACGCGCTTGATCCGCGGCGTTGCAGTCAGAGATTCGTCGGAAATGACGGGGCAATCGGGGTGCAGGCGACTTTGCCGGCATCCGGGAAACCCTTGAAGGTGGAGATTCCTTCCATGGCGATCGAACGTTGGGATCCGCTTCGTGAAGCAGTCAGCCTCAGCGATGCAATGAATGCGCTCTTCCGCGAGAGTTTCATCCGACCGACGGGGGGGCCCGGCCAGGGCGGGCCGGCCACGCTCCCGCTGGATGTCACGGAGAATGAGAACGAGTTCGTGGTCAAGGCGTCGTTGCCCGGTGTCAAGCCGGAGGACGTCCAGATCACCGTCCACGGCGATACCCTGACGATCCAGGGTGAGAGCAAGTTTGAGGAGGAGAAGAAGGGCGAGCGGTGGCACTTGCGCGAGCGTCGGTATGGCTCGTTCCAGCGATCCATCTCCCTGCCGACGGCAGTCAACTCCGACAAGGCCCAGGCGCAGTTCGAGCACGGCGTCCTCAGTCTGACGCTGCCCAAGTCCGAAGGGGCGAAGCCCCGACAGATCAAGATCGGCGGGGCGAAGGGGTGAGGTCGGATCGCCTCCCCCTTTGATGGGGGAGGGGAGCCGTCCTTCGGGCCAAGATCGTAATGAGGGGGGAAGAGAAAGAGCCCCCTCATCCGGCCCTTCGGGCCACCTTCCCCCACCAGGGGGGAAGGGAAAGCGCCGCCGTTCACTCGGGTTGGGCGAAGGTCTTGGGGTCGACCTTGTCCAGGACCTTGAACTCGGTGACTTCGGACTTGATGAATTCCTCGCCGTCGTGCTTGCTCGCGACCTTGGTCGCCTTCTTGATCCCGTCGAAGTCCTTGTAGTCCTTGAAGGACGTGTCCTGGTCGTGCTCCTCGCCGCCGAAGCCGATCACCTTGGCCACCATCCGCACGGGAAGTCCGCTCTCCTTGTCGAAGTAGAGTGTGAAATCCTTTTTGTCCGGGCCGGTGACCTTGATGGCGGCGGCGGGTTTCCCGTCGACTTTCTCCTCGGGCGCTGACTCGAGCTTGAACCCCTTGCCCTTCAGGGGGACGAGCGTCACCGGGATCACCTGGAGATACACCGTTCGCTTTTCATTGGCGATGGCGTCATCGTCCATATCCATGAAGTTGTCGCCGAATTTGCGCCAACCCTTGTCGGCGGCCAGGACCGTGACGCCCTTGACCTCGTTGCCGTTGAATTCGCCTTCGAACTCGGAGCGATGACGATCGAGGCCCTGGTAGGTCGTCTGGATCTTGATGTCGTTGGCGTTGCCGCCGAAGGTGATCGTGCCCTTGGCTTTCCAGGAGATCGCCTCGGCCTTCTTGAGCTTCTCTTCGCCCCCCAGGGCCTTGATGGCCTTGTCGAGGATGGCCGTCGTGTCCTTGTCATCGGCCCGAAGCGAGGTGATCGGGATCGTCAGGACGAGCGTTGCGAGGACTGCGGCGAGAAACCGTTTCATGAGAGTCGCCTCACGGGTGAGAGGAATGCGCCGGACGCAGAAACCCCGCGTCGCGGCGTCGGATCGCGCCGACGCTGTTGCGGCGGCATGAGTCAGACATCCTACGCGGACCGGATCGTGAGGGAAAGGGGCATCGGCACCTGTGAAGGGTCGTGAGCCAGTCCCCTTTTGCCGGTGCCGTGCGCGATCGCATCGTGAGGCGCTCTCCGCCTACTCCGTCAGCTTCGGTGAGGTGCTGGCCTTGAACCGCGAGCTTCCCTGGAACGCCGCGACGAATTTGGCCCGGGTCGGGGCGTGCCGGCCGATCGAAAGGACCGCGGTGCCGTCGTTGACCTTCGCCCTGCCGATGACGGCCCCGTTGCGGCGGAAGAGCACCGCCCCGACGGCGGTGATGCCGGTGACCCCCGACGGGGTCACGGATGCCTCGAGGACGTAGACCAGCTGCCCGTTCGGGCGGGTTTCCGTCGTGAGGGTAAGGGTCGTCGATGTGGCGAGCTTGGCGACCGACTGGACCAGGGCCGGGCTGGTGGAGGAGTGGTCGTCGGCGGTCCCGTAGTAGATGGCCTGGATGCGACCCTGGCCGATGGGCAATGAGGAATCCGTCAGGCTCGCGGTGCCGTCGGAACCCAGCGCGGCGGTCCCGAGCAGCTTGTTGCCGCGCGTGAAGGCGACGGTCCCGGTCGTGACCGGCATCCCGTCGGCGGTGACACTGGCCACGAAGGTCACGGGCTGGCCGGTCCGGCTGGGATTAGCCGAGCTCGAGAGGCTCGTGGCGGTCGTGTAGGGGACGACGTTCTGGGTCACGGACGAGCTGGTCGAGCCGAGGATGCTGATCGATCCGTTGTACACCGCGATGATCGAGGTTGCTCCCAGCGGCAGGGCCGTCGTCGTGAAGGCCGCCATCCCCGAGCCGTTGACCGCGACCGTCGCGAGCACCGTGCCCCCCTGCTCGAAGCTGACGGTCCCGCTCGTGACCGGACTCGTCCGGGTGCTGACGGTCGCCGTGAATGTGACGGGCTGGCCGGGATTGGTCGTGCCTGCGGAGCTGCTCAACTGGGTGGTCGTCTCGGATTGCAGGGCCGTGAGCGTGACGTCCGTGCTCGAGTAGGACACGGCGAAGGGGACGTTGTTGCCCAGAAGCACGGTCCCGGAGCCGGCGTTCTGGAACGTGCCCTGGACGAGTGGACCCGTGGCGATCGTGAATCGGTCGCCCGCCTCGTACTCGTAATTCACGGTACCAGACAGGAGGCTGTTGCCGAGGTTGATCCCCGTGGTTGAGTTGTCGTCGACGAGCTGGGTGTACTGGGTACCCGGGGTCGTGCCGTTGAGGGTGACGTCGAAGGTCGTGCCGGCCTGAAAGACGGCCGGACCCGAGACGTACCATGATCCGAGGCCGCCGAAGGTCGCCCCGTTGCTGACCGACAGACTGCCGACGCTCACCGCCCCGTCTGCGTTGAGCGTGCCGAGCAAGACCTGGATGCTGCCACCGTCGGCGAAGTCGATGGCGCCTGTCGTGAGCGTCCCGTTCCCTTGCGAGATGAGCTGGCCGACTCCGTCGATCAAGCCAGTGAACTGATCGGCCTGTGCGGCGGGTTCCACGATCGTCAAGCTCGTCGTGTCGTTCGTCGCACCCGTGCCCTGGAGGTCGACGGTGCCCGGTCCGTCTAGCGCGGCGATCTGGAGCGAGACGTCGTCGGCCACGTCGAGGCTGGCGTTGGAATCGACCAGGAATCGCGAGCCGATATACGTCGAGTTCTCGCCGATCGAGACCGTACCGCCGGCGACCTCGAACGTCTGGAGGCTGAAGCCGATGTATGGGGCCTTGACGCTCTGCGTATCGATGACGAGCTGGCCGGATCCGCCCTTCGTGACCCCGCCTTCCAGATTGAACTGGAGACCGGTGGGGTCGTTGGTGTCGGCGAGGTTAAGGGTGCTCCCCTGCTCGACGTATATCGTGGACTGGGGCCCCATGGTCAGCCCGCTGAGCAGGAGTGTCGCGTCGGTCAGCGGGCCGAGGGTATCGGTGACGATCACACCGCCACTGACCGTGACGGGATTCCCCTCGAACGTGTAGGACGCCTCGATCGTGAAGAGGTTGATCGGGAAGCTGTTGTAATTCGAGTTGAAGTCGATCGTCGTCGAGCTGCCTGTCGGCAGGGTATAGAGGGGCGGGAAGACGATGTTGGAGCCGGCGACGGGGATGCCCGTCAGGCCGACGTTGGCCAAGGGGCCGACATGGGTCCAGTTGTTGGGGTCGTTCCAGTTGATCCCGTCGCCCAGGGCGGTCCAGGTATAGGTCGCGATCCCGCCGTCCATGGTCAGGCGCGTCTCGAGGACCTCATGAACGGGCCGGAGCCGAGGGCGGACCCGCGGCCGGTTCGCGATCGGGGCGGTCGACGACGAGAGACCCAGCAATCGCCGGAACGCGAAGAGACTCAGGTGCTTGAGAGGCATCCTCACGATGTCCTTTCCCAGGGTGCGGCCGGGACAGGCTCAGGTTGTTGCATTCTCCCAGTCTAACAAGACGCGAGCCGAGGGTGGCTCGTCACTCCGGCCGGTCACCGCCTTAAAGAATACCGTGGACAGGTGGAGCATGGAAGGTGTATGGGAGGAATGATGAGTGCGAGGATGCGCCGAGAGTAAGACGAGACTTAAGCCGTGAAGGACAGTCATAAGGTCGAGCCAGTGTGAGATTCCGGGACAGTCTCGTGTCAGGGGACGTCAGACCGAGTGGCCCAGTTCTCGAGCGTTAGCCCGGGTATAGCGGCCAGATCTGTGTCGTTTGACACGACCGTGCAACCGCCGAGCGAGAAAGCGATAGCCGCAATCATGATGTCAATCTGCTGCATCGGCCGACCGATACGTCTCAGCTCCGCGAACACTCGGCCGAACTGCGCAGCCGCCTCATTGGTGTAGGGCCAGACGATTAACCGGGAGAGGGCCGATTGCAATAGACGGAGATTCCGCTCTCGCGAGAGACTTCCCTCGACGCCAGACCATAACTCGCCGAGGACCGGAGTGCAGATGCCGATACGGCATCCCTGGTGTCGGACGAGGTCGGCTCGCTCTCGTACCCCGTTGCGGTGGTTGATGAAATCCTGGGCTATGCCGGAGTCCAGCAAGAACCGCTTCATCCGCGGGACCCTTCCCTCATCTGGCGGCCGACTGCCTCGAGATTGTACTGCCGCATCTTCTCGTCAAAATCGGCCATTCGCTGGACTTCATCGGGGGTGAACTCGAGTGGCTCGATCGTCTTGATCCAAACTTCCCAGTCGGCCAGACTTGTAGGGTCATCCCGCCATTCGGATTCATCGATACCAATCTTGTCTCCTGGATCGTTCATTGGCTCGATCAGTACCTCCGTCCCATCGGGCCAGTCCGATGGTGTTTGCAATTCCAATCGACCCGATCGGATCGTTGCCTTGATCGCGTTCATGGGCATCGTCCTTCCGTACTCGCCAGCCTCGCCAGCGCCCTGATTCTATAACATTTCGAGCAACTCGGCGATCTGTGGTACGGAGGCGGTCCCGGTCGTGCCGAGTTGATGGATGACGAGCGAGGCGGCGGCCATGGCGAGTTCCATGGCCTCGCGGAGGTCGCCTCCCGAGGCCAGGGCGGTCGCGAGGTTGGCGGTGACGGAATCGCCGGCGCCGACGATGTCGATCGGGCCGCGGATGGGGAGCGCGAGGACGTGCTCGGGGCCCTGGCCCGGCGAGGCGCCCACGATCCCGTGCTCGGCCATCGTGACGAAGACCGGCCGGACGGTCCTTGCCGTCAGCTCGGCGGCTTGACGGCGGACGGCCTCGAGTCCCGCGGGTGAAGACCCGGTCATCCGGGCCAGCTCGGCGGCATTCATCTTGAAGCCCAGGGGCGGGAAATCGTGAAGACCCTTCCGGCTATCGGCCAGCACGATCAGGCCGGGGTTCTTGTCGAGGGCCGAGCGGGCCGCGTCGCGGACCCGATGGGTTACGACCCCGGTGTCGGGCAGGTCGACCTGGTCCATCAGCAGCAAGGCGTCGACCCGGTTGGCGAGGGCGAGGACGCGTGAGGCCAGGTCGCGCTGGAGGTCGTCGGGTGTTGGCGACCAGTTCTTGGAGTCGAGCCGGTTGAGTTCGCGCGGTGGCTGGCCCGGTTCGATCACCATCGGTTTGCAGTAGACCGGCGTGCGTCGCGAGGGTGCGGTGAGGAAGTCCGACAGGTTCACGCCGGGCCGGGCCGCCAGCGCCCGGCGCAGCTCGTAGCCCTCGCCGTCGTCGCCGCAGAAGCCGACCGCGTGGACCTCGCGGATGCCCAGCGCGACCAGGTTGTTGAGGATCGTGCCGGCCGCGCCCGGCTGGCCCCGGACCTCCACGACGTTGTACACCGTCAGGCCCGTCTCGATCGACGTCTCGTCCCTGGCCGGGTCGATGTGCAAGTAACGATCGAGGAAGAAGTCGCCCACGACCGCGATGCGCAGCGTCGGGTATCGGCCGGTGATGGCGAGGAATCGTTCGGCGTTCATCGGCTGGCCAGTCGTCGGTAGAGATGGTGGAGGAACGTGACGTTGTCGGACTGCACGTAGTTCAGCGTGCCGCCCATCCGGGAAAAGCTCTTGCAGAAGCGCAGGTAATACGCGGGGTTGGTCTTGGGAGGTTCTCCATGCGTCCAGTCCCAGCCGCCGCCGTCCTGGAGGTCGACCACGTAGAACGTATGGCCGCGGACGACATCGAGCCCCTCCTGGAGGCGGAGGTTGTTGACGCAGCTCAGGGCCTTCTCGAAGACCTGGGGACCCATGATCGCCGAGCCGATCGAGAGGACCACGCCGCCTTCGAGGCTGCGGAGCGAGCCGGCGAAGAGCTTGAAGTCCCACTCCGCTGCCCGTCCGATCGCGGCGCCGTTGAAGACCGGGTGGTTGGAGATGATGTCGTAGCCGATGCCCGGATGGACGGTCATTGGCACCCCGTGACGGAACGCCTGGGCCAGGATCGACGCGTGCTTCCATCGGTGCTCGACGCCGATCCGCCCGGCGGGCCATCGTTGTTGCTCCATCACCCGCAGCAACTCGGCCCGTGCGGCCGTGAGCGGGTGACGCGGCTCGGACGTGATGGCCCTGGCGAGCGCGTCGGGTTCGGGAAGGGCCGCGCCGTCTTCGAGGATGAACCGGCCTAGCGCCCGTCCGTAGCCCAGTCCGTCGAGCGCACCGGCCATGAGCGCGAGGTGGATGTTCGTGGCCGTCTCGTGCCACGAGCCGAACGTGCCCGTGGCTACGTTCTGCTCGACCGACTCGGTCGACGCGCCCAGCCAGGCGTATTCCCAGTCGTGGATCGTGCCGGCGCCGTTGGTCGCCAGGTGGGTCAGCCAGTCGCCGGCCATCATCCGTTCGAGCATCGGCGCGGCGCCGTTGCGGAGCAAGTGGGCGCCGTAGATCAGCATCACGGCCGAGCCGCGACGGCGGGCCTCTCGGATCGCCTGCGCGGCACTCTCGACCAGTTCTCCGACCCGAGCCGGACACGTCGGCGGCGACGAATCCGGATCGATCAGGATTTCATCGGCGCGGGTCAGGCTCTTGCGCTCGGCCAGCGGGAGGATCTTCAGCTTGGTCAGGTCCAGCGGCTGGGCGGTCACCGGCGACTCCTTAAAGTGGCAAGTGGCTAGCGGGAGGTGGCAAGTTAAGAAAAATGCATCGGCATTGTCTAGCCACTTGCCACTCTCGACGTCACTCACCAGTGGGAAGGTTCAGCGGCCGAGCAGGTAGTCGACCAACGGGATGACGTCGCGGAAGTCGGGGATGACGGCGTCGGCGCCGACGCCGAGTAATCGGTGGCGCTTCCAGGCGTCGACGCGGCCGGAGCCATTGTTGGCCTCGTCGCTGGCGACGGCGACGGCCAGGCCGCCGACCTGCTTGGTGTTCTCGATCTCGACGTAGCCGTCGCCGAACGAGAGGAGTTGCCGGCCGCTGATCCCGTGCTGCTGGAGGATCCGGTCGATCACCATCTTCTTGGAGAACTGCTTGTAATCGTCGAGGGCGCCGTAGATGTGGCCGTCGAAATAACGGGTGATGTCCAGGAGATCGGCCTCTCGCTTGATGGCGAACTCGTCGGTCCCGCTGGCGAGGTAGATCGGCAGTCCGAGCTTTTTCAGGTGCTCCAGCAAGGGACGTGCGGCGTGGATGAGCAACTCGTCGGGGGCGATGGTGCCTTCGGAGAGGCCGGCGGTGCGGGCGCCGATGTGCCGGTCCAGCCGGCGCAGGTACTCGTGCTTGTACCAGAGCGGCTCGTTCGGCTCCCCGCCGCGCTCGCGGATCCGCTCGGTGAGCTGGATCATCTGATAGATCGTCTGCTTGCCGTTGAGCCGCATGATGTCGTCGAGGACCATCTCCCGCAGCGCGTCCTCGGACTCGCCGGGCTGGCGCGGGAGTGCCTCGACGAACATGGGCACCATCACCTCGGGCCAGCCCTGACGGATTACCGACAGCGTGCCGTCGAAGTCGAAGAGGACGTGGCTGATCTCCGGTCGCGGCTCGAGGGGGCGCGGAAACTCCACGCTCTCGAACAAAGAAGTCCCACTCATCGATTTTTGATCGCTCATCGTGCTCGCCATGAACCTAGCCATTCGTCTGGTGTACGAGAGCATCGAGTAGCTCGATGGTCTCCATCAGCATTAACGATACGTTGTCGTCTGTCAGCGTCTATCCCGGGGATTCGTAGGGGTGGGTGATACTCGCCAAGTCCATAGTAGCCAGGAACTTTGGATTTTACCCACGCCGCTGGGCTGGGGGGTCCAGCTCTCGTCGTCGAATCTTCGGGGGCGGGTTTGTGCCCGTCGCGAAGGACCGGTCACCGGTGATTGCAATGATTCGAAGTTAACACGTTGGAAGGTAGCGGACAACGACGACCGGGCGGTTTCGCGCCCGGGCCCCGGCGACGCGGTCCGGGATCGACCAGCATGGCCAGGCACCCGCACAGCGAGGCGATCACGAATTCCGGAGGGAAAAACACCGCCGCATCGAGCAAATCTGGGTGGTACATGAGGAACTCCGCGACGGAAGCAGGCATCTGAGGCGATTCGACCAGCGCGTCCTCGACGAGCATTTGATAGAGGGACACACACCTGGTGAACGCGGAGTCTTCGAAGAGGTCGCACAAGAATAACGCAAGTACCACGGCGATCCCGGCCCCCCCGAACCCGACCCAGAAGCATCGGGCTCGCCCCTTGCTGTGCAACAGGAGGAAGAGCCCGACCTGCATTGCGAAGAATAGCAGGATGACGCCTGAGAACATCCCCTGGAGAAAGAACGCCCGGATCAGGCCGGCATTGACGGCGATGACCAGGATCGCCAGCATCAGGTGCCCGATCGTGAATCGGGGGCGATTCAACGGTTCCCTCCCTGGACATTGAGGACGACTTCCGCGTCAGGCTTCCGGCAGGTACCACGGCGAGCGATAGGGTCGGCTCAGCATCCTGGCCGCTTCGTCGTCGCCGATGATCTTCTCCGTCCTCGGGTCCCACCGGAGTTTGTCGCGACCCAGCCGCATCGCGATATTGCCCAGGTGGCAGATGGTGATCGATCGATGGGCGACCTCGATCGGCGCGGCGGTCGGCTGTCGCGAGATCACGCAGTCGATGAAGTTGCGGAAGTGGTCGTCGCTCTTGTAGAGGTGGATCTCGTCGGGTCCGATCGTCGTGTCCAGGAGCGACTTCGGGTCGGCCTCGAGCTTGCCGCGGTCGACGTGGATCGTCCCCTTGCTCCCCTCGAACGTGACGCCCATCTTTTCCTTGTTCGAGATGAGCATCGTCACGCCATTCTCGTAGACGGCCTCGAAGGAGTATTCGGTGGCGGTGTTCCAGAGCGGGTCGGGGGGGAAGGCGCCCTTGGCGTTGCGGATCTCGACGGGGCCGGTCATCTCGGTCCCCATCCCCCACTGGGCACAGTCGGGGTGGTGGCCGCCCCAGTCGGTCACCTGGCCGCCGGAGTAGTCGAGGATCCATCGGAAGTTGACGTGGCATCGGGCGGGCGCATAGGGTGCGTCGGGGGCCGGGCCGAGCCAGAGGTCATATTCGAAACCCTTCGGGACCGGCTCGGGCTTCTTGTGGTCACCCGTCTTGGCATAGTCGGTCC
>JBKQHM010000304.1:0-7963 GCA_052148775.1 Isosphaeraceae bacterium | reverse complement strand
TGGAGCCGGCGATCAAAGTCGCTTGATTCCAGCGACACCAACCCGTGAGCTCCTACGTTGAAAGAAACCCAGTCGCCGACGCTGAATCGTCTGGCCAACTTCCTCGACGTCTTCATCTCGTCCCTCCCTTCACCAAGGCGAAGTCCCGGTCAGACCCAACAAATGGACGCGCGGCTCAACAATATAAGGCCGTCGCGGTGGGCTGAGAAAGCTTGGATCGGCGTCGGCCGTTTGCCTGGTGACGCCGAATCGAGCGGATCGCTTGGCGACATTATTGCTCATACCGCTTGGAGATAACGGCTCCTGTGTGGGCATCAATGATGTAATGTGGCCCGCCGCCTTTGAGCCTGGGATTCTTCAGTTCGTAATCGACGTGCCAGCCGTCGTCTTCCAGCACGAGTTGAATCCTGTACAGGGACAAGTCCCGGTAGACTCGTGCTGCATCCGCCTGGGCAATGGCCAGTACCTGGTCGCCGGCAAGGCCCACCACACTCTTTCCCATGGTCTTTTCTCCAGCGAATGTGGTCATTTGTTCAGAACGGGTAACCCGGACTGCCCGTCAGCCCGCCTCGGCGCGAAGTAGGTCCGGTTGTATGAATGCCGTCATCGGCGCGGATGAGACATGGTACGCCGAAAAGCCATGCCGATTGCGTTTCGTCCGCGCTGGGACCGGGTTCCCATCCCTCGGCACTCGGGTTCGGGTGGGTGTGGAACGTAGCGACCACGACGGCACCGGGAACGACCGGGGGCGTGCCCAAATCCAAACTCGCTTGCGCACCTGCAAGAGCGCGGCGCACCACCACCATCCCGGTCGTGTTATCCATGTAGATCCAGCCACCCTCTTCGTGCCGCTGAACCGGGTCGCCAGGAAGTGAATCATTCCAGGCCTGTTCGAGAGCCTGTTGCACGACCAGTTCGTACAGGAGATCCGCGCCCGTTGGTGCTGGCATTCGCCTCTTCGCTCGACCTCAATTCGCGAAACGGACTCACCCCTCCCTAGCCTACCGGAGGGCGTGACCAACTTCAAACGCTGGGACGCGAGTCGGAGACGGAGACGGCGGCGGAAATGGAGACGCAGCCAGGAAACTAGCTGCGTCTCGAATGGCATTAAGTTTATTGTAGATCCAAATTCAGTAGGCAGTTGCGCTCTAACTATTGGCACGGATCGCCAGTTGGCAAAGACATGAACACAAAGCAATAACGATCTGAAGTCCTGAGGGAGTTGGGGATCAGGCCAGGTTTCGGGTTTTTTCCCGTCTGATACGACCAGGAATGCCTGGAGAACAAGGACCGCTTCTCCGGTTGACGGCGCTGGGATCATTCCGATCGCGGGAGAACCTCGTCGCCGATTCGAAGCGGCAGCAGGACGCCTGCGTCGGTGTCGAGCCAGCCGCACCACCCGCCCAGCACCGGGCCCACGACCACAAAATAGCGCTGGTCGGCCGCGAGCTCCAACGGTCGGTCCCCTGCCCAGCCCAGACTCCCTTCCGGCGTCGCCGCCCACCAGCGGTGGTAATGGCCGATGAAGAGAAGACGGTGATTGACGGCTGCGAAGCTGAGCGAGGCCAATTCCATGAAATCGAACGGCTGATCCTTCAGGGACCAGAGATGGGTGACGTCATGCGGGTCGCCAAGCGGCTCGAGGTGGCTGAAATGACAATCTCCCACGACCAGGGTCGGCCGCATTCCGGCCATGAATTCGAGGACCGGACTGCCGGCGTAACGGGCGAGGTCACGGTCGTCGACTTGGCGGCAGAGCGCGAAGTCATGGTTGCCCCAGACCCCAACCACGTGTCGCTCCTGCAACATCGTCACCACCTCGACGATGCCGCTCCCCGGGAGGCAGACGTCGCAGGTGTCTCCGAGGGTGACCAGGAGGTCGACGCCGCGGGCCTCCAGGGCCGCGAGAGCCCGCGAGAGCGAGTTGGCATCGTTGTGAATGTCTGTGATCAGCCCGATCCTCATCTGATCCGCAACTCCCATGGTCACGAGTTGTGGCAAGGTCTCCCGACCTCGCCACCCGGCCGACCGAAGTCGGGAGACCTTCGGTCCAGTTCACGGCGGTGACCTTTCGGGTGCGCGGAGACCCGCGCCGAACAACGATCCTTGACCACTACCGCCCGAGGTGCTGGAAAAAATCGAGGAACTCCGACTCATACCGACCCCGACCTGCCGGGTCAAGGCTGTCCTCGGCGAGATACACCCGGTCGATTTGCGCCGGGATGTTCTGCAACTGCTGGGAGTCCTTGTCCCGTCCCAGGTACAACGACACCGAACTCGGATCGCGCCGCGCGACCTCCTTCATCACCAGGTCGAGCGAGATTCCGCTGACGATGTCGTCCTCGATCAGCAAGACGCGTCCCCCGCGGATCGCCGAGAGGTTGTTCGCCGATTCGACCCGCGTGGGGGGATAATCGACGAGGATCGAGAGGACCGGGGCTCCCAGCCGTTCGAAGAAGAAGCCGTAGACATGGCCCTCCGGCGCGACGGCGATGTAATGGTCGAACGCCCCGGACCCGATCAGGACCCTTGCCATCGCCAGCGCGGCGACACTGTCCTGGGGAGTCAGGGGGTTCCAGTTCGAGCCCCTGACGTATCCCTTCGCGGCGCAGTAATCGCGCACGGCCTCGGCGACTTGCTCGAGCAACTGAGTTGATACCACGATCGAGCCATCTCCCACGCACTGCCGAATACTTAGCCCTGGTCCGGCGAGCGCTCTATCACTTGAGGATACTCATTTCGGTCCTCGCGGACCCGGTCTGACTCGCGATCCGGATCGACGAGAGTTGCCCGTACCTGGATGATCCATCGAGGATCCACTTATGGGACGTCGGGAAGTCCGGGAAGACCGCGGGGTCAGTTCAGGTTACTGGTTTTTTCCGTCACACCCGCGAGATCAGACCATGTTACCACGCCCGCGGGTTCTGCCCCTGAGGCCTTTTGGTCTACCGCCTGGCGCCTGTGGACGCCTGACGCCTGGGAACCTGGTCTGCCCCTGGCACCTGTTCCCAACGTCCTCATCACCCCCCACCTGGGCAGCGCGGCGGCCGAGGCCCGTCACCGCATGGCGGAGGTCTCCGCCGCGAACCTCCTCGCCGACTTCCGCGACGAGCCCTGCCGAACCCGGTCAGCCGATGAATTGCAGATGGTCGCGATGGGGAAATCCGTCCGGAGAAAGCCGCGGATCGGATCATACGGTTTTCGACGACACCGGCAGAAGGCGGGGCCGTTCGATATCCCTTCTGGGCTCGCCGTTTGCCGGGACAAAGCCGACTGGATAGACTCGAAGATACGGGACCTTTCCGGGGCGACGACGGTGAAAATTACATGAACGACGCACGAAATCATGATCGTCGGGCAGCCTCTCTCCGATCGTTCGATGATCGCGGCCAAGGCCGTCCGACTCACCGAGGATGAGGTCCGTCAGCGGAATGCAATGGCCCTGGCGGCACTCGAGGTCATCGAGGAAATCGGGGACGCCGCCGAGCAGCGCGAGACCCTCGACTATCTCACGCGCGTCGTCGATGAAGACCGGTTATCCGACCGCCTGCGATTCGGCTCATGAGGTTGATCGTCCTCGATACGGAAACCCTGGGGCTGTTGACCAATCCTCTAGCGCGACCGGACGCCCTGGCGTGCCGTCAATGGGCGCAGGCTCGCCTGGCGTCGGGCGCGCGGATGATCGTCCCGGGGATCGCGGACTACGAGCTGAGGCGTGAGCTGATCCGGGCCGGCAAGACGTCGGGCCTTACGATCCCGGCGAGCGAGAACAGATCCGGGCCGTGTTGGCCGAAGCCGACGCTCAAGCCAAAGAGCTCGTTCGTTGCGAGATGGAATCTCTCTGATGGTCCGATACCGCTTCGTAACCTGCTTCATGGGCGTCGCTCGGCGCGAATTTGGCGGGGTGAAACATGGCTGGTAGACGCGGGAAGAAGCCTCTCGGGGAACGCGAGCTGGAGCCGAGCGTCCTCCGTGACCTCGTACGCCGCGTCGTCGAGGCGGCACAGCCCGAGAAGATCATCCTGTTCGGCTCGGCGGCGCGGGGGGAGATGGGGCCCGACAGCGATGTCGATCTGTTAGTCATCAAAGGGGGCCGTTTTCAACGCGGACGGCTCGTCGAAAGGATCTACCGCCAGATGCACGGAGCCGGGGAAGCCGTCGACATCATCGTCGTCACTCCGGAAGAGGCGGAACGCTATCGCGAAACGCCGTGTCTGGTGATCTGCCCGGCCTTGCGGGAGGGAAAGGTCGTCTATGGGGCGTAGCCGACTCCCTCCGGACGACCCGCGCGAATGGCTCAACCGGGCCCGGAGCAACCCGGCCTGTGCCAAGGCAGAGATTCCCGAAGCGTATCTGGAAGACCTTTGCTACCATGCGCAACAGGCAGCGGAGAAGTCTATCAAGGCCGTGTTCCTTCATCGCGGGCTGACCTTTCCTTACATCCATGACCTCGCGAAGCTCTTGACCTTGCTGGAGAACTCGGGACTGAAAGTTCCCAAGTACGTCCGCCGGGCGGAGCCGTTAACGCGCTTCGCGGTCGAGACGCGCTATCCGGGGTTTTCCGGGCCCGTTACCCCGGCGCTGTATCGCAGGACGGTGCGCCTGGCCGAGGCCGTCCTGCACCGGGCCGAGCGCCAGCGCCAGTTGGGAAAGCCCTGAGGAGTCCACCTGGAGTCGACGAGTTTCTCGCGGAGATCGCATCGCGGAGAACGAGTTTCTTGCAGAGCGCGCGGAGAAGCCCGAAGATAGCCCCGTCTTCCGGGGTTTCTCCGCGACCTCTGCGGCGCCCTCCGCGCCTCCGCGGGGAATCCGGTCGACTTGCCAGAAGGAGACGAGAACGATGATCGGGATTCGTAACGGTGCGGCGGCCGTCGGTTTACTGGCTGTCTGTGTGCTCGGCCTGGGCCTGGTCGGGCCGGCTCGGGGTGCCGAGGAGAAGGTCCGCGTGCTGATCGTGGACGGTCAGAACAACCACAACTGGCGGATCATGACCCCGCCGATGAAGGCCGACCTGGAGCGTTCGGGCCGGTTCACAGTGGACGTCGTGACCACGCCCGACGCGAAGGCCAAGCCATCGGCCTGGGACGCGTTCCGCCCCGATTTCTCGAAGTACGACGTCGTGCTCAGCAACTACAACGGTCAGTCGTGGCCCGCGGAGGTCCGCAAGGCGCTCGAGGATTACGTCGCCAAGGGTGGCGGACTGGCGATCATCCACGCGGCCAATAACGCGTTCCCCGACTGGCCCGCCTATAACGAGATGATCGGCCTGGGCTGGCGCAATCCGGGCTACGGCGACCGGCTCACGATCGACGACAGCGGCAAGGTCGTCCGCACGCCCAAGGGCCAGGGGCCGGGCTCGGGCCACGGGCCGATGCACGCGTTCCAGGTCGTCGTCCGCAACCCCGACCACCCGATCACCCGCGGCATGCCCGCCGAGTGGATGCACGCCAAGGACGAACTCTACCACGGCCAGCGCGGGCCGGCCGAGCACATGGAGATCCTCGCGACGGCTTATTCCGACAAGACCAAGGGCGGCACCGGCACCAACGAGCCGATGATCTGGGTCATCCCGTTTGGCAAGGGACGCGTCTTCACGACCGTGATGGGCCATGCGATGGGCGACGACACCACGGCGATCCGATGCATCGGATTCCGCACCGTGATGCTCCGCGGCACCGAGTGGGCCGCCACCGGTAAGGTCACCATCCCCATCCCCGACGACTTCCCCACAGCCAGCCAGGTCCGGCTGGCCGACCCGAAGAACTGACCGGAATATCGGCCGCCTCGAGCACCCGACACAGTCGCGATGGAGCCCGGCGATTAACGGGTGTATAATGTCCGCATGGCAATCACTTTCATCCACGCGGCCGATATCCACCTGGACAGCCCGCTCAAGGGCCTGGAGAAGTACGAGAACGCGCCCGCGGGACGCATCCGCGGCGCGACCCGCCGGGCCTTCACGCGACTCGTCGATCTGGCCATCGAGAAATCGGTCGACTTCCTCCTGATCGCCGGCGACCTCTACGACGGCGATTGGCGCGACTACAGCACCGTCTTGTACCTGAAGAAAGAGCTCAACCGGCTCAGGGACCACAAGATCCCGGTCTTCGTCATCGCCGGCAACCACGACGCAGCCAACAAGATGACCCGCGGCCTGACGTTGCCGGAGAACGTCAAGATGCTCTCGCACGATCGGCCCGAGACCGCGACGTTGAAAGACCTCGACGTCGCGATCCACGGCCAGAGCTTCGCGAAGGCCGCGGTCACGGAGAACCTGGCCGCGGCCTATCCGGCGCCCGTCCCGGGCTGCATCAATATCGGCCTGCTCCACACCGGCCTGGGCGGTGCCGACGGACATGAGCGCTACGCCCCCTGCACGCTCGAAGAGCTCCGGCTCCGCGGCTACGACTACTGGGCACTCGGCCACATCCACATGCGACAGATTCCCTGCCAGGACCCGCCGGTCGTCTTCGCCGGCAACGTGCAGGGCCGGCACATTCGCGAGAGCGGCCCCAAGGGGTGCCTGCTGGTCACCATCAATGCGGACCGCAGCTTCCACCCGGTCTTCCACCGATTGGACCAGGCCCGATGGGAGCGGGGCCGGGTCGAGGTCTCGGAGCTGGACACCGAGTCGGACCTGCTCGGCCGCACGGCGGAGATGCTCGACGGCTTACTGGCCTCCGAGCCCGACCCCGACTGCCTGCTGGCCGTCCGGGTGGTCCTCGGCGGCACGTCCGCGCTGCACGGGCGGCTGAACGCCGATCCGGATCGGTTCATCAACGAGGTCCGCGGCCTCGCCACCGAACGCGGCAACGACCGGCTCTGGGTCGAGAAGGTCGAGTTCCAGCTCCAGCCGCCGAGCGCCGTGATGATCCCCGACGGCCCGATCGAGGAGTTGCTGGACGTCCTGGAGCAGCTCCGCGGCGATCCCGGTTCTTTGCGCGGGGTCGTCGACGACCTGGCCGACCTGAAGCGCAAACTGCCGGCGGAGTTCCTCCACGACCCCGACAGCCCGCAACTCGGCGAGGCGGAATGGCTGCGAACGCTGCTGAACCAGGTGCAGCCCCTGCTCCTGGACCTGCTCCGGAAATCCCAAAGCGGCGAGGCCAACGGCCGCGCCTCGACGTGACGTGAGATCCCATGAAACTGCTGAGCCTGAACTTGAAGGCGGTGGGGCCGTTCACCGGCGCAGTGCTGGACTTTTCCGAGGGCACCCACGGCCTGCACCTGGTCTACGGCCCCAACGAGGCGGGCAAGACCTCGTCGATGCGGGCCCTCTCATACCTGCTGTTCGACTTCCCCCACCTCTCGGCCGACCACTTCGTCCATCCCAACGACCAGCTCCGCGTCGGGGGTAAGCTGCGCCACAGCAGTGGCGACGAGCTGGAGATCCTACGGCGACGGGGCAATCGGAATACGCTCCGAGGCCCCGACGATTCCTCGCCGATCGCCGACGAGCAGTTGGCCCGATTCCTCGGCGGCATCAACCAGGACACCTTCGAGGCGCTCTTCGGCATCGACCACGAACGGCTCTCCCGCGCAGGCGAGGAAATCCGCACCGGGCAGGGCCGCCTGGGCGAGCTGCTCTTCGCCGCCGGCGCCGGCCTCGCGGGCCTGCGCCGGGCGCATGAGACGCTCCAGAAAGGGCTCGACGAGCTGTTCAAGCCCCGGGCCCAGAATCCCCGGATCAACAAGACCCTGACCGAGCTCCGCGACGCCCAGGACGAGCTCAAGCAGCACCAGTTGCCGAGCGAGGATTGGCAGCGGCACGACCGGGTCTATCGCGATGCGCTCGACGAGTCGGAACGACTCCGCGGGTCGATCCGCTCGGCGCGCGGCGAACAGGCACGATTGAAGCGGATCAAGTCGGCGATCCCCATCGTGGCGCGTCGTCGACGGCTGACCCAGGAACGCGACGCGATGGGGGAAGTCGTCCGGCTCCGCGACGACTTCGGCGACGAGT
>JBKQHM010000303.1:0-6042 GCA_052148775.1 Isosphaeraceae bacterium | reverse complement strand
CGATCATTCGCCATGTTCCTCCGACCCCGGTGTGACCAGGCACGCGGATGGGTCCAGGTGTCGCTAATGCCCGGCACGGCCCCCGCGATTGACCAAGACGAGGGCTCACGACGAGGAAATTTCGGGGCTCAATCACA
Organism: Isosphaeraceae bacterium; assembly: GCA_052148775.1. Taxonomy (GTDB): domain Bacteria; phylum Planctomycetota; class Planctomycetia; order Isosphaerales; family Isosphaeraceae; genus CAVZRC01. Next base: position 5,905 of record JBKQHM010000303.1, on the reverse strand, counting down.
CAGCGTTTGATCTCGCTGTCTACGCTTCGCAGTGACGGTCACCCGCCCCCACGCAAGACTCGCTTCCCGGCTGCTGGCCCGGCTCTGCCGGACGGGATTGGTTACCCGCAGGGTTTCGATGAAAGGTTTCACATTTTGAGATGATTCTCCTTTCCCGAGCTTCTTGGCGCAATGTCAAACTTGGTTTTTTGTTTGCGGGGGAGGAAAAACTTCCGCCTCATCGGCAACCGGGAGGCGATCGAGAAGCTCACTCCGACGTTCAACAAGATCGTCGTCGACAAGTCGGAGGAGCTGGCCGAATGCGCCCGGACGATCGAAGCGATGGCTGAGCGGGTCCCGGTGGTCGTCTTCGCCAACAATGATGACGCGGGCCTCGCCCCGGAGATGGCGCGTGCGATGCAACGGATTCTCGGCATCCCCGGATTGATCCCGCCGCCCCGACCCAGGACAACACTCTTCGACTGATGTCGCGATGTTGAGGGCGCGACATCGATCCCGGCCTACCGCAGGGGACCGAACCCCCAGGCCGAGGGCCGGACCGAGAGCCATGGGTTGGCGCCGTCCCTCGGGGGAAAATAGGGCGGGATCGGCGGAGGGGTGATCAATCGATCGCGGTCGCGATCGCGACCCTCTTCCCAACGGTATCGATAATGGGCGATCGAGAGCTCGTCACCGGGGCGCAACCGACCGTTCGCCACGCGCTGCCCATTGATTCGAATGCCGTTCGTGCTGCCGAGGTCCTTGACGAGCACCTCGCCATTCTCGTAAGTCAGGCAGCAGTGCCGGCGCGACACGCGGAGCGAATCCAGCCGGGTATCGCAAGCCGGATGGCGGCCCACCACGATCATGGGCCGGTTGAGAAGGATATCCGGTCCCTCATCGATGGCCACGAGTCGCGCGGGCATGATAGGAAATCCTCGACCGGAGCCTGGGACGGGCATACAATCATCATCGATCGCCAAGACAGAGTCGCCATCTTAGATCATCTGGCTCCCAACAAGCAAGCACCAAGGCACCCGATTCATCGAATCCGGGTCGATTTCGTACCGAGCGGGTTTCCGTGCCGAGCTCGCTCCCGAGCTGAACTCCCTCCCGCGGTGGAATTCATGGAAACCAATGTCTCAACGCCGGCTTCGTTTCAGGACATGGAGGCGCAATGGCGTCTCCGCGAGAATTACTGGCGGCGCAAACTCGGCCGGCTCCGACTCGGCGTCGAGCCGATCGAGGACCAGTTGGCCCGATACCGGCGCGCGACCTGGGCCCTGACCGCCGTACCCTCGATCCTCGGCGTCTTCTTCGTGACCCTTTTCACCGTCTTCGGGCGGCCCGATATCGGCATGATCCTCGTCGCGTTGGTCTTGCTGCCGATCGTGATGGGTGCCTGGTGGGATTATGCGATCATGGCCGGGCGGGCGCGGCGATACCGTCGGGAGGCCGACGAATACAGCCGCCTTCGGGGCGGCTCGTGATGGGTGGCGGGTGGCGGGAAGACGCGCGGAAGGCGTTTGACCGCCCGCCACACGACACCCGCCACCCGCGCGCCATCCATTACCAGGATCCGGCGCCGACCAGCTCGGACTCGGACTCATCGAACTCGTCATCGGAGGTTTCGGCCTGGTAGTCGGTCCACTCCCGGGCGTCGGCGACCGAGGCTTCGAGCTCGAGCTTCAGCCGCTTTCGCGCCGTGTGCAGCCGCCTCTTGACGGTGCCGAGGGGGACGTCGAGCATCTCGGCGATCTCGAGCAGCGAGTGCCCGCGGATATAGAAGGCGTCCAGGGCCTCGCGATCGAGGGCCTTGAGCCGGCCGAGGGCCGCCCAGAGCCGTTCGGAGCGCTCACGGCTGATCAACTGGTCGAGCGGCTCGTCGGAGTGCTCCGAAGCAGCTCCCTCGAGGATCCCCACCTCGACGCTGGGCGGCGACACCCGGCGCGTCGCTCGGTTGATCGCCATCCGCACGGCGACCTGTCGCAGCCAGCCGGCGAACCGCTCGGGCTCGCGGAGCTGGCCGATCCGCCGCAGCACGTGCAGGAACACCTCCTGGGTCAGCTCCAGGGCGTCGCTGGCGTTGGCCAGCCGACGCAGCGCGATCGCGTAGACCGTCGGCTGGAACTGCTCGACCAGCTCGCCGAACGCCTCGCGGTCGCCCCGCTGGGCCCGGCCGACCAGGGCCGCCAGGTCGGCCCAGACCCTGCTATCCGTCTCGATCTCCCTCGCAATCGTCAACACGTGAACCGCCTTCCCCGCGATCTCGGGGGTCCTGCCGGTCCCGGCCCTGAGCGGAGCGCGCCTCCTTGTGGCGCGACAAAATCGGGCCGAAACACGTCGCCTTCATGGACGTCTTCACGCTCGGCACCGGAGGAAAGGAAAGGGCTCGCCCCGCTTCGAGGCCGCCCGGGAACTTCCATCCCGGACGTGCAGACCTCGATCGAACGCGTGGACGATCTCCGGCGCGGCGACAATAAGACGGCGCGTGCGCGGTGGCCGGAATATCGACCGATCCGATCGTTGAGCGATCTCAACGCGATCCGGACCGGGATCAGCCTTCCGCGCGAAACCGATGTGTCCGCTTCGTCTCGGGCGTCAGGGCCGCGGATCCTGACCAGGTCGACGCATCCCCGGATGGGGACGCTCGCCGCCTGGAAGGCGATGCCGCGGACGCAAGAATCAACGGGGCGAGAGCGGGCGGTCGGTACTCACTTTCCGATGCTCGCGGCCGCTATCGCGGTCGCGGCTTTGGCCTTGGCAGCACGCTTCGCGGTGCGCTTCAAGCCGGGTTTACCCGCGGTTTTCCATCCGGAACGCGATCCGGAGCCGCTCACGCGCTCCGACGATCGTCGCTCCACCACGGTGACAGCCACCGATGGAAACCTGGTCACTCCGACTTTCGCACAGCGTTCGGGTCGATCGACGAGGTCAGCCGGCCTCGGATCGGGTTCGACGCGAACGACCTCCACGGGCCGACCGAGTTGCTCCGTCAAGCGACTCGGTTGACTTTGCGGCTGCTGGGAAAATGAGCCGGGATCGATCGGAATGATGTATCTCGTTTGGGTAATCGGAAATACATCATACCACACCATCCCATCGCGCATGACGCCATGAAAGGCTAGACGAGTGCGCAGGGTGAGACCGCCATGATTGACGCCCGCGTTGAGCGCGAGCGACCGCGTCCCGAGATTCAGCCGGTTGGAAAGCGTCCGAGCCGACAACGTCAGGTTCGTGCGGTTGAACATGGCGAGACCCTCGCATCCGCCGGAATAGGGCGGGATCTGGAGATGAGGCAACAGTGGGGCGGTCAGAAAGCCCCGGTCTGCCGCGTCACGGGGGATCGGGACGTTACGTTCGTCCCTCGAATCGAATTACCGAGTCATGGGGTCCTTGCAGGCTCCCGAGACCTCGATGCGGCCGGGCAACACACCCGGCCTACCCTTCGCGAATCGGGACCCGTCGATCGGGCGGCGACACGAGCGGCCACCTATCGGCGCGGGATCGAAACGCGACCAATTGAGCAGTGGTACGCAACATAGACATCTTATCGCGGGTTTGTGTTCGCGCGAAATCGGAAAAATTCCGGATTTCCGGCAAAATTCATCGTCCCCCGTCGTGCGATCGTCAGATAAGGGCCGCGGTGGACGACATCGAAACCCTGATCCAGCAAGGATTTGAGTCGTGGATCGTCGCTCTTCACGAAGAGCCAGTGGAATTCGGGGCCGAGGCGAGGAAAGCCGGCGGGCAGGTTGGCGTCGAGGATATAGCTGTAGAGGGCCCGTCGCGAGGAGAGGGGAGCGGAGACCTCGTAGTCGGCCAGGACGGCGTCGTCGGGGCCGACCTGGCGGATCCAGCTCCAGACCTCCCGCGCTTCCAGCCGATCGAACGTCGGAGGGATGCGGTCCATCCGATGAACGACGTCGCGCAGGCCGACGCCCCCCATCGCGGCGGCGACGAGCCAGGCCAGCGCGAGCCAGGCCCGCCCGCCGGGCCGGGGCAGGAGCCCGGCCGCCAGTCTCGCGTAACCGATCAGCCCCGCGGCGAGCGCCATGATCACCATGGGCATGGCGTATCGGACGTGATGCCACTCCGGGGTCTCGAGGAAGCGGATGGCCCATCGGCCGTTGCACAGGCTCCAGATCCAGGGCAACGCGAGGATGGCCACCCGGGGCGCCCGACACATCAGCACAGCCCAGCCGCCCATCCCCAGGATCAAGACCTGGAGGGACGTCCAGAGCGTCTCGGGCACCGATGCCTTCGGGCCCAGGAACTGGTCGATGAACGCGTCCGGGGCACCTCGGCCGACCATGAAGCTGAGGTAGGTGAAAAAGCCGAACAAGATCCAGCAGAGCCCGGTCAACAGGGTCGCGCGCCGCCATCGGAGGGTCGTCTTGAGCGATTCCGGCCGGCGCGGGGGCAGGATCGCGAGGGTCGCCACGATCGCAGCGAATTCCTGCCGGCAGGCGAGCATCCCCGCAATCCCTACGGTGGCCAGCCGGACGGAGCGGCCTCGCACGCCCTGGATGGCCCAGAGCACGAACGGACCCACGAGCTGGAGCTCGCGAAAGTCGTTCCAGACCAGCGGCCAGAGGAGCGGGGTCAGCGGCACGAGCAGCATGGCCGACAGCGCCACACCTCGCGAATTGGATTCCGACCGCACCAGGCCATAAGCCGCGGGGATGATCCACCAGAAGACGACATTCTGGAGGACGATCAAGGTGCGCGGGTCGGGGAAGATCGCGTAGAAGGGCGCGATCGCCAGGCGGATTGGCGCCAGGTAATTCATCTTCCAGATCGACGGCCCCTCCTGAGCATAGGCCGACACCGGACGGACCGTCAGCGTATGATCCCCCTGCGTCAGCGCCCAGAACCACTGGTTGTAATAGGCCAGGTCCCACGACCAACCGGTGCGCAGCGCCTCGTAACGTCGGAGCGACTGATAGGTGGACACCGTCGTCAGCGTGGCGGTCAGCACCACGATGATGAACCAATCCAGCCGGGCAGGGGGGGCTGGGTCGGTGACGGCTGGTTGGGAATCGCCCTGGGTTCTCGGGATCAAGGAAGCGCCTCAAGATCGATCAGGTAAACCTCTGTTGCTAGAAATCCCGCGCGGATGCCGATTGTACCCGATGAGCCTACCCGCGTGGCTGACTGAGTGTCGAACGTACTTGTGGCTTCTTCGACTGCATCATCATGAGGCAGGGCCGACGCCGCGGACTGTCGCCTCCTGACGAGGCGTCGGTCTTGCAGCCCGGCCAGGCTATCGGTCATCATGTTTACTAAAAGCATCGTACGAGAGGCCCGATTCGTTCATCTTCAACCACGTCAGCGCGACTTTGATGGCCATCGCGGCGGGTCGGCGATTGTCGCGAGCGCTCATCCCGGAAGGCAGGCATGTCATGTCTGCGGTGCATGAGACCTCCGAAGGGGATATGTCCACCATCCCCGGCTGTGAGATCGTGGGAATGCTCGGTGAAGGGGGGATGGGCAAAGTCTACCTGGCGCGGCAGCACGCGCTGAAACGGCTCGTCTGCGTGAAGGTCCTGGCGATCCCCGAGGGCGAGGATGCCGACCTGTGCCGGGCGCGGTTCTATCGGGAAGCGGAGCTGCTGGCGAGCGTCTCTCACCCCCACATCCTCTCGATCTTCGACTTCGGTACGACGACCGACTCGCACCAACCCTTCCTGGTCACCGAGTACATCGAGGGAGGCGACTTGCGCCGGCTGATGAACCCGGGCGAGCCGATGTCGATTGACCAGGCCCGGATCATCCTCCTCCAGATCGGCGAGGCCCTGACGTTCCTCCACGGCAAGGGGATCCTCCACCGCGATCTCAAGCGCGCACTCCCACCCGGCCCGGCATTTTGTGCGCCAGGCCCGACGTGGTGCAGACGCCGCCGAGCAGCCCCTTGCTGTCGAGC
>JBKQHM010000302.1:0-13892 GCA_052148775.1 Isosphaeraceae bacterium | reverse complement strand
AGAACGACGCGAGCTATGCCCGCATCGCGGCCGCCGCTGCGACAGGCAACCTCGACTGACCCGGCAACGTCAATCCCGGCTCGCCCGGCATCGTCGTCGGGCGGAGCACTCATTCGATCGTTCGTGTTCCGATCCTCATCACCACCGCAATTCAGGAGAGATCCCCCATGGCCATCATCGCCGGCATCAGCCCCGCCTCGATCTGCGACGAGGAAGACCTTATCGTAGCGGTCGAGATGATCCTGATCGACATGCTTCGCGGTATTGCCTCGAGCGAGGGCCGCTGTGGCAACACGCTCGACTTCATCGTCCACCGATCCGGCGACGTCGCCGCCCAGAGGTACGAGATCAGGGTCGAGTCCGCCGAATCGGCCAGCGAGCGACGACGGGCTCGCGGCAAGTGGATCGCTGGCCTCGAGGCCAGGGCGTTGCTCGCCGACGACGACCAGGGCGAAGACGACGAGTGCCTCACCGGCGACGAGCGGAAGCTGCTGGCCGCCTATCGCGTCCTCGACATCCCGTTCGGCGAAGCCCTTCGCCGGCTAGAGAACGAGCCCCTCGACGAGGCGGCCGTGGAACTCCAGGCCAAGGCGTCGGGCCGGTGCTGCGAGCTCGGCGAGGGTTGCCGGTTCGGCATCCGGCGGTTGCTGGGCTTGACCTGATCCGCGAGACGGTCGATGTTATCCTGAAGCTCGCCCCGGGCCTCGATGGCTCGGGGCCTTACATTTGGAGCCAACCACAATGAGCAGCCAAAGAAAGTACGATCGCGTTGATGCGTGGGGAGCCCGCATCTTCTACAGGACCAATCAAGGGCTAGGCCCGGATGAGATCGAGCCATGGCCGGTGATCCTTTTCCACCAACTGACCGAGACGGACTTCATCGCGCGAGACGATGACGGCAACGAGCTGTGCCGGGTCAAGTTCGTCGATGGCGACGGAAACGCCAGGGTCACCTTCCCTGATGGAGAATCGGGGATGGTTCACGTCAAGGAAGTCAAGCCGCGCGGAGAACTGGGTAAATGCTTCAATGACCGCGAGCTGATGTCCCTCATCGACGGAGCCGAGATTGTCTTGGGCGTCAATCCCGCGACCGGCAAGACGCTCGGCCTGTACTGGGGTGAGGCGAAGGCAAATCGAATCAAGGAAGATCATGCGGCCGGGAGGAAGACACACGAGATCAGCAAGGTTTTCAAGGTGCCGATCGATCCCGATACCGATGATCCGGACGTCTTGACCAAGATGATCGAGAAGCTCAAGGGAGTGAAGGGGAAGGGCTGACCACTCCCACGCTCCTTCCGCCTCCCCGCGCGCACCGACGGCCGGAGTGCCTCCCCACGAGACGCCCCGGCCGTTTCGCTGCGCATCGGCCGCGCAACGATTCGTTACAGTCGCAACGATTCGTTACAATTTTCGTCGCTCGGCTTCCCTGGAACTTCGACGGTTTCCGGCGCCTTCCCCTCTTTGGCCACTTCCTCGATCAGCTTGACCGTCTCGTCGAGTCCGAGCTTGGGACTGAGCGGATAGCGGTGATTGTGGTCTCGCTCGAAATCCTCTCGCCTGGCGCCCGTGATGAACGAGAAAGGGATCTCGCACGACGTCCCGTAGGTGCTGACCAGCGCGTCTCCCTCGACGCACATACCTCCCCCCACGTCGTAACGGTCCGTGATCATCGAATCGCCTTCGAAGCGACACAGGTTGGTCACCCGGCACGGGACATCGAAACCGAGGAGCGGAGGGAACTCGCCGTATCCCCGGACCGAGGCCCGGCCCCACGAGGCGTGGTGGAAGCTCGAGGACAGGTGACACCTCTCGACCAGTGCGACGCCGCGGTGGCCGGGCTCCAGGACCTGGTCGCGCAGTTTGTATCTCCCCCACTCCGGCACTTCGAACTCGATCCAGTATACGCCCGCCCCGCTGGTCAAATCGGCCTTCTGCCGCGCGTCCGGAAAGTCATAGCGGCGGTCCACCTCGAGGATGCGAGCGTAATCGGACAGCCGATCGAGGGCGTTGGTCGTCAGGACCGCAGCAAGCAAGTTCTTTTCGCGGACACGGTCGATCCACCAGATGGCGGTTTCCGAGGGGAAGTATGTGACCTCGCGGACCTTGCAGGGGTCGGGATTGGGCTTTGCGGACCACGACCTGACTGGGAGCTCGAGGAAGGCATCGGCGATCTTGGCGTAGGCCCTGAGATAAGGAATGTCTTCCAGGTGTACCACGCTCCACATCAGTTCGGCGGCCTTCGCAAGAAGACTTTCGATCGGCGGTGGAGGCGTCCGGACGAGCGGCTTCGATGCCTTCGTCTTCTTCTTTGCAGCCATGGCCCGCGTCCCTGATCAGCCGCGCGTCCTGGCGGTGGATTCGGCCGACCGTTCCTCTGCCGGCGGTGAACTCCCTGACACCCATGATGCCAATCTACGTCGGTTGGCGGGTGGACGGAAGAGCGTTGCGAAATCGCAACGCGTCGGGCTTCCCTTGTGCGTCGATGCCGCCTTGCATCCGGTCGAACCTGAGATATCATGAACTGCCGGATGCATCCCAGGGCAAACGCGAAGGGACGCGGTGATGGCGATCAAGTTTGCGTGCTCATCATGTGGCAAGCGGCTGACGGCCAAAGAAGAACACGTAGGCCGGCGGTCCAAGTGCCCGAAATGTGGGTCCGAGATCCAGGTGCCGGCGCTGCTGACGTGGGAGGAAGACACCAAGCTGGAGCAACCTTCGAGTCCGCCGATGGTCCCGGCTTTGCCCGGCGTGGCATCGACCCCGATGGCGACGAAGCCGATCAACGATGGCCACGAGCCGGAAACACCGAAGCCAGAAGGAGCCCAGAGTCGAGGGGCCGGGAAATGGGCCGTCCGGGCAGTTGCGTTCGCCGGATTGATCGCATCGGTCTTGGTGATCGCCGAGGTCTACGTGAGGGCAAGACTCGGAGGACAGCCTGTCGCGCCGACGGCGACATCAACCCCGTCCGCTGCGGTCTCTCGGGGGGCACCTGAGCGAGATGCGACCGGACGGCTCTATACGTTCCTCTCGGCTGACATCGGCAAGGCCGCGTTGCCCGAGTGGGGAAAGGACGTCTTCTCCATCCGGCTATCGTGGAAGATCTCCAAGTCGGTACTGGAAGAAATCGCCCGGGAGATCGAATCGAGCAAGCCGCGCAATCCGCGCACGAGTGCCAGGAACGTACGGACCGTGCTTTTCTGCTATCTTCCCGAGGCTGATGCCTTCGGGCCGGATGGCCCTTGGGGACCACCGTGGGCCCTCGTCGATACCATGGGTCCGGACCGAAAGATCGGGGTGGATGTGGTCATCTGTGGTTTCACCGCCGACGAGGAGGCGAAGCTGATCGCCAAGCAGACGCCGCCGCTCGGAGAGATCCTCGGCGAGTGGATCGAGGATTCCCTATCGAAATCTCTACATTTCATCTGTCGGCGGGGTGAGGAGTTCTACCTCACCCACGGCGGCACATTCGAGCAAGAATTGATCGCGTTCGGGCCGCAGCCGCCTCGCATGTTCGAGCGAAAAGGCAGATCGACGGCCGGGGATTACTATCGGATAAATGATCGCGGCGACCTCGAGTTTCGCGATAACAACGGGCTCATTTCAGTGGCGAGACACGTACGATGAAACGGTAACTCAGGCGGATCGACGCGCAAGAAAAAATCCCCGCGCGGATCGTTCCGCGGGGGCTTCGTTGTTCTCTGCCTGCCCCGAGGGACTGTACCCTCCCTCCCACCATCCGCACCTTCAGCACCGCGGCCAGCCGATCGGCCGCCTCCAGCGTGATGGATCGCTTCCCGGCGACGAACCGCGACAGGACCGAACGGTCGACGCCGGCCTGCTCGGCCAAGTCGTAAAGCGAGCCGCCTCGCGGGTCAACCTTCTCTCGCGATCACGGCCGGATCATACTTCCGGATGCAATCGAAGCAATCCTGGTAGGACACGAGGGCCTCCTCCCGGAGCCCGCACTTGCCGCCGCCGCCCGCGCAACCACAAGGCGATCGGTAAGGACACGCTTTCATGGCTTTCGTCAGGGCGAGGGCCTCCTTCGCCGTCGGTCGGTCCGGCTCGGCTTGGCGGGCCACGGGCTCTTTCGGGCCCGCCGCCGATAGCTCCTCGACTCGCCGGAGATGATTGCCGCCGCGTGCGGCCCAATCGCAATAGGTCGAGTGCCCCGTCCACTCGACGACGCATCGGCCGGCGATCGGGCACGTCGGGCACCGGGGATGGTTTTTCATGGTTCCGATACCGTGACGGTAAGGTTGGAGCCGAGTCCGCCGCCGCCCGTCACTGGGCCGGATGCGCACGTGCCTCCGAAGAACGTCCAGAGTGGCCACGCGTTCGTCGCGAGCGGAATTGCTTCCCCGTATCCCAGGTTCGCGATATTAGAGTACGGCGAGCAGGTAACGCCGGTCAGCCCCATGCCGAGGGTGCCTTGCCCTAAGAAGGCATAGCCCTCGGAGACGTTCGTGCCTGGACAACAGTTATCGGGCCCGCAGATCGGAGGGGGATAGGTCCCGTCGAACGTGCAACTGAACGATCCGGGCGCGACGCCGATCGCTATCGAGACGATCCCGCTACATGCGTTGTACGTGAGTGTCAGCGGCACGTTCGATACCGCCGGGCAGACCGCCGTCCCCGGGAAATTAACCAGCACGGAACAACTGTAAAGACAGCATCCCTCGTAACCGCCGATCCCCATCGCGAACGGGCCATAAGTCCCCGCGTCGCAGGCGATCGTGATGTTGAGGATCGGCGGTGCGGAGCCCCCGCACGGCCATTTGCAACAGACCGTTCCGCCGGATAATTCGTTGCTCCCGGAGCCCGTCGCGGTCGCGCTGGCGGTCGTGCCGCCCGTCAGGATCGCGTAGGGATCCGTCGGCGCGATGCCGGTCGTGAGGTAGCTCGCGGTCAGCGGATCACAGCCAATCGAGCCGGTCAGGTTGTAGGTGAACGACGCGGTGTATCCTGTATCGTCATTGGTCGGACAATTCGTCGTCGGGTCCGTGACGTTCCACGCGACCGACAGACTGCAATTCGATCCCGACATCAGGGTCCAGGTCAACGCCAGATCGGTCTGTGCCGCGCAGCCGCCCCCTCCGAGGTAGTGATAGGTCCGAGACACTCCGACCCACGTCGGCGAATAGGACGGCCCGGCGGTGCCTTGCCAATTCAGCGTGGCGCTCCCCAGCACGGCGTCAACGATATCAACGACCAGGGGAGCGTCGGCGCATCCGCAGAGCGAACAGGCCGGCGGTGTGCCCTTGATCTCTGCAACCCATCGGCCTCCGACCGCGTAGGCTGCGAGGATGTCACCTTCGACGGGGGTTCCGTTCAAGACGACGACCAGGAGCGTCGTAGACAGGTCCACGATCGGCGTGGCTGTGCCGCCCTCTTGCTCTATGCCGTTAAGCTGGACGGGATGTGCGGAATAATAGAGGCCAGGAGCCGAACCCATGTGGCCAGAATTATATATTTGAACAAGTCTACGCGCCGTCACGGCTTCCGGATGCCGGCTCGTCGCCACGTCCAGACGCCGGTCGAAGGCGGCCTGGCGGTCGCGGAGTTGGCGGTATTCGTTTTGGGATCGCTGGATGCGCATGCGGCCTCGATTCGGAAACCGTCGTCTAGTCGACTTGCGGTAGTAACTTCGGGGTTAAGAGCCGGGGTCGGGGTCAGCCGCCCATTCTGGCGCCGCCGTTCCTCGCAGGTGGCGGAACGGCCAACGGCGGTCGTCCCTGGTTCTCGGCGCGCTGGGCGTCCTTCTTCATGAGCTCGTTCTGTTGCTTTATCAGCTCCAGGAGTTCCTTCATTTGATTATTCGTGGACATATTGTTCATCGAGTTCAGCCGGTCGGTCGCGGTCACGCCCTGTCCGAGCTTCTCGCGCGCCGACCGGATCATCTCGAGGTTGGTCTGCTGTTCTTCGCGCGGGGCAGTCGCGGGAATCAGTGACTGCGCGTACTCTCCCCAGCCCGGCTTCTCGAACCGGCCCTCCTTCGTGAGCTGGGTGCGCGTCTCTTGCCGGAGTTCCTCGAGGTGGACGTTGGCTGAGCCCCGTTCGGCCCGCGCCACTGCCTCGGCGGCCTCGCGAGCGTTTTGTTTGCCGGCGGCGGACCGGCGATTCAGGTCGACGCTGTCCTGCTCGTAGGTGGCCGATGTGCCGGCCTGGATCTGGTCGTACCGCTCGAATCCACCCAATCTCACCCCTTGGTTGCCGAAGCCGCGGACGAGTCCACGGGCCTCCCGGTAATCCGCGACCACTTCCGCGTCTGCTAATTGCTTCTCGACTCGATCGGACGCCTGCTTTTCCGTCAGCCCTCCGGCCATGAGTTTCTGTTGTCGCTCGTTGATGTTGGTCGCGAAAGCTTTGACTGATTCATAGTCGCTCATGCCTTCCTTGACGCCGAATTGGGCACCCTTTCCCTCGTTCTTCATCTTTTGGATGCCGCGGAGGGCGCCCTCGACCGACGTTACTTCCTCGCCTCTCGCGGCCGGCGAGACGATCGCGTACATCTTGGCCGCCTCCTGAAATGAGATGCCGTGGGACATGATGCGCGACATGTCGGTAGCTGCCCGCTTCAGCGGCACGGGGCCTTTCTGGCTGACTTCTAGCCCTTCACTGAAATCCTTCATCAGCTTTTCGACGTCCTGGGGGCCCTCGGCTTGCTCGAGCATCGAGCCGGCAAGCTCGGCGCCGAGTTTGGCGTCAACCCCGGACGCCTTCATTATTACCGCGACCCGGTTGCCGAACTCCTCGCCCTGGGCCTCGGTCAGCTTGGTGTTCTGCTTCGCTTGTTCGGCCGCGTCCTTGCCGCCAACCTGTGAACCGGCGTAATTCAAAAAGGACCCCTGAAATTCTCGTCGTTCCTCCGGAGTCAGCCCGGCGGCCTGCGCCTTGCGGGCTTCCTCGACGGTGAATTCGTTGGAGTTCTCCTTGCCCCGGAGCGCCGCGACCTCCTGCATGGACTTGCGGAGCGACGTGAATTCCTTGGAAACCTCCTTCGCCCAGTTGGCCGTTTGCTCAAGCTCGCGCCCGATCGCCCGGGAGATGCCGATGCCAGCATGTAGCGCCATCTGGGCCTTGTAGAGGGCGGCCATCTCGTTGCCGAGCCCCTTGGCCTCCCCCGAAGTCTTCTTGATCGCCGCCTGCTGGTCCTCCCACGACCACATCGCCGCCCGGTGCTGGTCGTCGGCCTTCTTCTTCCAGTCGTTGAACGTCTGCGCGGCGGCCTCCTTCTGCTCGACGGCCGCTTCCTTCGCCGCGGCGGCCTGGGCGTCGGCGGCCTCGGCCTGGGCCCTGGCCACTTCCCGGGCCTTCGCCACGGCTTTATCGGCGAGATCCTGATTGGTCCGCGCAATCAGCGTGGCGGCGTCGCGGGCCGCCTTGACCTTGGCTGCTTCTTGGGCCTCCCAGACTCGCATAGTCTCGCGGTGCTGTTCGTCGGCGAGATGCTTCCAGTCGGCGAACGCCTGCGCGGCGGCCTCCTTCTGTTTGGCGGACGCCTCCTTCGCGGCCTCGGCCTGTCCGTCCCATGACCGCATCGCCTCCTGGTGTTGCTTGTCCGAGTAACTCTTCCAGTCCTCGAACGCCTTCTGTGCGGCCTCCTTCTGTTTGGCGGCTGTTTCCCTCGCGGCCTCGGCCTGTCTCTCGGCGAGACTACGGTTGACCTCGGCGATCAGCGTCGCGGCATCCTTGGCCGACTGAACGCGGGCCTTCGCCGCGTCCTGGTCTGCCTTGGTCTGCGCGGTGGCGGACGCCTTGACGGCGGCTGTCTGTGTCGTCGCCGCGGCCTGGACGCCTTGCGTGACCGCCTGCTGGGCCTGCGCCGAACCCCTGACTATCTGTGCGTTGAAGGACTGCAAGTCCTGCGCGGCGCCGCCGATAGCGAACCGGACTGGAATAATCAAGCTGGTTGCGGCGTCGGACATAGTGTGGCCTCGGTGAGAATACGGTCGATTGCCCGGTTAAACGTGGATGAGACGACTTCGGCGTCGGCATCAGACGATCCCGACGCGACGAGTGCGGCCAGCTCGGTCTGCATGGCGTCCCGGAGTAGGGCCGCGGTGGTCGCCGGCTGGAACCCCTTCGCGCGACTCTCCCGGACATAATCGCGGACACCCGAGAGCATCTTCTCCCACGCGCCAGGTGACCAGAGCCGGGCGAGGGCCTCATCGATCTCGGCATCGGTCATCGGTCGCTGCGGGTCGTCAGGCATTGGTTGCCCTTTCAACGTGGCGTGTAGGTGAAGGTCTGCGGAGCGAATAAAGCCGTCGTGAATGTCAGGACCGGCGGCGTGAAGATGCCCCCGCCGCCGCCGTCGGAGAGCGTGATAACGTCGTTCGTCGGGGCGTCCGGCGTCAACGTGTAGGCGCCCGAGGGGACGCCGGCCAGTCCGGAGGCGGGTGACGGCGACGTCAGCGTGAAGCCGACGGTCGTGACCGGACTCAGGGTGGCCGAGGAACTCGTGATGACGGCGCCGCCGGCCGACGTCAGGCTGATCGTCTTGTCGCCAGGGCTGGTCGGTGTGTACGTGAAGGTCTCTGCGGACGAAGAATTCGACCACGACAGGCTCGTGATGATCGTGCCGACGGAGTTCCGGAATACACCACCAGCGCCTCCGTCGGAGAGCGTGATGGTATCGGTCGTCGCGGAGGCTGGCGTCACCGTGAAGATGCCAGACGGCTGGCCGGAGATGGCGCTCAATGAGCCCGGCGGCGTCATCGTGTAGTTCGGGACGACCGTGAAGTCGAATGGCGAGCCTGTGACGGTGTCGCCGTTGGCGCTCGTCGCCGTGATAGTGGCGACGCCGGACCCCGAAGGCGTGAAGGTGAAGACCTGGGAAGCCACGCCGCCGTCGAACGGCAGGGTGAGCGTTCCGCCGCCGTCGCCGCTGACTGATAGCGTCACAGTGTCGTTCGCGTGCGTCATGCTGACGGCAAGCGTGAAGGTGACGGTGCCGCCAGCGCCGCCGGAGGACGGACCCGACAGCGTGTAAACCGTCGGGGTGTCCGCGACGATGCCGAAGACGTAGGTTTTGAGGAGCCGGCGGGGCTCGAAGATCTGCCAAGGGTTCCGCGCGAGCGTGATGTGCTCGGCTGGCTGGAGCGCGCGGCTCCAGGCCCCGCACCAGTACATCAGCGTGCCGGGTGGGCGATTCGTTGTGCCCGGCTCGATCCCGATGAATAGCTGCGCCGTGCTCTGATAGGTCGGATTCGAGAGCGACGACGATCCACTGCAATAGGGAACGCCGTTCAGGTAGACGCTCTGTGCCGTCGAGGTGATCGTCGCTGACAGGACCGCGTCCGCGCCGGTCGCCGGCAACGAAGAACCGTTGATCGTCCCGGCCGTCCCGGCGGAGTTCCAGGCCAATTTGACCCCGCTCACACCGTAATAACCGAGCACCCAGCCGAAATACGGACTGCTCGCGACGGTCTCGTAACTCGTGCCGAATAACACGGCCGAATTAGCAGGGGTGGCGAGCTGCCGGAACCCGCACGCGACCGTGATAGGCCATCCGCCCTGGAGCGACTGCGGCAGTTTTGTGGTCGTGGCACCTGAATTGTTGGCCGTGAGCAACAGGCCAGACTGCGACCCGGACGACCACGAGGCGCCCGACATCGCCAATGGGATGCCGCCGACGATATCGAAAAGCGAACACGGATTGAGCGGCAAGAACGAGATCAGGCCACGTGCGAGCGGATGCTCGGAGTCGATCTCATAGCCGGCTGGTGGCTTGTGTGGCCAGCGAGTGCCTTGCATGGGTCAGGTCCCTGGGGTGAGGGTCATCGGGTTGTCAAACAATGGAGTTTCTCCGGCTCCAGGGCCAGCAATCGATCGACGATGCCGCCTAGCACGTCGGCGAACGCCGAGACCTTCGGATCGCCCCGGGAGACACCGACCAGCTCGGCGATGTCGGCCGACTCAGCGAGGACCAGGGCCTTGATCTCGGCATCGCTGTCGCCGAGCGTGCGGGACGCCTCGGCGACCCGGCCGATGCACACGACCAGGGCGTCAAGCCAGCGTTCGGCGGCGGCCTCGATCTCGGCCTCGGTCGGCGCGGCAACATCGCTGGTGCGGTCAGGAATGGCCTGACTCGTCGCCCCGAGTGATCGAAGGTCAGCCATCGTCGTATCTCCGTACTGTCATGCGTTGACGTGAAAGACCGTGAAAGTTTTTCTGGGATCGGGCATCAGCGCCGTGATCGCCACGACGGTATACCTATGACCGTCGAGTCCCTCGCAGGGGTAGTCGGAGCGTACCGCTCCCAGGCGGCTTTCCAGGGCCTCGACGTTCTGAATCAACTGGGGCTGGAGCCCGAGCGTAAATCGCGTCGCGTCGTCCAGCGGCGCGGCATCGGCCAGCATCCCGTGAAAGCCGAAGTCGCCCCCGCAGTGGCGGTCACGGAACTTGGAGAAGTCGATATCCCCGGTCTTCTTCGGGTCGTACTTTGGCCACGCCGTCCCCTGGGATGGCCTGTAGCACGGACCGGGGTCGAACGCCCGCTGCGGGGCCAGCGCGACCAGCCCGAGATGATGGGCGATGTGCGGATACGCTGCCTTGAACCGGTCCACTTCAATCTGGAGTGGTGTTGGCTCGATCGTCCCGGCCTGCCCGTTGGGGGAAACCCCGTTGATCTGGTCGACCATGTGGTGGGGACGGGCCAGAGTGTCGTCGTATCCTTTCAGCGTCACGGGCCGCGCGCCGGTGTCGTCCTTCGGGACCTCCCAGTAGAGCAGGACAGGCTTACCGTACTGCCCGGGAATGGAACGGCGGACAACGCGACGGCCATCGGGCAAGTCGGCGAGCGTGGCGGCCAGGTTGTCGATCGGGTTCAACCAGAGATTGTTGATGATCTTGAATTCGCCCGGGAGTCCCGGCTCGATCGGGATGGGCGAGGGCCTGAGCGTGGATATCCGCATCGAATCAAGGAGCGCGGTGTTTACCTGCATTGCCTTTGTCATCGCAATATCCTCACGTTAGGATGAATGGGAAAAATCCGTCGCTCGGCGGGGCGTGGGCGGCTAGCGCTTCCGATTCAGGCCGAAAGGAAGGCGCGGGTCGTACATCGGATCGCCAGCGTCAGCAGGAGTAAGGGCCGCCTGCTGTTTTCGGAATTGAGCCATCAAGTGCTCGCTTGCGTTGCGAGGCGGGGGCGAGGGCTCCGTCCGTTGCTGTTGCGCCGCCTGTTGCTGCGCGGCCTGGGCCGCCTGTTGTTCCGCCTGTTGCTGCGCGGCCTGGGCCGCCTGTTGCTGCGCGGCCTGGACCTGTGCTCGGATTGTCGCGGCCCCCGTGACGGCGGCTTCCAGCCGAGCGATCGCGCCCGACGTGTCGCCGCGGTGCCACAGGGCTGTCGCCTCGAGTTTGGCCAGCTCGACGGGGATTTGGTTCAGTCGCTCGAATTCCATCAGGGGGATGGTGGCGGTCGGTTTTTGGTCGGACATGGTTTATCTCCTTATGAATCGGGTCAGGTGATCAGGCGGACTTGGCGGTCAGTTTTCTCGTGGTCACGATCGGAGTCTCCTTGACCGCCTCATAAGAACATCTTCCGAAAGTCAACCTGTTGAAGCTTGGGCTGCTCGATCCGGCCTTCGGGAAACGCATCACGGATGCCCCCGCGGAGTGCGTCCATCGCGTCTTCGTGGGGATGGTCGTCGGCAGGCTGATCGATGAAGTTCCCGCCCCGCTCGATCTTGCGATACGCGTTGAATGCTTCCCGCAGATGTTGGCAACGCGGATGGATCAGGAGGTTCCCCGTGTCGAGCAGGATTTCCATCTGGTCCAGGCCGTCGAGGACAAGGTGCATGGGCCATCTGGCCAGCGTTCGGCCGAAAACGTGCTCATATTCGCCGTAACTTGCCGGACCTATCGACGTGCGGGCGGTCGCCGCCGGGTCGATGCGGACCAGGTCAGGGGGCCGCCCGCAGAGCTCGATGCAACGCGCCCGGATCGCCGCGGCATTGCGCGAACTCACGACATCCTTGGCGTGATAGTCGGCGAACACTGTGACGCGGGATCGACCGGAGGCCAAGGGCAACGCCTGGAAGAACATGGCGGCGGTGTGGCGGCTGGTCCCCGCGTCGATCGAGCACCGCACGGGCACGCCGTGTTGATACTCGGCTTGGACCGTGACGTGCTTCGCCGGGTCCCACGAGGCGAACCACTGGCCCTCGACCGAATCGAGTAGCTCGGCATGGATTTCCTGGCGCCCGATCCGGCTCCCCTCGTAGGCGGCCACGATCTGCTCGATAAACTCCGGCGCGAGATGCTCCCGATTGGCGTAGGTGGATTCGGAGGTCTTGACCGTCGTGGGAGCGTCGAGGATCCGCTTGAGGATGTCGGAGCGTCGAGGGGTCGTCGTCACCAGGGCCTGGGGATTGGTCCCCGCCCGGAGCGCGAACTGGCTCAGGTCCCACGTCTGGCGAGCCCGTTGCCAGCACGCCAACTCATCCGCCCAGATCGTGTCGACGTTCGCCCCGCGGGCCCGCTCCGGCTCTTCGCCGCTGAGGCAGATCGCCCGGGCGCCGTTGGGCCAGGTGACGCGCCGCTTGCTCGGCTCGAATCGCGGTCGGCACCAGGGCGGCGCGACCGACAGCAAGCCGCTGGGACCTTCGATGAGCGTATCCCGTACATCGGCGGCCGTCGGGGCGATCAGGAGCCCGAGACACATGATCCCGCGTTCGACCCGATCCTGTATCCAGCAGGCACCGGCCCGGGTCTTACCAGCTCCGCGACCGGCGATGTACCCCCATGTCCGCCACGAGCCGTCCGGCGGCTTCTGGGCTTGTCTCGCCCTCGGATGCTCCCGGCACTCGCCAGGTGCTTTGCCGCATGGACAAGAGTCGGCGAACCAGTTGAACCTCTCCCGGTCCGCGTCGGTGACTTTCGCTTTCGGTTTGCCGAGCCGGTCCTCAAGCCTCTGGAGTTTCGCTGCGTTCACTCGCATCGAGCCTCCTTTCCAGCTCGGCGAGCCGCCGGGAGAGCGATGCGTGGTCTTCCATGTCCCTCAGCTCGGCCAGGACCCCGCGCTGGGCCGCGAGCTTGACGGGCTCACTCTTGGCGGATTTCGCCAGCCGGACCAAACCCTCGACGGCGACTGCGGCATGGTGCGCGAGCAGGCCGATAGCGCGGTCCGTGGCGCGTCGCCGGTGGGCTTCGACCTTCGTCAGGAATTTCGGATCCTTGGACCAGCGATAGCCGGTCCTGATTCCGATCGCGTGCTCGCGACACCAGGGCGCGATCTTGCCGCCGGCCGCGACGTGGATGGCCAGTCGGGCGAACGAGCCTTTCGGGGGCTTGGCGGCGGGATCGGGCATCGAACCGCGCGACGACGGTGGGCAGCAGCAGGTGCTTCAAAGGTGACCGGTCTGTCTCGCTGCTGGTCGTCGGAGCCTCTTACAGCGCTCGCGGTTCTCCACCCGCTGCGGGGTGGGCCGGGGTGGGCTTAAAAGCCCGCGGTAATCACGCACGCTCTCTGTTAAACCGTCGCTGCACTCTCTCGGATCGCGGACAGGACGTCGGAGAGGCGGACTCGCCTCGTCTTGGAGCCGATCACAAAGCTCGGGATCTGGCCGCTGCGGACCAATCGGCGAAGGGTCCACTCGGCAACGCCGCTCGCTCGGGACGCCTGGGCTATGGTGATCAATCGTTCGGCGCTCATGGTGTAGGAACCTCCTTCCACGCTCTATCCTATCGCGAGCGTCGTGGCTGTCAAGACTGTGATTTCTGTTTGGACAGAAATAACTGGGTTGACGGTCGTGAATGCTCAGTTAGGTAGCCAATTGCGCAGCAGAACGCCCCGGGACTCGAGGGAGTCGGCCGGGGCGCTGGGCGTGAAGTTGCTTTCAGCAGGAAGCCGCAATTGGTGGGCTGGAGACCCTTATGGCCATGATGAC
>JBKQHM010000301.1:0-14218 GCA_052148775.1 Isosphaeraceae bacterium | reverse complement strand
TGATGGGGAAATCCATGGTATCGTCGCCTCGGTGCAGATTCCGTAATGGCAGTCCGATCCAATTTGTAGAAAAACGGGAGATGGTCATCTTGTCAAGAGGGCACCACCAAATTCCCCTCATGAGCCTCCAAAGATTCCGAGCATAACCACCGGGCAGCGACCGACTCGTGATCGCCGAAAAGCTCTACACCTAAGAGAGTTGTGTCACTGGCTCGGGACGCACCTGCTGGACAAATGACGAAAGTTTCACAGCCTCTGAGAGTGTCCCCGAGTATGTTGTCTGGTACTCTCTGAGCGCCAATCCCGGCCGATAAATACCCAATCTTCGTCTATCACACCGGATACACCACCTGGATCATCAACTGGAGCGTCAGGCTTTGAACGCCGACGAGCGCGACGGACAGACCCAGGGCCATCGGCCCCCCGCCGAGGCGCCTGAGGCCCTGTCCGGCCGCAATCAGCAACGGTGGCATGAAGAGCATCCAGAGCCTGGCGACCTCGCCCATGTTGCGGCCGGTTAGATTCGCGAGGGTCAGCACCAGGAGCGTCGCCCAGACCGAGAGGGGTACGCTGCGCGGGGCGAACATGCCGGCGACGCACCAGACGACCGTCGGAAGGCCGATGGCGATCGCCAGCTCGATCGGGTTGGCCCAGAGCCAGAGGGAGTAGGTGCGGGGATATTCGACGTAGAACCGCGCGTGGTGATACAGGTTCCATTCCCAGACGACGAAGGGGGTCGGAAGCGAGACGGTCAACGATATCGCCGGAGCGTGGTGACGATGGGTCCACTTCCAGACGATGAAAGGATCGGCTCCCATGGCAAACCATCCGCCCAGCACGAACGCCAGATAGCCGGCACCGATGACCAGGATCAGCACGGTGCGCCTGCGCCGGCTGATCGACGGGTTCATGACGACGATCAGCGCGGTAATCAGCCCGACCGGCAGGAACGCGAGCGTGAAGACCATGCCGAACGCCATCACGACACCGGACATCAGGCCAAGAAACACGCCGATCGCCGCGGTCCGGTCGCGGCCCTCCTGGTATCGCACGGCCCAGGCGGCCAGGGCCCAGGCCGAGGTCGAGAGTAACGGATAGGTCGTGTCGGCATCGGGCTGGAACAGGTTAGCCGACGGTGCCAGTGCCCAGAAGGATGCCACGGCCCAGGCCGCAGGTGCCGGCAGCGACGAACGCGCCAGAAGATAAAGCGGCACGACCGTCCCCGCGCAGGCCAGGAGCGTCAGGAGTGCCGTCGCGTAAAGGCTGGCCCGTTCCGAACGCCGGATCGGACGCCCGTCCATGCCTTCGAGTTGTTTGAAACCGATCGCCAGGGACGGAGGCATGTGATCCAGCAGGATGTCCGCCAGCCCGGGGTATCGATCCATTGTCCGCATCAAGATGCACTGGGCGACGATCAATCCGGGCGGGTGGGTGCCGATGTGCAACGAGTCCTGGCTGCGAATCCAGTCCGGATATCGGGCCAGGAATTCCCACGGGTGCTGGACCGCCTGCTCGCGGGCGACCTTGAAATACCCCGTCGAGCCGGATAGATAAGTCACATAAACCCACTTGGTCAAATCATACTCGTCGGGCGCCCCGACGGGTATCGCGACTTGCACGGCGACCGTCGCCGCCAGCAGCGCGGCCAGCCATCGCGCCTCCGTCCATCGACTGGCGTGTGCGAGGAGTGCCCGCAATCCCAGCCCGACAAATACGGCATATCCAGCCGCGCCGAGACTGGCCAGGACGAACCATTCCCACGGGATGGGGATGGTCGGCTTCACTCGTCCCCATTCCCATTCGCCGTGGACGCCAAGCGGCAAGAGCCTCGTCTTCACCGCGATGGCCAGCAGGATGACGAGTGCAGCCTGGAGGATCAGCATTAGCCAGGGTCTCAATCGCATGACGAAGATCTTAGCCTGACCACGCGCCCGGAGCGAAGTGGATTCCGGCCCAATTTCGTCGCGGTGTCCGCTCCCATCCAACCCGGTCCTCGCCGAAAAAAGGGACCGGTCGGTTGCGACGTCGGTCCGGGGATGTTCTGATCGTGGATCGACTTGCAACCGGTCTCGGGAGTGGAGGCCGGATTCACGACAGTCCGGCGCCGGCGTCGACCGGAGCGGCCGACCGGAAAACCCCACCGTCCCGGAGATCCTGCCGATGCACTTCAGCGAAACCCCCACCCCCGCGACGCCGGACGGCCGCCACGACACCGCATGGTGGAAAGGGTTGTCGCGATACCAGTGGTTCGTGTTCGTCGTCGCGTCCCTGGGCTGGCTGTTCGACACGATGGACCAGCAGCTCTTCAACCTGGCTCGACAGCCCGCGATCGCGGAACTGATTGGCGCGACGCCCGGCGATCCGGCGACGGCGGGTCGGGTTGCCGAGGCGGCCGGCATGGCCACGACGATTTTCATCGTCGGCTGGGCGATCGGCGGCCTGATCTTCGGGATCCTCGGCGATCGGATCGGCCGGGTCAAGACGATGATGATCACGATCCTGCTCTATTCGGCCTTCACCGGCCTGAGCGCGTTATCGACGGGAGTCTGGGACTTCGCCGCTTATCGTTTCCTCACCGGCCTGGGCGTGGGTGGCGAGTTCGCGGTGGGGGTTACGCTCGTGGCGGAGGTGATGTCCGACCGTGCTCGGCCCCACGCGCTGGGCTGGCTCCAGGCGCTCTCCGCGATCGGCAACGTCGGGGCGGCGATCCTCAGCCTGGGCATGACCCGACTGGAGGAGACCGGGGCCATCGGCAGTTACTGGCGAGCGATGTTCCTGGTCGGGATCGTCCCCGCGTTGTTGACGATTCCGATCTTCCTCCGCGTTCGTGAGCCCGAGAAGTGGAAAGCGGCGGCCGCCCGGCGCACTGCGGCGCGGGACACCGGAGTGGCCGATCTTTCCCCTCAGCTCGGGTCGCTCCGCGACCTCTTCGGCAATCCCCGGTGGCGGCACAATACCATCGTCGGCATGATGCTCGCCCTCGCCGGCGTGATCGGACTCTGGGGCATCGGCTTCTTTAGCCCGGACTTGACCCGCTCCGTATTCCGCCAGTCCTACAAGGCCCAGGGGCTGAGTGACGTCGAGATTAGATCCAAGCTGAACTACCTGGCCTCGATCGTCTTCCTCGTCCAGAACATCGGGGCGTTCTTCGGCATTTACGCTTTCAGCAAAATCACCAACAGACTGGGTCGTCGCCCAACCTTCGCTATCTTCTTCATACTGGCCATGTTGTCGACGGCCTTCACTTTCGGCTTCGTCGGCAAGATCTTCGGCTTCTGGGATGTCTTCTGGATGATCCCCGTAATGGGCTTTTGCCAGATCGCGCTCTTCGGCGGCTATGCCATCTACTTCCCCGAGCTGTTTCCGACGCACCTGCGGAGTACCGGCACGTCGTTCTGCTACAACGTCGGGCGCCTGGTCGCGGCGCCCGGATCGACGGTCCTCAAGCTGCTCGAGAGCCGGGTATTCAGGGACTCTTCCGAACCCGCACGTTTCGCCGGCATGGCGATGTGCGCCGCCTTCCTGATCGGCCTGCTTGCCCTCCCGTTTGCCCCCGAGACCAAGGATCAGCCGCTGCCGGAGTGAACGTCAGGGTTGCTTCTTCGGCTCGGGAGCCGGTGCCGCTTTCCGTTTCTGGAGCAGGGCCTCGCGGAGGGTCGCCTCATCAAGCTTGACATCCCCTTTTCGCGAGATTTCCTTCGCCCAGAAGTCGACGAGCTCTTTCATGATCTCATCGGTATCGGCCTGGTTGATGGTCTGCACGGCACGAATCGAATTGGCAATACGCTGGATTGAACCCGCGATGGCCTCGATCGGATAGGTGAGCCGGTCGATCTCCACCGTTTTCTTGACGACTTCGTTCCGGCCGACGATCAGCCGGTCGCCGGGGAAGAGTTGATAGTTCGGCCGGACGTCGCCCTTGTCCTGAATTGCCTCGAGATCGATCTTGTAAACCTTGGCCGGCTTGCCGCCTCGGCCTGGCCGGATCAAGCGAATGTCCTTGGGCTCGGCGGTGGGTAGCAAGCCGTTGGCGTATTGCAGTGCGTCGAGCACGGTCTCGTTTCCCGTCCATGGGAGCTTGCCGGGAACCAGGACGTCGCCCAGGATATAGTAATTCTTCGAGTTATAGGCCGTGATGTCGACGAAGACTCGTCCGGATTCCTCGGGGGGAATCACTCGCCAAGGACCCTTGTAGTCGACAAGAGGAGGTGATACCTCTTGAACCGGCTCGGCTACGGGGCGGCTTTGACCATCAATCTCGATGGTGATTGTCACTCCCCCCTTACCGAGGCCTTCGATCTTGACTGGGGTTTGCTCTTTCGGGGGTAAATCCAGTTCTTGAGAATCGACGCGCGTTCCCCGGGACCGGACGCGCCGGACAGGAACGTGACCACGAAACTCCGGTCGCATGGACGAGCGCGTCTTCGTAGCATTCGGGCGATCGGGCGACGGTCGTGGCTCGTCTAACTTGTCGAACGGATTCCTCCCTTCATCGAGATCAGGGATGGCCGACTTCCGCGCCCGGGGAGGATAGCTCTCGGGTGGAAAGCCATACGCTTCACTCTCGGGGCTGGAGATGAGCCCCAACGTTTCATCAGCGAGATGATTTCTGAGACGCTTGAGGATTGCGACCTTGATCTGAGGGAGCGTCAATCCCCTGACATGGATGTCGCCGTAAAAGCCAATGTTGATCGTCCCATCGGGCCTGACCAGCCGCTCGCCGGAGATCGGCCGGCCGGGCAAGGCTTCAAGCACTTCCACGATGATCAAATCGGGCGGCTCAACAACCCATGGAAGGTCGATCAAGGCCCCCTCGTGAGGGGGCGGATCATCCGGGATCGGGGTCAAGGGACGAGGCTTGAGGTCGTAAGCGGCGATCAGCTTTTCAACCTTCTCGCTGGCCTTCTGTCGCTCGTCTTTCTCGTCTGCACTTGGTGGAGAATCGGGTGGGGATGGCTCCGCCTTTTCGACGCTCGGTACTCGTGTCTGAGGTTTTTCCTGCGGACCGGCGACCACGGAGGCGACGGCGATGAGCAGCGTGGACACAACAATCGACGACATGACGCGCGCGAACGATCGTCGGGACATGGAGGTGGACCCTTCGTGTCGAGGTTCAAGCTCGGACGTCCGACAGGACAAACGCTCAACCCGCACGATATCCGACGAAACGGAACGATACAAGCAGCGGGTCGGTTCGCCTCCGGTCTGGAGCGTCGGGTCAGAGCACGAGCTTCGCGGCGTCGCGGTCGAGGTAGAGCCTGGCACCGGGATGACGACGCAGGGCCGTGGCGGGACAGGACTCGTTGATCGGCCCGCGGAGCGTGTTCAGGACGGCGTTGGCCTTGCGGGGGCCGGGTACGATGACTGAGACCACCGGCGCCCGGAGCAACGCCGGGATGGTGAGTGTGTAGGCGTGAGTCGGGACGTCGGAGAGGCGCTCGAAGCAGCCGTCGTTGAGCTGCTGATTCCGGCAAGCCGCGTCGAGCCGCACGACCTTCACGAGGACGGGATCCAGGAAATCGGCCACCGGCGGGTCGTTGAACGCCAGGTGGCCGTTCTCGCCGATTCCTGCGCAGACGATGTCGGTCGGCTCGGCCCTCAAGGTCTCTTCATAATCCAGGCACGTCCGGAGCGGCCGGTCGACCTGCTCGCCCGGGATCAGCCGGAGTCGATCGCCGGCCAGCCCGACGAGCCGGAAGCAATGCTCCTGGAGATACCGGCGGAACGAAACCGGGTGGTCGGCACCGATCCCCAGGTATTCGTCCATGTGGAAGGCGACGACCCTCGTCCAGTCGATCTCCTGGTAGGCGACCAGGCCGGCCAGGAATTCGTTCTGGCTCGGCGCGGCGGCGAAAATCACGTTGCTTCGCCCCGCGGCCCGCTGCCGACTCACAATCTCACGTCCCACCCCTTGCGCGGCCGCATGTCCGGTCATCGCCCGATTCTCGAAGACGAAAACCTCCAGAGAATCCACGAAGAATCGCGCGATCGGCGTCAGCTCGGTGGCGTTCATGCATCGGATCCTGGCACGAGAACTGGGATGATGGTTGCGACCAACATGGGGTTCCGGTCTTCGTCGAGCGATTCATTCCGGAAGAACTTATCCCAATTCTCGCCACGATGCCACTGCCCTGACACGGAAGCGTAACAGTGCCGTTCGTCGAGGGCTCGAAGATCCGACCACTACATCGCGGCGAGCTGACGCGAACTCCCCGAGTGCACCGGGCCGGTCCGGAGTTGCTCGCACAGCTTCTGACACTGATCCAGGTCCCCGAGAAGCGTCTCGGCCAGGAATGTTTCCGTATCCTTATCGCTGGTCCACTGGAGCTGGTCGTGGCACTGTCCCATGTGTTCGATCAAGTCTTTCATCCAGAGCAGCGTATGACGCCGATTTCTCATCGTGGGGTGCTCCTTCACTCGCCTCGATTGTCAGGCGAAAAACCCGGTTCCTGTCCTGGTCTCAGACCGAACTGCGGAGGCCACAAGAGCCTGTGGCATCGACCCTGGCCTCGTCCGGTCGCCGACGACCCAGTGAAATCGCAAAGGCTGTGCCAGGACGACGGCTCGACACAAACATGCATCTCAAGCCCTTGCCCCTCGCAAACTTGAGGAAAAAACTGCAAAGTTTCCCGATCTCGCGACAAGGTCAGCTCATTGTAACTGTTACAGAATATCTCGCGAGGAATTGTGAGACATCGTTCGACGTCGGGCAATCGTCATTTGCCGGGGAGGAGACAAAGCGTGAGTAACGGCTTTTCCGGCATCGCGTTAACTCTTAGACTGGAGAGGGGACCCACATCTCTGGGGAGACCGGGTATGACGACTTGGCAGGGGGACTCGATCTCGTCGACCGACGTCGGAGAGAATCCGCCGGGTTGGCTGCATGCCTGGCCGCATTCCCTGGTGCGCTGGCTCTTCGGTCGCGGCGAGGAGGAGCACGTGCCCGCGGCATCGGCCGGGACCGTGGCACGATTCCAGAACATCTGCATCAGTCGCGAGGCCGGCGCCGGGGCCGAAGACATCGCCCGCCTGGTCGGGCAAAAGCTGGGATGGAAGGTCTACGATCACGAGCTGATCGAGGCGATCGCCCACCGGATGGGCGTCTCGCTCGACGAAGTGCGTGTCCTCGACGAGCTGGCCCCGAGCGTGGTCCAGGACTGGCTCTTACCGTTACGCGAGGAATACTACGCGCCTCAGGAGGCCTATCTCGACCACCTGGCGAAGTTGATCGAAGCCATCGGCCGCGCCGGTGAATCGATCCTCGTCGGTCGGGGAGCCGGTTATATGTTGCCGCGTGATTCGACGCTCTCGGTCCGGGTCATTGCCCCGCTGAAGGTCCGCGCGCCCCGGCTGGCGGAGCGGATGGGCGTCTCGGTCCGCACGGCGCGCCGGGCCGCGCGAGACATCGACCGTCGTCGCATCCAGTTCGATCGGACCATGCATCGCGCCAACTCGAACGACCCGCACAACTTCGACATCGTGCTCGATTCGAACAGCCTGGGTCTCGAGATCGCGGCCGAGGCCATCGCCCACGCCGTCGTGGCCGGTCGTCCCCGAGGAATGGCGATCGGTCCCCTGCTCCGCGGAGCCGCCGATCGCGGGACGGCAAAATCGGAATCGCTCCTCCCGGCGCCGGACGATCGGTCGGTTTCCCGAGAACCGTCCGCCACCCCCGCCCTGCCGTCGCCGCCGCCCTCCCTCGCCTCGGAGCCGAAGCCCGACGAGAAGGCACTCGATCGGTAAGGCGAAACGTGCGGCCTTACCGCATCGCGACGATGCTCAACCCGTACCGATCGGCGCGTTCGATGACGTCGGCCTCGTCGAGGAGGATCGTCTTGTCGGCCTCGATCGCCAGGACCTTGGCCCCGGCCTTGTGGAGATTCTCGATCGTCGTGACGCCGATCGTCGGCACGTCGAAGCGCATATCCTGCTGAGGCTTCGCGACCTTGACCAGCGACCAGCCCCCGGCCCGACAAAGCTGGCCGGCGCGCTCGATGCAACGATCGGTACCCTCGATGGCCTCGACGGCCAGTGCGGCCTTCTCCTTGATGGCGACCGACTGCCCCACGTCGAGCCGGCCCATTTCCTTGGCGAGCGCCCAGCCGAACTCGATATCCTTCAGCTCGCTCGCGGTCGGCGCTCGCCGCGTGTGAATGCCTTCCTTCACGAGTAGCTCCGGGCAAAAATCCAGTGCCGAGGCGAACGTCATCCCATCCATCCCGAACTCCGCGATCACGCTCAGGAGCAGGCTGTCGTCGCGATTATCGGCGCGGGTACGGCGATACCACCACTGGATCGTCCGCAAGTCGGGGCAGAGGTGCAGTATCCTCCAGGGGGTGTAAATCACGCTCTTGGTCACCTTGCCCGCCATGACGATTTGCGAGACGCCCTCGCGACGGAACGTTCGGATCATCCGGCCCAGCTTGGCCACCCCGACGTACTGAAACGATGTACAGAGACTTCGCAGCTCCTCGGAAGCTTCGTAGCGAATCCCCACGCAGGCGACGCCGAGGCCCTGCTTGCGAGCCGCCTCGGCGAAGAGGATCGGGAACCGTCCGCTACCGGCAATCAGGCCAATCGGCCTGGTTCGCCGTCGTTCCTGCGCGGACGTAACGTGCTCCACGGCAATCGCACTCACGCCGACTCGCTCCTCGGATGACCCCGGAAAATAGGACAGGGCATTCGCAGTCCCGGTCCCGCGATCCCGCCTGGCCGGTCTCTGACAACGATCAATCCCCGGACGGAACATCCGCCGGCCGCGACAGCTCGGGCGAATCGACGCGGATAAGACGGATCACCGATTCGCTATCGGCCCGGGCCGGGGCGGCACCGGTGAGCGTCGCGACCTGGCCCTGGAGTTCGCGAAGCTGTCGATAGATTTCCGGCAAACGCGCGATCATCTGGAAGATCCGGCGCTGCTCGCGGACCGGGATCGCCGGCGAGCCCAGGATCTGCTGCCCGTCGGGGACGTTGCGATGAACCCCCGCCTGGGCCCCGACGACGACCCCGTCGCCGATCCGCGTGTTGTCCTTGATCCCCGCCTGGCCGGCCATCACGACATGGTCGCCCGTCTTACAGCTCCCGGCGATCCCGACCTGGCCGCAAAGCAAGTTGTGTCGGCCGATCTGATTGTTGTGGCCGATCATCACCAGGTTATCGATCTTCGTCCCCTCGCCGATCCGCGTGGCCTCGAACGTTGCGCGGTCGATCGTGCAATTCGAGCCGATCTCGACGTCGTTCCCGACTTCGAGGCGCCCGGAATGCGGGACCTTGATGTGCCGTCCTTCTACGTGCCGGTATCCGAATCCGTCGCCACCGAGAACGGTCCCGGCGTGGATCTCGACCCGGTCGCCCAGGATGACATGCGGATAGAGCACGGCATTGGGATGGACGGTGCAATCCTTGCCGAGGATACACCCCTCCCCGATCACGGCCCCGGGACGTAGGGTCGTCCCGTCGCCGATCACGGCATCCTCGCCGACGTACACGAAAGGATAGATGGCCACATCCCGGCCGATCCGGGCCGTCTGCGCGACGCAGGCCTGGGGATGGATGCCCGTCCATCGCGGCTTCTCCGAACCCACCAGGTGGCTCCGGACCGCGAGGAACGCGGCGATCGGGTCGTCGACCTCGATGACGGCCAGGTCCTTGCCCGTCTCCTGAGCTTCGATCGCGAAATGAGGGCCGACGAGCGCCGCGGACGCGGGCGAAGCCCGCAGCAGCTTGGCGAACCGATCGTTCTCGATGAACGTAATATCGCCCGGCCCCGCCTCGCCGACCGGCCGCGCGGAGCGGATCGACACGCTCCCATCGCCGACCAACCGACCGCGCACCAATTCCGCGAGTTGTTCCACCGTTGCGACCACGAGCGATTTCCTTTCTTCCCTGAAAGGAGACGACGAGGACCTGCATATCGCGGGTCGAGCGTGGTGGTTCTCCGGACCGGTCCCTTCTGACAACAACAGGATGTGTTCCGCAATCGTTCTTCCGGGAGCAAACCTTCCGGACGTCCCGGATGCTAATCCTTCTCCTCAACCGAGGCAAGTCGACTCGTTGGCGTTCCGATCCGACGACGAACGGCAACTCCCCCGGAACGCGATCGCGGCAACTTCTCCATCTCCTCCGGTCATCGAAGCCGAGCGACCCTCCACGGGGCCGGCCCTCCGATGATGAACCACTTTCTCCTCTCGATCGTCAATCCGCGCCCGACACTTCAGTTTCCGTTGAACCGCGACTGCACCAGGGCCGTCAGGTTCGGGACGTGCGGAAGATCGGCCGGACGCTGGGCGACCCGATCGAGAAACAACCCCGATAGTCCCGCCCGGATCGCTCCTCGCACGTCGTTCTCCAGGTCGTCGCCGACACACAACACCCGCTCGGGGGGCAATCCCAGGTGGTCGCAAGCGGCCCGAAAGAACGATGCATGCGGTTTCCGATAACCCACTTCCGACGAGATCACCAGCGAATCGACCCAGGAGTCCAGCTCGGGCAGACCCTGCACGACGCCACGCAGTCTCCGATCGAAGTTCGAGCCGACGCAGACGGAGATACCCATGTTCCTGAGCATCTCCAGCGCAGGTGCCACATCCGGGAAGCATCGCCAACATTCCGACCGGCTGAAGTGGTCCCACAGCTCGTCGAATGCGCGATCAGGGTCCGGAATCTCGGGAAGGACGTCGAAGACGATCTTCCGCCAGCGGCGGCGTTCCGTCGCCTCGTCCGTCGAAAGCACACCCTGCTCTGCATGAATCGCGTCGCTGTTGAAGTGCGTTTGAAATCTGACGCGGACTTCATCGGGCTCCAGCCTGACACCCTGGCGACGCGCCGCGGCGGTATAAGCCATCGCCACCGAAGGATCCGGTTTGATTAAAGTTCCCACAGCATCGAAGACGATACCTGAGATGCGGTCCCAGTTCGGTCGCTCACTCATGGGCGTGTCTGTTCCCTCTTTCGCCACCCAGATCTGAGACGCGTCGTTTCGGCCGGTCTGTTTCGAGTCACTCTCTGAGAAGATCCGCAGACGAACGAGCCTGGGTGGTCTGTGTCGACATTATGGGCGGGAAGGTCTGAGAAGGAAGTCTCTACCGTCATAGATTACGCGCACCAGCTCGATCTTCAACGGGAGCCGAAGTCATGAACGCCCCACACCTGCGCCTAAACAACTATGTGCCATCCGGTTACGACGCATCGATTCCCGCTTCCCAGGAAGAGGCCCTTCAACGACGACTCCTCCTCGACGCGGGGCAACGGTCCTTCCGAACGACTCCAGAAGGACGAGTACGACCCGATCCCGGTGAGATCGGCGTCCCGGGACGTCGTTTCCGAGGTGGCTCTTGGTAGAAACATCGAGCGCCGGTAGGCCGGCCATTCAGGCCCCTCGTCCCGGGCGGACCAATCCGGCGACGACATCGACATCCAGATCGGCGATCTGGCCGGCCCATAGCTTTGGGAGCGCGATGCCGGCCATGGCGGCGTTGTCGGTGCACAGAGCCGTCGGGGGTATGAACGCTTCCACCCCAAGATCGGCCGACATCTCGAGAATCCGTTCGCGAAACCGGGCATTGGCCGCCACGCCCCCGCCGACAGCCAGCCGCTTCAGACCCGACTGCACGAGGGCCTGGCGTGTCTTGGCCACGAGGACATCGACGACCGCCTCCTGAAAGCTCGCGGCCACGTTGCCGATCAATGCCTCGTCTACCGGTATCTCGCGGGACGGGGCATTCTGTCCGTGGAGGGCATAGAGGACGGCCGTCTTCAACCCGGAGAAGCTGAACTGGAGCCTCGGGTCATGGATGAACGATCGCGGAAAGGCGAATGCCGCGCGATCGCGGCCCCTGGCGACTCGTTCGATCGGGGGGCCTCCGGGATAACCGAGACCGAGGAGGCTGGCCACCTTGTCAAACGCTTCGCCTGCCGCATCATCGGTCGTCCCGCCGAGCGGTGTCGAGTCCAGGGGGCTCCGGCAATGATAAAGGCTGGTATGCCCCCCGGAGACCACCAGTCCGACGCACGGATAGATCTCTCGATCGGGATAGGCAAGCTGGCAGGCGTACAGATGGCCTTCCAGGTGATCGACGGCGATCAGCGGAAGATCCAGCGCGAGGGCCAGCGACTTGGCCGCGGTCAATCCGACGACCAGTGAGCCGACAAGCCCCGGCCGCGTCGTCACCGCGACCGCATCCAGGTCGCCCAGTTCGACTTTCGCCCGGCGCAGGGCCTCATCGATCATCGGCAAGATCTGCCGCACATGCGCCCGCGACGCGATCTCCGGTACCACACCGCCGTAACGCTGATGAAGCCCGACCTGCGATGCCACCACGCTGGACCGGATCCGCGGCACTTCGACGCCCGGGGGCCGAGTACCTTCCAGCACCGCCGCCGCCGTCTCGTCGCAACTCGTCTCGATGGCCAGAAGGACGTCACTTGTCATTGGTCACTTGTCATTGGTCACCTGATGGTTTTGGACTCTCATAATCGGCGATTCGGGCGTACACCTGGGGGTGCAGCTCGACCCGTCCAAACACGAGATCGTGGCGTCCCTAGGTCGATGCACCTACCGATTCTGAGAGTCAAAACTCATTAGGTCATCTCAGAGCTTGTGAAACAATCGGATTGCAGATGCCGGATTCCAGAAGTCATAAGCCCTTGACATGCTGAGCTTAATATGCATTTGGAATCTAAAGTATGTTGTCTGGAATCGATTCTTTCACAGCCTCTCAGAGGAAAACGCTCGTTAATCGGACGCCCAGGTCCGTGTCGATGAGGATGAGCTCGCCGCGGGCGACGAGGCGGCCGTTGGAGGTCAACTCGACCGGGGCGCGGCTGTGCCGGCTCAGCTCGATGACGTCGCCCGGCTTGAGGTCGGCCAATCGGCTGAGCGTCAAGTTGACGCGTCCCAGTTCGACGGTCAGCGTGACCGGGACATCGAGCGGGCCGACGTCCGTGGCGGATGTAGAGGGATTCGGAGAGGCGCTGGGAGGGCTCATCGTTCGGCTTTCCTTGACGTTGACCAGGATCGGATCGCGTGGTCGAGGTTCGCGGCGCAACGGTTCCTCGATGCGTACAAGCCGGCCGCCCGAGTCGGGGACGGGCCGGACGGGGATGCGGAATCGGCCTTCCTGGCCGTCCAGGTCGAGGACCAGGTCGATCGGGCCGCCGGGGCTCGTCGGCGTGCCGACGAGCGGGGAATCCGTCAGGGGGAGCACCCCTCCGACCCGGAGACGTTTCAACCCCTGGGGCATCGCGATGGCTCCGGCCTCGGCCCGCCAGTGGCCCGACATCTCGCCACGTGCAAACGGGCGGCCGGCTCCCTCGGTCTCTGTAGCCGCATCCGCCTCGGCGCGAGGGGCTTTCATCCTCGGCGGGGTATCCAGCCAACGCTCGGCCAGCGACTCGGGGAGCCAGAGGCGGACGGCACCGTCCGTCGTGCCGATGCGGACGGCCCACCGGACAGTCACGATCGGCCCGAGTCCCGACGGGTTGAATGGGTCCGGGCCGGCGCGATCGAGCGTCAGGTCGGCGGGACGGAGCGATCGCATTCCTTCCGGTCGATCATTCGCGACGGGGTTCGAGAAAGAATCCATGGCGTCGAGCGCGCGAAGGATCAGGAACGTCCAGACGCCCCACTCGACGGGCGTTAGCTGGAGACGGCTCTCGGCGAATGGTCGGTCGAAGCCGAGGAGCCGGTCCACAACCGTATGGGCCAGGGAGTTCTCGATCCCGATCGCCAGTCGGGTCGCCAGCCGAGGAGCCGTGAGCTGGGCGATCATGCCCGGGCGATTGAGGCCCGAGGCACGCCAATGGATTTCCGGGGTTTTCAGGGCGATCCTGCCGCCACAGCCTGCCTCCAGCCAGTCGAGGAATGGCGGAATTCGGCCGTCTGGGTTCCAGGAGGCGAGCCAGCGGTCCAACCGGATCTCGCGGGCCGATCGGCGCGGGAGCCAGTCGAAGGGCTCGGCGTGCGCAGCCGGCTCGGCCGGCCTGACGACCTCGAGTTCCTCGTCGGAGTCCGCGCCCCATTGCATCGTCGAGATCGTTTCCGCAGTCAACTCGGGTCGCCCCCCACGATGATCAATCCTTGCCCGGCCATTCCGTCTTCAACCGCCCCTCCAGGTTGAGCCGATCCCATGCGATTTTCAAGAGGTGCGACTCGACGCCGGAGACGACGGTCGACCGCTTGGCGTCCGGGGCCATCAAGGATCGCGTGAGCTTGGCGATC
>JBKQHM010000300.1:0-3234 GCA_052148775.1 Isosphaeraceae bacterium | reverse complement strand
CTCGTAACGAACGAGGACCGCGGGGGAGACCGAGAGTTCTTGTGCGACCTGGTCGCGCGAGATGATCTGTCGAGTCATGGCAGGAGCACGCACGATGGGGACATCACCACAACCTGGCACGCGGATCGTACGGGTTTCGCTGCGCGAAATCCTCGATCAGTTTCCGGCTGGTTTCGTCCACGGTCTTGGGCACCACAATCTTGAGCACAACGAACAGGTCGCCGGCCGCTTTACTGCCCGAGGCCGGGATGCCCTGTCCCTTGAGGCGGAGTTTCAGGCCGCTCGAGCTGCCCGCCGGCACGGTCAGCGACTTGAGGCCATCGAGGGTGGGGACATCGATCTTGGATCCCAGTATGGCCTCGGACACCGTGACCGGAACCTCGACCTGGAGATTACGGCCGTCGCGCTGGAAATACGCGTGGGGCTCGACGGTAATATGGATCGTCAAGTCGCCGGCGGGCGAGCCCTTGGTGCCGGGCTCACCGCGTCCCTTGAGGCGGAGTTTGGCGCCCGTGTCGATACCCGGCGGGATCTTCACGACCAGGCTCTCGGACTTTCCCTCGCCGCGCTGGATCTCGATCGTCGTCTCGCCACCGCGGACGGCCGTGAGGAACGGGATCGTCAGTTGGGACTCCATCTCCCGCCCGGATCGTGCCCGGCCCGTTCGACCGGAACGCATTCGCCCGAGCAGGTCCTCGAAGATCCCAGCTCCGCCGCCCGTTTCCGGCTCGCCCGTATGAGCGCCGCCGCCGCTCATGGGCCCGAAAAACTGGGAGAAATCGACCGTATCGAAGCCCGGCTCGCCGAATCGGAACGAGTAATCCGAAGCTCCGGACCTCGGTCCGGCCGCGGCCATTCCCTCGAATGCCGCATTACCGAATCGGTCGTAGTTGGCCCGCTTCTCCTTGTCCGACAGGATATCGTAAGCCTGCTGGACTTCCTTGAAGCTCGACTCGGCCGTCTTATCCCCCGGGTTCACGTCCGGATGATATTTACGCGCCAGTGCCCGATAGGCTTTCTTGATGGCGTCGGGCGTCGCGTCCCGATCCACTCCCAGAACCTCATAATAATCGCGTTCGGGCATCTTCCGACCGATCTCGTGAACTCGACCCCGCGCGGTCCGGCTCGCCCCTCGGACCACGTTGAACCACGAATGAACCTGGACGGCTGGCGGCGAGTGCCCGTCCGTCGGGCGAAGATTGTTCCGCGAACAACCGCCATTTTGCCGCCCGAATTGTACACTCAAGACGGCGTGCGAATCAAGCGATCGTGCGCGCGCTCGCGTGCCCAAACGGGTTCGGGATCCTGCCGTTTCGTCCTGGGTCGATGGATGCAATTCGGATGGCTCGACTCTGACCCACCTGGCTTGGATAGGCACCTGGTAAGAGCACGTCCGGCGTCGCATCCATCGACGAAGGTGGCAGTATGAGAGTGCCTGACGATTGGGTTGCCTACGAAATGACCCGATCGAATCGATACGAGCCCGACGCGCCAGCGTGTGAATTCCAGCGGAGATCATCAAAGCTCTCGCTGGCGCTTCGGGCTCGTATGAGCCGTATGCAGTCCATTCGTTAGGCGCTCTAGCTCTTCTCCGACGTTGCGTGCTGCCGATCGGCGTAGCGCTGTGGCTCCTGATCGAACTTCTGCTTGCAGACAGGACAGCAGAAATAATACGTCTGGCCTTTGTATTCGCTCTGCCCGGCTGACTGCTCGGGCTGGACGTCCATCCCGCACACAGGATCCTGAGTCATGGTGGTTTCTCCCTTCACTGGTGCGATTGTGATCGAATCCCTCTTTGCCCGGGGCACTCATGCTCGAGATCGCCGGAATCTGCGAGGGCCGAAGGCCTTACCAGGCAATTGTCGCGTCGGCCAATCCGAGGTTGTGAGCGTGCTGAAGGATCAATGAACGGTCGATAGCCGCCGTCCGCAAGGACGGAAAACGACCGGGCACGGCTCGTCAACCGATGAGTTGACGCAACAACTTCATATGTATGGGTATGGCATTCATCGGATCCTCGGCCGCCTCGTATTCGAGGACCACGTATCCCGAATAACGAGCCTCGCGCAGGATCCCGATCACCCGTGCCAGATCGGCCTCTTCCGTACCGCGGGAGCCGTCGCGATGGATCTCGGTCTTGACCTGGACGTTGAAGGCGTAGGGTGCCAGTTGCGCGATCTGGGCGTACGGGTCGCTGCCGTGGAAGTTGCCGGTGTCGAGGTTCACGCCGAAGTTGGGAGCATCGATGGCCTTCACCAGCTCGAGGATCTTCTCGGGTGTCGCGGTGATCCCCCCATGATTCTCGAGCGCCAGCACGATCCCCTTGGCGGCGGCGTAGGGAAGCACGGCCTTGATGCCCTCGATGGCCCAGGAAACGGCCTGTGCCTCGGTCATTCCCCGGGAAACGTTGCCGGCGAAGATGCGAATGACCGGAGCGTCCAGCTCGGCCGCTCGGTCGATCCATTGTCGGACCAGCTCGATCTGCTCGTCGCGCTTCGGCCCCGGAGCGAGGCAGAAATTGTTGCCGACGGCCGTGCCCGAGATATCCAGGCCCAGCTTGAACGCGTGGAGCTTCAGGCGATTCAGATAATCCGGGGTCACGTCGCGCGGGAAGTAATACGACGTCGGTTCCACTCCGTCGAGGGCCATGTCGGCGGCCAGGTTGACGAAGTCGAAGAGGTCCATCTTGGCCGGTTTGGCCGTGAGATACTGCCGGTAGGAATAGGCGGCGAGGCTGAGCTTGAGATGGCTGGGACGACTCCGGCCGATGGGCGGAATCGCCCAGGCCGGCCGGGGAAGCGTCAGCGCGGCACCGCCGGCCGTCAGGCCGAGCGCGGTCCGCTGAATGAAGTCGCGACGCGAAATGGATTGCATGACGAGCCCTCCATTCGGGACGCGGCTCTGGTCGCTCATGCCCCGAGATCGGAAAGTGTGACGGTGAATCGAAGTCCCGACAGCTTACAACGCCCGGGGACGCGATTCCACCAGCAACTCGTCGGAGGCCGATCGGCGATTTCGGGTGGGAAGATCGAGAGGAATGAGGACCAGGGTTCGACCTCAGAGCTCTTGAGAGAATCGGATTGCGGATTCCAAATTCCAGAAGTCTAGCCCGGATTATTCATGAATTCTTTAGGTGATCGACGCAACCTCTTTGCCATTGGGCGATTGCCGCCGATCTTACCCAAACAGTGACCCAGTTTAACAGCGGCCGAACCCTAACGCTTGAAACGAGTT
>JBKQHM010000299.1:0-15281 GCA_052148775.1 Isosphaeraceae bacterium | reverse complement strand
ATCCCGGATGACGTCGGACCAAGTTTGCGTGACGGACACGATGTCCGGGGCCAGGCCATCGGAGATTGACGTCATCTCGCGATCGGTCAGTTTCCCCGATATCGGGGAAAGTTGAGGCCATCATCGGTCCCGCACCGGGCCCGCGAATCCTCTGTCGCGTGAGGATGATCGTTCCGAAGGGTTCGAGCCGAAGCCCCAGCAAACCGCTGAAAAGGCCCATTCTGGCTGCCCTGTTGACCGCAGGTCGATTACCGGCAGATACGGCCTGGCAGCGGTCCCTGCTGCCGGCAATCCGACCATCGACTTCCACCCCGTGGCGCCGCCCGTCGCCTTGGCCGCGGTTTGTGCCGCCTGGCCCGCCGCATGGCCGGCAGTCCAGAACACCG
Source organism: Isosphaeraceae bacterium (assembly GCA_052148775.1). Lineage (GTDB taxonomy): Bacteria > Planctomycetota > Planctomycetia > Isosphaerales > Isosphaeraceae > CAVZRC01. The sequence continues at coordinate 14,895 of JBKQHM010000299.1, read as the reverse complement.
ACCTCGGCGCCGCCCGTCGGCTCCGGCAAAAGTCCCTGGCCGCCGATCGGCCTCGGCAGTAGTGGGCTGCTATCGTACTGGCCGCGGAGCGTCGCGGGATTCGCTCTGGATGACGCCGGCAGGGCCGGAGTTGGAGCCTTCGGCGCCCGCGCCGGTTGACCGACCGACCGAGTATCCTGCCGACCGGGGACTCACCGTCTATGTCTCCGAGCGATCGGTCCCTCGGTCGCGCCAGCAAGGCCGCCACGACCCTCGGAACGCAGCCTGGGCACCTCGCCCGCGGCGTGGGCCTCGGAGCCGCGGGGGTTGTCCGGCCTCCTCGTCGGCATCCCCCGACGTCCGCTCGCGATGGAGACTAAGGCACCGCGTCGGGTGGTGTAGAAGCTCACCGCTGGGCGTGCCGCGGCGGGATGGCAATGCGGCCAAGGTTCCAGGGATACGGCCGACCCCCATCGGCCGCCCCGCCGGTGGGTCCCCTCGTCGCTGCTGTCGAGGACCTTCCACGGTCGGTCGCCAAAAGGCAGCGGCCCGGGAACCCGCCAGCGGAGGCGGCCGGAGCCAGGGTCGACAGCGGCTGACGGCCACCTCGCCAGGGCGGCGCCCGGATGGCTTCTGCCTGCTGGCCGCCCACGACTTCCAGATTTCGGCCAGGCCCTCGCACGCGGCGAAGGGACCTGGTGGGATCGCCACCGCCATGGTCAGCGGCCGCCGAAGTGTCGTCTCTGCGGGTCGCTGCTGACGTCGATACCCCCATGACTGGCCGCGCATCTCCGGGCGTGGCGATCGTCGGGTGACGCCGGGGGCGGCGGCCCGGTTCACGCAACGACTTCGTTGGCCGCCGTCGCGGAGTCCGCCATAGGCCGCCGCCGTCATCGATCGACGTGGTCGGTTGGCCGATCTCCCGAGTAGCGGCCATGGAGGACGCCGGGGTGCCGACCGAGCCCGTTGCTGACTTCCTTGCGGACCGCCACGATCTCGTCCGACCCTGGTGCTGCCAACGTCGATCCCGGCATGCTGGAGGGAATCCGCGTGGGGTAGCGGCCGTTCGGGGACGCCGGGGGCGGCGGCCTTGCCCGACGCAGCCATCGTCTCGGGTCGCCCCGGCCGTGTCCCCTGGCGTCGCTACGACGTCGTTCCACCGAGATCTCCGGTAGAGGCGACCATGGGGAACGGCGAGGGCGGCGGTCCGGACCGCCGGGGACGACTTCCCCGGCCGCCTCCGCGGAGTCTGCCTGGATCGAACCGTTGTCGATCGGCGGAGTAGGCTGGCCGATCGCCTGGGTAGCGGCCATGGAGGACAACATAGTGGCGGCCCGGCCCGTGGACGGCTCGTTTGCGGGCCGCCACTACGTTGTCCTCGGGTCGCTCCGTCGTCGAACCCGACGAGGCTGGCGGATCTCCGTCGAGTGCCGCGCATGGGGGACCGCTCGACCGCCGCCCAGCCCGCTGCCGCCGACTTCCTGGGGCCGCCACCGTGCCGTCCGACCCGGCCGCTGTCCGAGTCGATCCCGAACCGCCGACGAGATCCACGAGCGTTCGCGGCCGTACGAGGACGCCCTGTGGCGGCGGCCTACCGGCTGCCGTTGCGAATGACCATCTCCGCCATTGCGAGGAGCAGCCCGGTCCGTCGTCCCGGCGAGCACCTCGACCTTGTCGGTACCCTGCCGCTACCGCGGCCGAGGAGAACGCACCGCGGGGTCGAGACCATGTTGTCCCGCGGGAGTCGCTCCGAGCGAGCGCCTCGAGGGAGCCGCAGGGCGATCGGCCCGGACTCCAGCCCGATCCCGGTCCGATACCGTGGCGGCAACCCGTTTGTCATTCCTGGCGTGTAGCACCGTGAAGCTCGAGCGGGCCGACCTGTCGCCTGCGGGCCCCTCTCTCGGGTCGAGCGTCGAGATGGACCGCCCGCGTCGGCGAACGCGCGCGTCCACGATCCGATCCCCATACCGATCAGGGATCCTGCGGCGATCCGGTTTACCCGCGAGTTTCCCCGATATCGGGGAAAGTTCTGACCGTCATCGGTCCTGCCATCAAACCGGACCGCATCGGGCGCGTGGAGCCCACTACGATCAGATCAAGATTGTGGACCTCGGAGTCGAGCAGGCTCGGCGCGTCATTCGCAGAGCCGACGAAACGTCGCTCGCCCGGACTCGGAACGCGACGACGCCGTGCGGGCGCACCTCGACCGGCGATCGGGCCGGTGTGGAGATTTCCGTCGTCGGGCCGGCGATCGCGTCGCAGCTCCCGGCAAGACGCTCGTCGGCACCGACTCGTGGGAATTGGCGACTTGCCGGATTCCTTCGCACGCGGCACTCTCAAGGTGTTGGATTCCAGGGTCTTCCGGCAGATGGTCGGCGACCGCGTGATCGCCGACCGGCGCTCCTCGCCAACATTTTTCGTGTGAAGTCGGAGTCTGGCCCCTCTTTAACTTCAGTGCGGAAGATGAGACGACTCGGGGAGCGATGAATCATGGCGACCGGCGCATCGGGGATGGCTTCGCTACATCTTTGCGACCTCTTCCGGTCGGGAACGGCCGTCGGTGTCGCTGATGGCCAGTTCCTGTCCCGGTACGCCGACTCCCAGGATGAGCCGGCGTTCGAGGCCCTGGTATCGCGGCACGGGCCGATGGTCGTGGCGACCTGCCGTGCCGTCCTCAAGCACGACCACGACGTCGAGGATGCCTTCCAGGCGAATTTCCTCGTGCTAGCCCGCAGGGCCGGTTCCGTGAGGGCCGCCGATGCCCTGGGCGGCTGGTTGCACCGCGTGGCCTATCGCATCGCGGTCCGGGCGAGAAGCGAGACGGAGCAGAGGCGTCGGCTCGAAGCGGAGATCGCGGCGATGGAAATCGCGAAGACGACCGGTCCCGGCCTCGACCTGCGCTCGATCCTGCACGAGGCGATTGACCGGCTGCCGGAGCGCGAGCGCCTGCCGGTGGTCCTCTGCGACCTGGAGGGCCTCACCTAAGAGCAAGCCGCCGTCCGCCTGCACTGGACCGTGCCGATGCTCTGCTACCGTCTGGCCAAGGCCTGGAATCGGCTGCGCGATCGCCTGACTCGTCGGGGCGTGGCCCCCATGGCCCTGACCATGGTGATGGCCTCGGCGTGTGAATCGGCAACGGCCGCGATACCTGCCTCGTGGGTACGCGCGGCCGGCGCGGCAATGAGCGGCGGGCCGACCTCGGCGGCGGTGGCCGCATTGACGCACGCCATGATCAGGGAGATGCTCATGACCCGGCTCGCGATCGCTTCGGCGGCCGTCCTGGCGGTCACCGCACTCGCGTGCGTCGGGGTGATCGCTTCGGCGGGGGGACGGCCCGATAGCCCGCCACGCGTGCCGGGCCTCACGGTCGTCGCCGATCCCCCGACCGCGGCCCCGTCGCAGCCGGCCGCCATGGACAACAGCTTGCCGGGGACCGAGTCGGGCCCGACGATCGAGGTCCGAGGCCGGGTCGTCTCCCCCGACGGCCGGCCGCTCGCCGGCGCCCGGGTCTATTCCTATCGGCCGGATCCGCGGGGTGGCGACCTCTTCTCGGCCAGCCCGCCGAGACCGGACGCGATCAGCGACGCCGACGGAGTGTTCCACTTTTCCATAGCCGGCCCGCGTACGCAGGGGCGGAGAGAGCAGGCGACCCGGAGCCGGCCCACCATCGTGGCCCTGGCCCGCGGATTCGGGCCGGCCTGGGCCCTGTTCACCGACGCCGAGAAGGCCGAGGGGTTGACGCTCAAGCTGGTCCGGGATGACGTGCCCATCGTCGGGCGGGTAATCGACCTCGAAGGCCGGCCCGTCCCGGACGCGACCGTCAGGCCCATCGGCCTCATGGCCGCGCCCGATGGAGGTCTCTCCGCCTGGGAGGCGGCGATGGCCGGGGCGAAGGATATTCACGACGCGGCGATGGGCAAGCTATCCAACGGCCTGGAGCTGTTCCGCTGGAGTCAGGATCTCACCGTCACCACCGGTGTCGACGGGCGGTTTCGCCTGACCGGCATCGGCCGTGAGCGAGTCGCCTCGCTCTGGATCACGGGACCGACGATCGTCACCTCGTTCGTCGACATCCACGCGCGGACCCGGCCCGGACCCTCGTATCGCCTCGCCGTACAGCGGGACAAGCCCGAGTTCGGCACGCTCGTCTTCCACGGCGCGACCTTCGATCACGCGGCGGCACCGACGCGGCCGATCGAGGGCACCGTCCGCGACAAGGACTCCGGCAAGCCGCTGGCGGGAGTCTCGATCCGGAGCGATCGTTTCGCCGACAACGAGATCATCGGCAGAGACTACTTGCGAACGACCACCGGCGCCGACGGCCGGTTCCGACTGGTGGGGATGCCGGGCGGGGCCGGCAATCGGATCACGGCCGACCCCGGCCCGACTCAGCCCTTACCTGGGGGCCAGGGCCGAGGTCCACGCCGGATGGACGGCGGAGGTCGCCACGGTCGATTTCGCGTTGAAGCACGGCGTCGCGATTCGCGGCAAGGTCAGCGACAAGGCGACGGGCGAGCCCGTCCCGGCCGTCATCGAGTATTTCGTCTTCGTGGACAACCCACGCCGTGCCGACGCGAGTCGGCTCCATGGCGGAGCCGTCTCGACTCGACCCGACGGCTCGTTCGAGCTGGTCGGCCTGCCCGGCCGGGGCCTGATCGCGGCGCGGGCTACGAAGGACCATTATCTCATCGGCCGGGGTGCCGACGGGATCGCCGGTGCCGATGAACACGGCTCGTTCCGGACCCATCCGTACATCTGCCAGCTCGAGTTCACCCACGCGATCGCCGCGGTCGATCCCGCGGAGGACGCCGAGTCGTTGACGTGCGACCTGGTCCTGGATCCGGGGACGACGCGCCCGGGATCCGTGCAAGGCCCCGACGGCAAGCCGCTCGCTGGGTGCGTCGCCCTCAATCTCGGCCCCGGGACTATGAGTTCCGACATGGTCACGCTCACGTCCGGCTCGTTCCGAGCGATCGCCCTCGACCCGAAGCAGTCGCGGCCCCTGTTCTTCCGACATGCGGCGAAGAAGCTCGCGGCCGTCGCGATGGTCAGAGGAGACGAGGACAGGCCGCTGGTCGTGCGCCTCCGGCCGGCGGGGACCATCACCGGTCGCCTGCTCGACGACGACGGTGGGCCGCGGCGCGGGGTCACGATCAACGTCACGTTCAGCCGGGGTCGGTTCGGCCCGGGCTACTACTGGCCGATGGTCGAGCCGACGATCGGCGAGGATGGGCGGTTCCGGATCGAAGGACTGATCCCCGGGATGGCCTATGATCTCGGCACCCGGGTGGGTGGCGGCACCTTCGTTGGCGACTTCGCCACCGGCCTGACGCTCGAGGCCGGCGAGACTCGTGCCCTGGGCGATGTACGGGTCCGTGCGAAGTGACTCGACTGGAGCGGCGCGCCGTCTTAGGCCGTGGTCCCTTCGTTCATGGGGGAGGCGGATCGACGGGGATTGCGGGAGATCGCCCCACAGTCCTCGGCAGGGAGCCGGTCGTGAGCCGGGCCGATCGCGGGCCGTTCCCACCACATCACCAGCCGAATGACATCGCAAGCGATCCGTCCGCACTCGCTCGTGACGCGATCGGAGCTGACCTCTCGGCGACTGCTCTCGGCCCATGAAGCTCCGGCTCGCTGCGGCAGACCGCCCCAAGGTCTCCCCGTGGTATGGAGCCCCGCAGCTTCGACCGGGCCGGCGTGTCGCCTGCGGGACGCCTTCGGAGCGCGGCCGCCGGGATGGGCCGCCCGCGCCAGGTCTCGCGCGAGTCTCAAGATCGCATGCCCATACCGCGATCAGGGATTCCGCGGCGATCGTGCTACCCGCGTGAGTTTCCCCGATATCGGGGAAAGTCCTGGTCGTCATCGGTCATGCCATAACCATGGAAAGCGTCGAGCACCTCGGGGCTGCGACGACCGATCCACGGTGGTGAAGCTCGGTTGTAAGACGGCGTCATGCCGCCGAAATACGGGAACGGAAGCCCTGGGCAGGGCGTTGGACGACCCATGCATTGAGAGGCGGCTCGCGATTTCGTCCAAACGGCAGCAGCTTGGCGCCAGGAGTCGTTCGTCCTGGCCGGCCTGCGGCCTGTCCGATGGACCGATCTGGGAACCGCTCCGCTGCACGCATCTCGCGTCCACGGGGCGGTCCCCAGTCCGTTGCAAGGTGAGTGGGCCGCGAAGCACGCGTCATGGACAGCGGCCATGTCATCCAGGCCTCGTCGCCGCCCCCCGGTGCGGCCATCACGCCGAGCTGGCGGCCCCGATGCGGATGACAGCCGGAGCCGTCTCCGTCCCCATGCCGGCGCTCAACGGCAGTAGCTCGTCGCGACTTCCCTGCGAGGTGTCGTTGTCATTGCAGGACATGCGGCCATCGTCGTCACCGCGGCCCCCATCCGCGGAAGCTCGGGGATCATTCGCCGCGAGGAGCCATGGCGGAAGATACAAGGGGTCTGCCTCGACCTTCCGGAATGGACCGGGACGTGGCCGTTCGCCGGGCCCGGCCGGTGTCAGAATCGCCTCTCTTTTCACCAGGGGTTCGTCATGACCGCATAAGGCAACCCGAGTCTCGGCCGAAGTTTGTGAGCCCATTTGCCCTGCCGCCCGCCCGGTAAGCTCCGAGGTGAGGCGGCGCCTGCCGGTTGCAGCGGGGCCGCTCGCCGTGTCATCGGGCCGAAGTCGAAAAAAGCCCAGCAATCGGCGGATCGGCTTGCTTCATCCCCTCCCCTCCGATCGTATGAAACGCGACCCGCTCCGCGAACTTTCTCGGGTCGAATCGATCCCAAGAGCCACACCTGCTAGGATTCGCTTGCGAATTCGGTCGGCCGCCTCGATCGAAGGATCAAAGGAGGACGACGACCTCGCTCTCGGCTGCCTGCGCGGCCGTCGACACCTGGCTCGAAGGGAGCCTGTTCGCGACCGCGAGGGCAGTGATCGAGGTCAGAGGCGGTTGGTTGGCCGATCTGGGCTCCTGCCGCCTCTGCCTGTCCGTCCACGCCGCCTGGTTGACCGTCCTGGCCCTCGAGGCGCCGCGAGGGTCCTGGAGGCTCGTGGAGGCGTTCGAATCTTCACCGCGATGCCACGCAGCCGCGAGGATGCTATGGGTCCTGACCTCCGCAACAGCCATCCTCGCGAAGGTCCTGGCCGTCAGCAAGCTATCACGGATGCTGCCTGCCGGTCCCGCCGAGGGGAAAGTGTTTCCGGAAACATACCATGCATCACCTCCGGAAACATGACCGGAAAATACCATCTGCAATTACCCTTTCTTATCCGAGGAGCTGTGGGTCTGGGTGGGGTGGAGCGTAGCGAGTGCCCCACCCAGAGCCCAACACAGCGACGAAGGGGAAGAGATACCCTCCCATGGGGAGGTATTGAGAAGTAACTACACAAGTGTAATTACTTCCCAATCACGAAGTAGGGAATATGATAGCATGGCCCCATACAACTTCGTCGTTACGGGACCCCATCGTGGTTATTACGGGCTGGTCGAGCGGACAGCAGTCCTCTTCCCGGCGGTCGTAAATCGCCCAGACAACACAGATGCCGCGCGCATGGTTAGCCGGCTGACTCACGCCTACCGTGCTGCCTTGCATGCTCGCTCTAGCCTCGGCGAGTTCTCAGAGGTCCGGGCGATTCAGTTCGGTAACTGTCGGCCTGCCTGTGTCGTCGTCAAGCCACGCACCAATTTCTGCAAGCAACATCACATTTGTCCGTGGTGTCGGGCCCGCCAGGCCGCGGAGGTATGGCGGCGGATTGACCGGTCCCTGTTCCCTCAACTCGCGGACGGCGATCGTGCGGAGTGCTGCAACTATTCACTCATCGCGGCCTCGCGGTCGTTCAACCCTGCGGCCCTCGAGCCATATCGGCTCGGCGGTGGTTTGGCAGCCGCGATCTCGGATCGGACTTCGAATCGCAAGTTCGGGCCCTGCCAGGTCCTGCCTGGGCGCGGTTACGAGCTCAGGAGGCTGGCTCCAGCCGGTGCCCTGGACGTGCTCACCGTGAACATCCAGAGGTCGCCGTCTGGCTGGGGACTGGCCGTCCGCCAGCTCTTCGCGGTTGAACCGGGCTGCGACATCGACTTGCCTGGGGCCTCGCTGCGTCGATTCGAGTCGCCTACTCGCGGCCAGGTCGCCAGGATCGTGGCGTGGGTCTGGCGCTATCCGCGCAGCCTGCTGCTGAACGGATCCGCTCCGCAGAGTCCGAATGTCATCGCCACGTATCTATCAGCCTGCAAAGGGCGGCGCATGTGGGCGACGTCCGGCATCTTCAATGCCGCGGCCCAGTGGGATGCCGGGCTGCACGCAGCCGCCAAACGGAGGGCCGCGGAGAAGCGGGAGGCGAAGAGAACCGGGGCGTAGTTTCCCCGACATCGGGGAAACTATGCCCTCCAAAGAGGAGCATGATGCCGGGAATGATCGCGCCTGGGCCGCAACCGACGCCGAGCGAATCCGGGACCGGCTCCCCGACCTCGCCGCGGCGAAGGAGCTGGTAGGACCGGCGAGTGGCGAGGTCGAGCCAGGAGTAACGCGGACGTGAGGGGGGCCGGCTTCGCGAGCGGGCGGCGAAGCTGGCCCCCACGATTCTGGCCGACACGGCCTGGCGCGTCGGGGCGAGTGCTCGGCGTCGAAGCCGCTGCGCAAGTGGTGTGTTGCGCGATGAGCTGGTCGCGTCCGGCTCGTGATCTCTGCGTCGACGCGCCTGGTGGCCGGAGTGCACACGGAACTCTCGCTCGCGTCGCCCCGGCCGGACCATTGGAGGACGGGGGCGGCCCGGAGTCCCCTGGAGAGGACCTGGCTCGCCCCCGGATGTCGTGCCACGGGACCGTCGCCGATGACGGGGACCCCGGCCTACGGGGCCGAGGCCCGGGATGCCTTCGCCCGACCTCGCCGTCTGGTCCGGGCGCCCTTGCCCCCGCTCTGCCGGATGAGCCGATCCAGGAGCCCCCGCACGGCCGCCACATCCTCGGCGGGCACCGGCGCCTCGTCCGGACCCGCCGGGAGCCGCCGGAACATGAGCGTCTCATCCACATGCTCGTCGCACCATTCGCGGACCGACTCGACATCGGTCGCGGGATCAGGTGCCAGGGAGTCCAGCGAGGACGTCCGCAGCGCGACGTCCACCGCTCTGGCCGTCGAAGGCCCGGCGTCGGTCGCGGCGGTTTCATCCTCGCCCGAACCGAGGAGGTCCACCACCGCCAACGCCGCGGCCCGGTGATGCATCAGATCCAGCCTCAGCCACGACTCCGAGAACCGCGGGCTGGCCAGCATCTTGACGGTCGGGCCGTAGTCCGCGGCGTTCCGGGTCAGCTCGGCCGCCCACCACAGCCGTGACAGGGCGTTCGTCGCCTCGTCGCCGAGGAACCGATCGATCGGGACCGGCGGTCCGTCGTCCTCGAGGTTCCTCCAGCGCCAGCGGACGTAATCGGGCAGCTCGACCACGGCCAGGGATTCCCAGATTCGCCGGTCGGCCGCCTCCCTCCTGGTTAGCCGCAACGTGGCGTGGACCCGCGGGGCGAGCCAGGCGTCGGACTCCCCGGGCTTGAATCGTCCCATGGCCCGGGCGACCACCGCCCGCAACGGTGCCAGCGGGATCTCTCGACCCAGCCCCAGGTCCTCGACGAGATACGGCGTGGCGTCGACATGGGGTGCCTCGCCGGTGCGGAACGCCCGGTCGGACACCAGGACTCGAGCAGCCGGGGCCAATCCTTTCAGGATGCTCATGGGGTCAGATCCTCCCTCTCCTCCTCGATTAACCTGCGCAACGTCTCATCGGCACGGATCAGGTCCCCGACCGCCGCCTCGGCCCGCGCCCAGAATGCGGCGGCCCCCGGGTGAGTCCGCCAGTCCGTGGCCGCCAGCTCCAGCAGCTCGCGGTCGGACTTCCTCGACGACACCCTGCGCAGGACCCGGCGCAACACCTCGGCCTGCCACGCGGCCTCCGGCCACTCCGGCCCTGCCGCATCGCCCTCGACGCGGACCGCGGCCATGGCGTCGGCGACCAGCGCCATCCAGACACTCCGGGCGATGCCCAGCGGCAGCATGTCGTGGACGCCCTTCATCGACCCATCCGCGTTCGAGCCTCGCAGGAGGGGTTCGAGGCCTTCGAACGCCGAATTCAGCCAGACCTCCGGCGGCGCTTACCCTGTGCCGAAGGCGACTAGGTGGGACGCGTCGGAGAACTGCTTGGCCAGCGGATCGGCGCCCTCGGCCGTGAAGTCCATCCACCGCACCCGCAGGCTGCCTTGCAGTTGCAGGTTCGCCGGCTCGTCGAAATGCAGGGCCCAACCGACGGGCTCCGCCACCAGCCTGTGGGATTTCCCCCCGACCGCGGCGGTCACGAGGGCATTGGCCTCGGCCCGGCCGCGGAAATTGCCGCGGTCCACCGCGACGGTGCCTCCCCATCGCCCGGCCTCCACTTCGGATCGGGTCAGCCGTGCCGACTGCCGGGTACCGGTCGACCGACAATGGATGACGGCGACCGCCGACAGGTCACCGTGTTGCTCGTGGAACTCCAAGACGGAGTCCCGATCGGCGACCAGCTCCAGATCGAGCTCGGCACGCCGCCACGCCGAGCCGTCCTGGAACAGCTTGAGCGCGGACCCCGCCTGGTCGATCAAGGCGGGCCTTGCCACACCGTCCAGCCGCAGCCCCGTGATCCGGAGCGCCGGCCGCTGCCTGAGGGTCCCGTATGCATAGATCACCCGACTCACGATCGGATCTCCCGGACGAGTACGAACTTCCTGATCTCCACCGAAACGCACGATTCCGACGCGGGCACGGGGTGAGTCCGCGGGTCGGTCAACACGGAGAAGCGCACCTCCCTGGTCCCGGCTTGCAGCACCAGGCTGCCGCCCTCGGCGACGCAGCCGGGCGAATGTGCTTCCAGCGACTCCCACGCAACCGATTCGCCGTCGCCGGTCTCGCCCAGGAAGTAGACCGCCGGACTGAGCCGGGACGAGATCGATTCCGGCCTCAAGCGGATTCGCGCGGTCACGGACCAACGACCGGCCTCGTCCACGGAGCCGCTCGAGCTGACGACTCGCGGCCGCTCGTTGGGAACCCGCTCGTCGCCGAGTCGGAACAACGCCTTGAGCGAGCGGGGGCCATCGCCCGAATCCTCCGGATGGGCCTTGATCAGGTGCCGGACCTGCTCGGTGGCCTCTGCCAGGAATCGCTTCAGCCGGGAGACGCATCCCCGCGGGTAGGCCGCCTTGAGGTGCGGGGTCGTCGTCCACTTGTCGTGGGCCGGCGGCTCGGCGGCCTGGAAGAACTGCTCGGCCGCGACATCCGCGTTGACTCAGGCCGCGAACCGCCGACGAGGAGCCCCGCAGCCTTGCCGCACAGGAGCAGCACATGCACCGGACGGGCCCCCATGTAGGACCCCCTGCAGGGACTGGTCCTGCACCACCATGCCCGCGCCGCGGAACATGACCAGGCGGTTAACACGTTCCAGATGGCCATCGCCGCCGGGCGATCCCTCGTCGGCCGCGACCAGCAACACGGCCTCGTGGGACTGCTCGCCATGCCGCGGATCGGCCGTCCGGGCCGGCAGGCAGAGGGTGACTGCTCGGCTCGCGACGGCGCCCGCATCACCGAGGTGCTCGACGGTTGTACCGGCCCGGAAGGCCCGGAGCATCCTGACATAAGCCGGGGTGAACTCATCCGGATTCGCATCCGCCGTGAACGACGGCACGCGATCGTCATACGGGCGCCGGCCATCGAAGACCTCCGCCCGCACGGCCAGCTTCTCCGCCACGATGGCGGGGAAGAAGTGCTCGGCCGCCGCCCGGACCAGTGCCTGCGCCAGCAGTTCGGGGGACCTGTCCCCGTCCGAGGCGGCGTCGTGGAACCCGACCACGCAGATCGACGTCCCGCTCTCCTGCCGGTCGAGGTAGAGGCGCCGGCCCAGGACATCATCGTCCCAGATCGACACGGCGCCACCGCTCACCGATTCCCGGCGGCCGAACCAGCCAGGGCCGGCGTATTCGAGATCTCCGGCCCTGTGCCAGGCCAGCTCGCATCGCCCGATAATCCGGGACCGCGACCGGCCGTCCTCGGTCGGGGATAGGTGCGAGTTGACGAGCACGGTCGCGAGCCGTGATGCCCGCCAGAGCACGGCCTTGCCCAGGCCGAACGCGCCGCCGGCGGTGCCGTCCTTGTTGGAATCCAGGTTGTTGCGGCACAGGGCGGTGAAGTGGCCCGTGCCGCGCTCCGGCCCGGTCAGGCCGACAGTCCCCCAGTCCTCGACCACGAGCAGGAGCAGGTCCCGGTCGCTCATCCGGTCCAGGCCCTCCAGCAGCAAGGCCCCGAGCTTCTGGCCGCCCGATGCCGACGCCTCCAGGTGACCCTCGAGCGCATCCCACTCCAGGGCGGCCAGGTAGGCTTGCTTGTCGGCACCAGATAGGCGGATGACGCGGAAGATGACCTCGACTTTGCGATCGGCGGTCGCCGCGGCGTCTCTCGAGTTCTGCAGGATCTCCCGGACGAGTGAGTCCAGGCCGTCGCCAAACGACCAGACGTTCGAATTGCCGAAGTCGCGGCCGCCGTCCTGCGGGGCGCGGCGGAAGTCCCCCCAGATCGCCGGACTTCGGCAATCCTCCCGCCCGCCTCGCCGAGCGGTCTCATCGATCCGACCATTGCCGCCGACGAGCCAGGCCAGATCGACCTGGAGAGCTGCGGCCAGGACATCGAGCTGGTCTCGAGATGGGGCTTTCTCGCCCTTGAGCCAGCGATACAGGGCGTTTCGGGGCACGCGGGAGCGCCGAGCCAGGTCCGAGGGAGTCAGCTCGGCTGCTGCCATCGCCTCCTGGAGCCTGTCGGCCAGCGAGACTTCGGTGATGGACATGATGCCTCCTAAGCAGGGGATAACTGCCTCGATTCGACGGCCGAGACGGCGGGATCGCGCCCAGGAGGTCGCCCTCCGATTCGCTACCGCCCTCCGGCCGATCCATCCTGATGCGACCGCACGCGCCCGGGCCCGGCTCCGACAGCCGGGCTCGGCATGGGCGCGTCATCGTCGTACCGGCCGCCCATGCGGCACGCCGGGCCTGACCACTCGGATCGCTCGGGGATGTGCTCGGTTGGCCGGAGCGGAATTGTGAATGTGAGGCCGGTCGGGCACAACGCGGGTCCGCGGATTTCCTCGAGGACCCGGATGGCGGCCGTTCTCCGGCCGATCGTGAGGGCCACGTGGCACCAGTTGATAATCGATAGCACGCGCTCCCCGAAGGGTCCCGGCCGCGGTGGCTACCGGTCTGGCGCTAAGGTCGTTGCACTGACCTACGCCTCGTCTTCCACCACCCGATCGACGCGGTCGAGTCCGGCGGGACCGACGCCGACTATCCCCGACGTCGGGGAATGTCGCGTGGCGTGGGTCCGATCCGTCTCCCCTGTCGTCTTGAGAACAGACCAGCGATCACGAGCGGAATCACAGCACCTTCGGCTTGTGCCCGATTCTCGACCGGGTGACATTGATTCGAACCGAGCCCAGCGGGTCGGGGAGGCTCGACGGCCATCGGGGGGCACGTCCGTGGACCGCATAACACCTCGGCGCGCGGCCGACCTGATGCTGACAAACCCCGTCGGGACGTTCTCGCATGTCGGGTTGACCGGCCGTACATCGTACTTCCGATCCGCCGGAGGCAGTCGCCGATCTGAACGAGCCCGTTATCTCATGCAATGACCCACCCCGCGCGGTCCGCCTGCAGCGTCGTCCGAGGAAGCCAGGCCCGATGACGCACTGAAGGTGGCCGCAATCGACGGAAGGAGGGCCGCGAAGCAATGAACTCGACATCGCTACCGAGGATCCACCTTCCAGGTCGGCCGCTACAACCTCAGCTCCCAGGCCGGTGCCGCGAGGACATCGCGGCCGGGCGAACCCCGGAGGCTCCACACGCATCCTCACGCCGACCAGGTCAAAGGATGAGCGTGGGCGACATACGGCGTCCTCGTGGAGGTCGATAGCAACATGGCATTCCGGGCCGCCCGGATGGGCGGCGACCTCCCTGGCGGCGGCGCCCAAAAGGGGCCACCATCGAAGGGCCGCACCTTTCTCCGACATGGGGAAGTTCGAGAGAGCACTTACCAACCGAAGGGAGGACGAGCCTTGGTCCAGACCACCGAGAAGGCAGAGCATACCGCCGGGCAACTGTTCGGCGAGCCCTCGCGAGTTCACGGCAGGAAGTGGCCGGAGCGGAAGCCTGGCCGGGACGATCTCCGCGTGAGTTACTGTCGCAAGCCGAGAGATCGGCCAGGCCAACGCACGTGGTCTAAGTCAACGAGTGGCATAGAGACCTCTATAAAGGGACGGATGTCGGTGGTTCGTGGCACCTTCAGGAGGATAGGTTCGAAGTTCCCCGATATCGGGGAAAGTCGGCTTGGAAAGGAGGTGTGTCTGGAAGACAGGCGTCGAGGAGTTAATACGCAGGGGGCCGACGAGGAAGGGAATAGAGGATGTCATGTCTCGCCCATGATAGGCCCAGTCACCCAGACGGCTCCCGTCGACAAATTGACATTCGCCCGTCTGCAGGGCCAGTCGCGTTCGACCGGCCATCTCTCGGGACCAGTGTGCTCGGCTTGACGATGCGCCATCCGGCCTGGACCCCGAGGATTCCACATGATGCGATCGACATCGATCGTCCCTGGATCGAGAGTCCCGTTTGCTTCGGGATGTCCGCAGGCGGCCGCCTCTGTACGTTGGCGTACGGCCGCCGGGTTACGCAGGCGGCGCAGGTATCGCCCGCTCGAAGGACGGCGGCCAAGGTCAGAACGTCTCACCGGAGCCTTCTCCCGTCGCGGACCGCGAGCGACGTCATCGACGCGATCCGGGGGTCCCGCGCCGACGGTTCACTGGCCGGTCAGCGGCCTGGGCGGCGGATAGGGCGGGGGTTGCCTCCAGCTCCAGTCGCTCCGGTACGCGACG
>JBKQHM010000298.1:0-3320 GCA_052148775.1 Isosphaeraceae bacterium | reverse complement strand
TCGCCGTGGACGTGGGCGTCGATGAAGCCGGGGACGACGTACCGACCGGTCGCGTCGAGGACGCGCGCGGCTTCGACCCCGTCGAGCCGGCCGACGTCGGCGATCATCGATTCCAGCAGGGCCACGTCGGCCCGATACGGCGGCCCGCCGGTGCCGTCGATCACCCAGCCACCTTTGATGATCAGGTCGAATGTCATGAGTCTACCTCGAGCTCCTTCAGCGACTGGGGGATCGATGACCTCAACGGGCCATCCGCTTGCGTCGCGGCGACGGGGCCTCTTCCTCGACCGTGACGATGGTCGGGGTCTGCGGCGTATCCAGGCCCCTCCAGAGGTACCAACTGGCGATGCTGCGATACGGACGCCAGGGATCGGCCAGGGCGTGGCACTGGCTGGGCTTCGGCAACTCGGCGAGGCCGTGACGGTCCCTCAAGGCGACCCGGACACCAAGGTCGCTGGCGGGGAGCACGTCGGGCCGGTTGAGCGAGAAGATCAGGAACATCTCGGCCGTCCAGACGCCGATCCCCTTGATCATGGTGAGGGACTGGGTGATCTTCGCGTCGTCCCAGGAGTCGTCGATCTCGTCGAGCGGGACCGCCCCGGAGCCGACGGCCTCGGCCAGGTTGAGCACGTAACGCGCCTTGACTCCCGAAAGACCCACGCCGCGCAACGCGGATTCCCCGAGCTCGATCAACCGCGACGGCTGGTGCGGCTCGCCGCCGATCGCCACGAGCCGGTTATGAATCGACGCGGCGGCCTTCGACGAGATCTGCTGACCGATGATCGCGCGGACCAGCGTCCCGAACCGATCCGCGCGTGGCTCGAGCGAGCAAGGTCCGACCCGGTCGATGATCGCCTTCAGATGGGAGTCCACCCGCCGGAGATGGCGCACGGCCTTGGCCCAGCGATCGCGCGGGGATTCCGCGGTTTCGATTGTCGGGACTTGCGATCGCGTTGAACGGCGGCGTTTGGTTTCCATGGTCCGACAACTTCCATTCATGATGAGATGGCTCGCGAAGGCGACCTCGGCGATTCCACGAGCTGGAGATCAAGCTCCTGTCGCGGCCTTCTCGACGTCCTGCTTCTTGATCCGATTCACCTGGACTTGCCCGGTCTCCAGGATGGCTGCTGCCAGTTTCAGGCTCATCTCATCCGTGATCCCCTTGGCCTCCCGGTGGAGTGCGGACAACTCGGGTCCGAGACGAAGATCTGGTTCCGGGACGACGGCCAGCCCCAACCGCGCGAAATCATCCGAGGGGATCAGGATGTAATCGACATGATCCGCACGACCGAGTGTGAGCATCTTATGGACCCCAATGCTGGTGGCCACGCGCCGACCTTCCTCCTCATCCGCGACCTCGAAGAGGGAGAGGCCGTCCTCGCCGGGACGGAGGCTCAGATCTCTCGCGGCCTCGGCGACGTGGGAAGGATCGTCGGCGCGACGGTCTTCCCAGCGATTCTTTCGGGCACATCGCAACAGCCACATCGCTCAGGCCCGTCCGATCTCGATCGCGGCGACCATCTCTTCGATCGCCTGCCGGACATCGGGGTCCGATTCTCCATCGAGCTGGCTGCCGATCACCGCAGAGGCTTGTTCCCGGGGGAGTACCCGCACCGCTCGAGTTGCCCACTCGCGCAGTCCGGCCTCGTCCTGGTGCAGGAACATCAAGAGGGCCGCCTCCAACCGCTTCGCCGACGTTGGCGGGACCGAGATTCCTCCCTCGCCCATCCACCCGAGGGCCTTGAGCAGGGCCTCGGCCTGGTCGCGCCGGGGCTGATGCTCCAGCTCATCGAGGATCGGGACGATGGCGGCACCGCCCGCCTGGGCCAGGATGCTCGCGACCCCGTCGAGCAGGTCGATGTGCCACTCCCGGCGGAGCCGGCCCACGAGCCAGCCCAGGCCCCGATCGCCCTGGAGCCGCCAGAACTCACGTACCCGCGCGCGTGTCTCGGGTGTCGCGTTCGGCCCCTTCCACCAGCCGATCTTCTGATACGCGTCCTCAAAATCCTCTTCGGAGGAGGGCGAGGCGAGCGACGGGGAAACCGTCACGATGGCCCCCTCGTCCCCGTGGTGTTTCAGAAGGGCATCGATCCGATCGATCGTCTCGTCATTCATGGCCTTCGCCTCGTTCAACGCGGATCTATCCGGGCCCGTCGCCTTCCTTGCAAGTATTCGGGCGGCCGTGGTCGATCCTCGGCCTTGCACCGGCCCTCCAGTCTACCCGATGAGCCCGCTCGGGTCAGGGTATGATCTTGTTGAGCGGATACTCGACGATCCCGCAGGCGCCGGCGTCCTTGAGGCGCGGGATCAGCTCGCGGACCCGGGCCTCGTCCAGGATCGTGTTCACGGCGACCCATTGGCCGTCGGAGAGCTGGGAGATCGTCGGGTTCTGGAGCGCGGGGAGGATCGAGAGGACCGACGGCAGATGCTCCTGCCGGACGTTCATCATCAGGCCGACCTTGCCCTCGGCGTTGATCGTGCCGCGGAGCATGAGGAACAGGTCGTCCATCTTCCGGCGCTTCCAGGGATCGCGGCTCGCCGCGTCATTGGTGATGAACCGGGTCGTGCTCTGGAGCAGATCGCAGACGATCCGCAGGTTGTTGGCCCTCAGCGAGCTACCGGTCTCGGTCACCTCGACGATGGCGTCGGCCAGGAGCGGCGGCTTGACCTCGGTCGCGCCCCAACTGAATTCGACGTGCGCCGTCACGCCGTTCTCGGCCAGCCAGCGTTTGGTGAGGTTGAGGACCTCGGTGGCGATCCGCTTCCCTTCCAGGTCCTTGACCGACTGGATGGTCGAGTCGTTGGGCACGGCGAGCACCCATCGGACCGGTCGCCGGCTGGCCTTGCTGAGGACCAGCTCCCCGAGCTCGACCACGTCGGCCCCGCTCTCGACGATCCAGTCGTATCCGGTCAGGCCGCAGTCGAGCACGCCGTCCGAGACGTACCGCGCGATCTCCTGGGCTCGCAACAGCGTGCAGGAGATCTCCGGGTCGTCGATCTGCGGGTAGTAGCTCCGCGACGTCTGGGCGATCGAATAGCCGGACTTCTTGAACAGCTCCATCGTGGCCTGCTGGAGGCTTCCGGAGGGGAGTCCGAGCTTGAGGACATTATCGGGCATATCCGGGTGTTTCACTCCGCTTGTTCGGCGCGGGTCTCCCGACCCCGCCGGGTGCTGGACCGCAGGTCTCCCGTCGGCGTGGGAGACGTTCGGTCGGCTCAGTGGCAGGGTCGGGAGACCTTGCCACAACGTCGCTTGCAAGACTCCGGGAGGGCGAGGCTCCGTCCGAGCCGTACCGCGACCCGGCTCAGACGGAGCCTCG
>JBKQHM010000297.1:0-37921 GCA_052148775.1 Isosphaeraceae bacterium | reverse complement strand
CGATGATCCGGTCCGTCTCCAGCTTCTGCCGCTTGCCTCGGCCGTAGCCACCCTGACGACGCTCCAGCTCGCGGTCGATGGGCACCGCGTCGCGCACGACGCCCGACGGGAACCCTTCCACAATCGCGGTCAACGCCGGCCCGTGCGACTCGCCGGCGGTCAGATATCGTAGCATGAGACTTTCTTCATTCAACGGTACGGGAACGCCCCGCCGGTCAGTCGTTCGTACGCCTCGACGTACTTCGCGCGCGTCTTGGCCACGACGTCCTCCGGCAGTTCCGGCGGCGGGCTCGCCTTGTCCCATCCGGTCGACTCGAGCCAGTCGCGGACGAACTGCTTGTCGAACGACGGTTGCGGGCCGCCGGGATGATACGCGTCCCAGGGCCAGTATCGCGAGCTGTCGGGGGTGAGCACCTCGTCCACCAGCAGGAGCTCGCCCGTGCGGTCGTCGAATCCCCATTCGAACTTCGTGTCGGCCAGGATCAGCCCGTTCCGCAGGGCGTGGTCCGCGGCGATCCGGTAGACCTCCAGGCTCATCGATTGTAACGAATCGGCGACCTCCTTGCCGACGGCGCTTGCCATCACGTCGAACGAGACGTTCTCGTCGTGGCCGGTCTCGGCCTTGGTCGCGGGCGTGAAGATGGGGTCGATCCGGTCGCTCTCGACCAGCCCGGCCGGCAGCCTGATGCCGCAGACCGTCCCCGACGCGCGATACTCCTTCCAGGCGCTGCCCGAAAGGTAGCCGCGCACCACGCACTCGAACGGCACGACGCGGGCCTTGCGGACCAGGGTCGCGCGACCTCGGAGCGCCTCGCGCTCCTCGGGGGTCAGTTCGATCCGGAACTCGTCCAAATCGGTCGATAGGAAATGATCGGAGACCTTGAGGTGCTTGAACCAGTAGGCGCTCAGGCCCGTCAGGACCCGACCCTTGTCGGGAATGCCGTTGGGCATGACCCAGTCAAATGCGCTGATGCGATCGGTGGCGACCAGCAACAGCCGATCACCCAGGTCGTAGACGTCCCGGACCTTGCCCCGTCGCCTGGGGAACTTGCCCGATCCGATGTTGGTTTCCAGAATCGTCATACTCATGCGTTTCGCCCGGCGGCGGTTTGGTGTCTGGATCGATCACTGCGGGGAGTTCGAGCGTGTTATGAACCGCTACCTCTTCTGTAGCCGGCCTCTACGAGGCCGGGGGCTCGATCCCGGGGGCACAGACCCCGGCTACAGCCGGAAAAAATGGGAATGTCCGGCTGACAGCTCCTCACACGCTCTAACAAACTACTATTATTTCTTGTCGACGATGTCGAGATACGTATCCTTGAGGAAGATCCAGTTGGACGGGGCGGCGGAGATCGGGCCGTTGATGCCGAAGATGGCGATCTGGTAGACCTTGCCCGGCTGGGCATCCTTCAACTCGACGCGGTTAGGCACGTTGAACCCGGCGACGATCGCTTCGCCCCCCTTGCCCACGGTCCTGGGCAGCTTGCCATCGATCCAGATCTCGCCGTAGTCGTCGACGGTCGTCCGGAAGAAGACGGCCTTGCCCGCGGCCTCGGGCGGGATGGTGACCTTGATCCGGTACCAGCAGAAGCACACGCCTCCGGCGGCCCGTTGACCCTTGATGGCCTCGGGGGCGAGGGCCTCCCACTGGCTGTCGTCGTAGTCGGGCCGGGATGCCCGGTCCCCGGGAGGGTCGATGTTGTAGGTCTTGTTGGGCTTGCCGTCGGGCCCCTTGCCTTCCACCTCGACGACCTTGACGTCGTGGTATTTCCACTGACCCTTGACCGCGGCCACCCCGTCCTTGGTGCTCAGGTCGATCCTCTTGTCCTGGGCGACGGCGGTTGGCAAACCATCGCTCGCGGCGAAGGCAAGGGCCGCGACAATCCACATCGTCCGCATCGGGCAGTTCTCCCTTTCGACCAGCGAGGCATGGCAGATCGCAGATTCCAAAATCCGGATTCCAAAATCCGGATTCCATATACTGGATTGTAGATGGCAAATTCCAGATGACAGATTCCAGCATCATCTTATTTATAATCTGGAATCTGTAATCTGCAATCCTCCTCGGTCACCGGGCGGCCTGCGCGGGGGTGGCCGGGGGGGCGGGGAGGGCCGTCGAGGATGGGTCCGGCTGATGCTTGAGCAGGTCGATGAGCTGGAACGCGCGGTAGGGCTGCTCGGCGGCCGGTTTGCCGTCCTTGGAGGCGTGGGCGACCCACAGGCGGGTCGTCGTGGTCTCGAAGAGGACGCTGTGCAGGTTCGACTTCATGGCGACGGGGCGGTCCATGAGATGCCGGGCCGACTCGGCGTCGAAGGTGCCGAGGCCGCCTTGCACGCGACGGGCCAGCTCCTTGTAGCGGTCGCCCGCCGAGAGGACCACCGCGTCCTTGATGGCGACGGGTAGCTTGGCGTGGCTCTCGCCCATGGCGATGGTGGCGAAGACGTTCCAGGACGCCTCCATGCCGACCGCCTTGCCCGTCTTGCCGTCGGCGATCACGAAGTAATACTCGCAGGTCCGCTTGTGGTCGCGGAAGACGGCGATCGCGCGGTCGAGGGTGTCCGCCTCCTCGAGCACCATGCGGACCAGCATCGCCATCGGGACGCCGTCCCAGTGGCCCATGCCCCGGCCGCCCATCTCGCCGATCGAGACCTTATCGGCGTTCATCCCCGTCACCGACCCGATGAACCCGGCATACGTGACATTCACGAACGGGATCCTGCCCCGGGGCTCGGCGACCGTGAGGATCGCGTGCTCCTGGAGCTTCCAGTCGCACCCGTAGTCGAGGATCCGGCCGTGGTAAAGGGTGCCGTCCTTCGTCGCCGAGCCGCTCAGCGCGAATCCGGAGCAGTGGAACAGCTCGGGGATGAAGTTGGCGACGATGATGTCCTGGACGTCCATCCCCGCGCCGTCGGCGACCCCGCGCATCTCCTCGAAGAACCGATCGGGAATATGCTTGCGCTGAGTGGCCACGATCCCCTTGATGACTTGCTTCGGGTCCAGCAACTTGATGCCGCCGAGCTCGACGCGCATCTCCTTCGCCTTGACGTCGAACAGGAAATGGACGAGCTCGCGGATATCGTCGCGTAGCAGGGCCCCTTGTTGATAGCCCATCTGATAGGGGTCGCCCTTGACGTGGAGGACGCGCGAGCCGTCGACCTCCTCCAGGAACCCCTCGCCGCATCGGGCAATGGTCCTGGTCTCGCCCCGAGCGGCGAACCCCGTCCCGAGCAGCACAACCAGGAAAGAACCCGCGATCCGCAGAGATATTCGATTCATGAGCCGATCTCCCCTTGCCAGTCCTCTACCGGGACGGAACGCACGACGAGGTGTGTTATGAATTTATACCAGGACTCCGTGAGTTCCAACAGACGTGGAGCTTTTCGTGGCGGCCGAGGCGATATCCTCCGTCGCGACGTCTGTCCGACCGGCCCGAGGGGGTTTTTCGATCTCCCACGGATGGATGCCCCGGGTGGACTGGGGCCACGTTGGACACAGCCTGACAGATCTCACCGCGATCATGGAGCGACGGGTCGGAGTCGTGCATCGAGAGGAGCGGCCCCCTTGCTGGATGCGCTGGCGCACGATGCCTTACTATCAACATGCCGCCGGATTGAGAATTTCATGAACGCCCCCGGCGCGGATTCGGGATCGTCCCAAAGTATCCCATCGGCAAGTTGACAGTTTGAGAGCTCCTATGCCGCCTGCCCTCTACACCAACCCGAAGCGTGAGCGAGGCTCTTTCCCATTCGTCCGCAAGGACTTGCGGCAGACCTCGCTGACGCTTCGGGTTGGTGTGGAAAGGGACCGTCACTGTCAGGGCCGAGACGCTGTCGATCCCAGTGTCTTGGGACGATCCCGCGGATTCCGGTCGATGGCCGTCGGAACTCTTGAACAGGGAGGCAGATGCGGAAATCAAAAAAAATCCGGATTTGCTCGCGGCTGGCCCTCCAGGAGCGGGAAGGAGCGGTCGATTTCTCCCCGATGCGGGCTGGTTGTCCCGGTCAGTTCGGGTTGAGGAGGAACTTTGACGGGGAATCTGTCCGTGCTAGAATCGAGGCGATTGCCGGACCGAGTCGCAGCCCGCGGAACCTGGCCTGGCGGTGCCGAAGCCCGACATCCACTACGGCGTGAGGAAAGAACGGACGCGATCCGCGAGCAGCTTGTAGCCCTCCGCGGCGAAATGGAGCCGGTCCTTGACGAACAGCTCGGGGCGGGCACGTCCGTCCGGGGCGAGGCTGATGTCGTCGGCGTCCACGTAGCCGACGCGCGGCATCTCCAGGGCCATGGAGCGGACGAGTCGGTTCAATTCGCGCGTCTTGTCCGCCTCGCCCCATCGCGCGGGCGCGGGGCTCAGGCCGATGAAGAGGATCTCCGTCCTGGGCAAGCGGCCGTGGACCACGCGGACGAATTCCACGAAGTCGGCCGCCACTTCCCGCGGGAGCCGTCCGGCGTGGATGTCGTTTCCCCCGGCCCGCAGGAAGATCTGCTTCGGCTCGTGGGGGAAGATCAGGCGGTCGGCGAAGTGGGTGGAATCCACGATCTCGGTGCCGCCGAAGCCGCGATTGATGACCTTGTGGTCCGGGAAGTCATCGGCAAGCGTCTTCCAGAGCCGGATCGTCGAGGAGCCGATGAAGAGGATGCCACCCTTGGGAGGCGGCTTCTGGCGGTCGGCCGCCTCATAGGCGGCGACCTCTTTCTCCCATCGGGCGTAATTGCGCGTGGCGGCGTACCGGCTTGCCGGCGCCTCCTGGCCGGGTAGGTTCGCGGGCGGGATCGCCGCCAGCAGGCCGAGTGCAATTGTCGCAATGGTTACGGATTTCTTCATGCTCACACACCTCGGGACACGATCGCCGACTTTCGAGTGGAGACGCTGAGGCTCCTGGAATACCGGCCGCGATTACACCTTCAGGGTCTTGAGATACGCGACACTCTGCTTCGTAAGTTCCCAGGTTTGCTCGACGAAGTAGTTCTGGACACCGCCGGTCTTCGCCGCGGTGAAGGTTTTCGCCCACTCGATGCTGCCCTGGCCCACCGCCACCTGAGGGCGTCTTCCTCCGCGTCGTCCGGCCTTGGTGGTCTTCGGCGACGGGGCCGGGACCGGGGCGTTCATGTCCACGTCCTGGAGGTGCATCGAGATGAAGCGGCCGGGGTACTTCAGGAAGTACTCGGCGCCGACCAGGCCGGCCGTGATCGTCGACATCTGGAACTGGAACTTCACCAGCTTCGGATCGAGCAGGTCGAACAGCAGGTCGTAGGTCCGTTTGCCATCCACCGTCGAGAGTTCGAAGCCCTCGTTGTGCAGACCCTGCTGGATGCCGGCCTTCGCTGCCACCGCGGCGATCTTGTTGTATTCGTCGGCCGCCCGCTTCACCTGGTCGAGCGTCGGGCTGTTGCCGCCGTTCCCTTCGCCCAGGGTCGCGGTGATCATCTGCGTGATGCCGACGTCTTTCGCCCACTCGATGCTCTTCTCCTGGCTCTTGCGCAGCTCACCCATGCTGAAGTGGGAACTCTCGGCCTTCATCCCATGATCGGCCAGGATCTTCCGGACTTCCTTCCCGCTCGCGAGCGACGCGAAGTCGCGGCCGTAGCCGATCGGCGAGCACAGCTCGAGCCGCGTCACGCCGATCTCGGCGATCATCCCGGCGAACGCGGGGAAGTTCTTGAGCATCGAACGCAGGGGATAGACCTGGCTCCCGATCGGGAGGCCCAGCGGATTCGCCCGGAGCTCCGATGCATTCGCGAGCAGGAACCCGGCCGCGCCGGAACTGGCCGCGGCCCTCTTCATGAACTCTCGTCTGGACGTAAGATGCATGAGCATGCCTCTGTTTAGATTTCCCAACCCGGGCGATAGTCGCGCGTGAGGAACCGGTTCGCATCCAGTATGTTCGTGATCTTGCCGCGGGCGGAATCCCAGAGGAGTCTCCGGCCGCCGAGTCGTAGCGAGATGGAGGCCAGGTTCATGGCATCGCTGATCGGGCGTGCCAATTGGAAATCGCCGTAGCTCGCCGGGCCTCCCTTGAAGGCCGAGATCCATGCGGCATTGCGCGCCGAGGGGTCGCCCCCCTGCCGACCGCCGCCGCCGCGGCGCTGTCGCGGGGCCGGTTCGGGCAAGTTGTGCGCCGTGC
Source organism: Isosphaeraceae bacterium (assembly GCA_052148775.1). GTDB lineage: Bacteria > Planctomycetota > Planctomycetia > Isosphaerales > Isosphaeraceae > CAVZRC01. Next base: position 31,795 of record JBKQHM010000297.1, on the reverse strand, counting down.
GATAGGTGCGCATCTTTGCTTCGGGGATCAACTGCGGGTTTTCGCCGCGGAAGCCCCCCAGGATCTTCCCCCTGTCGCCGACAAACATCATACCTTCCTCGGCCAGTTCCTTGTCCTCGGCCAGGAGTTCCTCGGGTACGGGCGGCTTGATGCCGCCGTCATACCAGGTGATGTCGAGGGCCGCACGCTCCCCCTTGGGCGCGAATCTCATGCGGATCGTGCAGGCGGCGGGGAAGGAGTAGTCGTTCTTGATCCGCAGGCAGATGTCTTCCGAGACCGTGCAGAGGTGGCTGGGCGTCGATTCGACGCTGAACGGGGAATCCAGGTCGAAGAGCTGGAAGATCGGCCAGAGGCTGTAATGGCCCATGTCGGCGATCGACCCGGCGCCGAACTCGTACCAGCCGCGGAAATTGGTGTGGGTGTAATTGGGGTGATACGGGCGATCGCGCGACGGGCCGAGCCAGAGGGTCCAGTCGAAACCGGAGGGGACGGGAGGCGTGTCGGCCGGCAGGGTCGAGAACTGGGGCCACATGGGCCGCATCGACCAGTTGTGGATCTCGCGGAGCGTCCCGATGGCGCCGTTCTTGATCATTTCCACGGCTTGTTTCTGACCGGCGCCTTCGCTGGCCGGCATGAAGTGGGTGGCGATCTTTTTCGAGCCGGCCGTCTCGATGACGGCCCTGGCCTCCAGCAGGCGATTCGCCAGGGGCTTGTGCACGATCACGTTCATGCCCTTATTCAGGGCCGCGAGCGAGATCGCCGCGTGGGTGTGATCGGGCGTCATCACCTTGACGGCCGTCACATCCTTCTCCTTGTCCAGCAGCTCGCGGAAGTCGGCGTAGGTGGCACATCCCTTGTACTGCCCCCGGTCTCGCTGCTTGGCGTAATAGGTCTCCACCACCTCCTTGCCGACGTCTCGGCCGCCGGGCACGTGCTTGGAGCCCTCTCGCCAGGTCGGGTTGCCGATGAGTCGGCGGATCGTGTCGCGGATCTGGTTCTTGCCCCATTCCAGGTAGTGGGCCCCGTCCTTCTCGACGTCGCAGACGGCGACGATCTGCACGTCCGGGCTGGCGAGGATGCCGCCGATCTCCCGGATCGCCTGGGTCCCGAAGCCGATGCAAGCCAGGGTGATCTTCTCGCTGGGCGCGACGAATCCGGCCCCGCCCAGCACGTGTCGGGGGACGATGGCGAAGGCGGTGGCGGCCGCGCCGCCGGTCCGCATCAACTGGCGCCGCGAGAGGGTTCGCGGCCGGGGAGGTTCGCTCGTTTCGCCTGCGGTCCTGGGCACGGAATCCTCGGTTTTCATGAGAAAAACCTCAGAATTAGCTTGGTGCATTGGCGCGGAAGAAGGGCGTGCACACGTTGAACCGCATTGTCGACGAGGGGCGGAGGGTCGTCAATATGGTGGCGATCCCGATACCTCGAGGCGCCGCGATGGCGCCCAATCGGCGCGCGAGGTCCGCCGGTCCGATGGCAGGAACCGCCTGAAGGCCGCACTCCCGCGAAAGGGGGGCGGGAGTGCGGCGTTCAGGCGGTCGGGCGGGCGTGACGTTTCGCGATCGATCGAGCCTCTCACGGGCTACCGGCCGACGTGATCCGCGAGGGCATGACCTTGATGCGGGCCATGTCTTCGAAGGGATCGGTGAGGTCGTCGTGCGTGACGGAGACCTTGCACGTGGCCACCTTTGGGTCCGCGCCGGTGACCTCGACGACGATCCCCATGACGAGTTCCTGCTGCGGCCCGAGTTTCTTGATCCCGTTGCCCTTCTCGTCCACGAACAGGACCTCATTGCCGTCGGAGCCCGGGGCCAGGTGTCCTTCGATGCCGGCGGGGAGCTTGGCCGTCTCCACGGCCTTCAGGTTCTTGGAGAGGGTGGCCATGATCTTCAGATTGGTCGCTTCCTTGGTGCCGTAATTCCGCAGGATGATCTTGAACGTGGTCTTGCCGCCGACGTCCACGACGCGGAGCTGCTCGCTGACGACCAGGTCGACATCCGGCATGCCGGCGACCTCGGTGCGCTGGCGGTCTCGGGCCTCGAGATTGCTGTCGCCCCGGGCCTCGGCGCTGATCTCGTAGAAGCCGACGCCTCCCATGCGGACCGAGAAGCCGTACGACCGCTTGCCGCCAGGCTCGATCTGGTCGATCGTCCACTGGAGGCGCCGGGTCTCGGCGTCGTATCGGGCTCCCTTGGCCTCCAGGAGTCGCCCGCTGACGGGCAGCGACGCGACGACGCGGACCTTCCTCGCGGGGGCCGTGCCCGGGTTCTCGACCTTGATCTCATAGGCGGCGATCGTGTCCGTGAATCGCTTGTCGGGCGCGACGATGGAGAGCTTGATCAGGGGCTGGACGACGGTGACCGTCTTGATGTTCTCGGCCTCTTCCTTGACGAACGGGATGACGTCCGGGCTGGAGGCGGTCACGGTACAGGATTGGTCGCCCCCCTGGATCGCGAGACCACGAGCGGGTCGAGCTCCTCGCGCTGGTTGGGCGCCAGGGTGGGGATGGTGAGCTCGAGCGTCTGCTCGTCGCTCTTGTCATCCGTGCCGTGTCGGAGTCCCGGGCTGAGCTTGGCCCGGATCGTGACATTGCGCGCGGGGCCGTCGCCCATGTTGGTGACGCCGATCTTGAACTCGACCGGCTGCCCCTTGAGGACGCTCGCCTTGCTGACGGTCTGATCGACCTTGAGCAGGGGCTTGAAGACCTGGGTCTGCGACCGGCTGGCGGTCTGGAACAGGACGGTCGCGGCATGGTCGTAGGCCCCCGTCTTGACCGGCATCACCTTCACGGCGATGACCTGCTCGGACCCGGCCGGCAGCGCGTGGAACGACCAGCTCAGGAGCGATTGCGAGGCGACGTTGGCCTCGGGCTGGCTGGACTGGTACTTGAGGCCATCGGGCAGCTCGTCGAGGACCCTGACGTTCATGGCGTCGGAGCTGCCGCTGTTCCGGACGGAGATCCTGAGGATCGCCTCCTGATTCAGGTTCATGCTCTTGGGCGCCTGGACATCGACCGTGACGGCGACCGACTGCGGGCCGAGGGGGACGCGGTCGGCCGAGAGGGTGGATTCCGGGTCGTTGGCGGGCAGGCCGGCCGGAGGCGGCGTGGCGTTGGCCGCTCCGGGCAAAGGTTTGGCCTCGGCGGCGGCCGGCGGCGCGACCGCGGGGGCAGACGGCTTGTTCGTACCGTCCGTGAGCGTGACGGCCGGGTCGATCGGCGCGGGCGTGCGAGGCGATTCGCCCGGTCGCTCGGCCGAGATGGTTGGAAAGTCGACGGGCGCCGGCGCGAGGTTTTCCATGGCCGGGAGCTCGGCCTTGGACGTGGGGGCCTTCGCACCATCCGGACTCGCCGGTCGGCCGGGCTTCACGGTGGGTGCCGGCTCGGCCTTCTTCGGCGGGTCGGTCTTCTTGGCCTTGGGACTCGGCGCGGGATCCTTTGGCTCGGCCTTCGGCTTCAGCTTCGGCTTCGCGCCGGGGTCGACCGGTTCCTCCACGGGCGGAAAGTCGCTGGGGAACGAAATGGGAGACGCCGGCGGGGCGGGAGCCGCGGCTTCCGGGGCCGCAGGTCCTTTGCCGTCGTCCTGACCCCGCGCAACCGGGAAGACCGGCGACGCCAACAGCATCAATACCAAGATCAGCGAGAGTCGCCGGCCCATGGATCGATCCCCTCCTTGGGAACGGCCCCGGTGGACACCACGCGAGCCATAGATTGCAAAAGGATTCGCGACGCCGCCTGGAGACAGGACGAACCGGCGGCGATCAACAGACCCTCCCGGCCGCGAGCGTATGGGAAGCGCGGGCCAAGGAGGCGGCATATCGTGCCGCGCGGATTGATACCAGATCGGTCCGGATCCAGAAAGATCAAGTTGCGACTTCGAACTCTGGTGATCTTGGAGCACGCCTCAATGAGGCAAGCCGGCCTCGATGGATTGAACCATCGTCAGACGCTCCTGATTGCGGTGATACTCCTTCAACGCCGCCTGGTACGAATTTGTGTTCTTGGTACAGACGAGGGTGTACGGGGAGCCCTTCTCCTCGATCCGGTAATCCAAGTCCAGATGGCTCTCGTGGATCCTGGCCGCCAGGTGCTTTCGCCGTTCTTCCCGGACGCGGAATCGATGCACGGGCTCGCGCGGATCCTGGAGGAACCCCTTCATCTCGGCGCACTCCGGACATTTACAGGTGATCGGGGCCTCGCGGTAGTAGTCGGCCAGCTTCTGGGGCTCCCGGGCCGTGAGTGTTTCCAACTGTTCCCTGCAAGCGGCGACCCAGTGAGTCAGGCCATCGCAGGGTTTCTTGAGATTCTTCTTGAGCCAGGGCCGGAGGCTTTCGAGGGCCGGTATGCGTGCGGTCGTGAGTGGATAGCTCGTCAGTATGATCGGTGGTGAGGCCAGCGTGTGGGCCAGGAACTGCGACAGCAACTCGCACTGCCCAGAGGCCAGCAGCGATCGAACCAGACCGGCAAGCACCTCGTCTCGCTTCACTTCACGAGCTTGCCAGTCCGTCGGTGGCTTCTCCCGATCGATGGCCTCAATCGCGGGGATGAGCTCCTCCGCGAGGCTCTTGCAGAGTTCGTCCCATCCCGCTCGCTTCCGAGGTCTGGCCGTAGCGATCTGCTCCAGCAGTCGGACGTTTCTCTCGATGGTCTCGCTGGTCGTGCCGTTCATGACGATCGAGAGCTCGGGTTGAAAGGTCTCCCAACCATGCTGCTGGCACAGTCCGACGATGGAATCGCCGGGATCGGCCGAAGCATCCTTGACCAGGACATCGCCCAGAAAGTCTCGAATCAACTTGGGCTCCTCGAGTTCGGCGAGGATCTTGAGCGGATCGGGGATCTCCGTCTCCGGTTCCGAACGATAGGTCCGGGCATACCGTTGTTCGGGCCACTTCGCGAGGATGGCCTTTGCGAATTCGATGCATTGTGCCTTGAGGGCCGCCGCGTCGGCTCCCTTGGCTTCCTGCCACTTCGCCACCATCTGCTTGAGGGCGGGCACGGCCTTTCGGCTCCCGTTGCTGCAAAGGATCGCGAAATGCCGGGCCTCTGGCCAGAGGACGATCGCGGCATGACGATACCAACGTTCGAGAGTCATGCCCGCATTGCCGGTGTAGCCTTCGAAATCCTCCTCGGAGGGATCCCCTTCGGTGAGCGCATCGGGGTCGAGAATTTCGTCCTCCTCGATCTGCATCTTTCCGATCGGTAGTCCATTGCCTTCGTCGTCGATCCAATGCTCCGCGGTCAGGCTGGTCTCGAAGATTTCTCCCATCTCGTAATCGCCGGCATCGCCTTCATCGTCGTACCATCGTCCTCGGCGTCCGTAACCATGACTGCCGCGAGTGGGCTCCGCAGAACCCGACTCCTGATACGTCAGCAATGCCAGGTAGGCCCTACAGCCTTCTTGCCTCGCCGCTTAGGAGGACGTGCGCCTTGACGCGATCCACGCCTTTGAGGGCGTCCCAGGCGATCCCGTCCTTGGTGTACTCGTGGTCGAGTGTGATGACGAGCTTCTCCTCCGCCGAGTCTTCCTTCGCCCAGTCGCGGATGAGCGGACGGATCCGTTCGATGTGCTCCGTGCTCCGAGGCGCCTTGATGGATTTCTTGGACTTGGCGAGTGTCAGGTTGTAGACCAGGCAGAGGCGATATCCTTCACGGACCGGGCGGATCTCGTGCTCGCAGTCGGCGTAGAACGCGGCGAAGTGGTTGTAGAACAGGCTGTTCTCGGCGATCGCGAAATCGATCGTCCGTTCCTGCCCTTCATGTCGGATAACGATCTCGCCTCCCTGATAGGACGAAGGGAGGACGATCACCAGGGTCGCGACCATTCGATCGAGTTTCTCGCCGTCGCGGTGGGGCAGGAAGAAGCCTCCCCGCTCGTAGAGCAGCAGGTCATAGAGGTGCGCCTCAAGCTTCTGACTCTCGAGACCCAGCTCCTCTTGGACCTTCTTGACCGTCTCCTCGATGAACCGTTGCCACTCCGGATTCTTCAGCGAGAAATGGTCGGGCTCCATCCGCCAGACGCGCCGGACGCTCGTGTCGACGAGCGTCTTCTCGCCCTTGCCGTAGGGCGCCTGATGGCAAAGTTTCTTCAGCTCCTTCGCCGTCTTGGTAGTGAGCGGGAGTCCGATCGGCCCCAGGCCATCCACCTCCAACCCGGGTATCACGGCGGGGACACTTCCACTGACGCAGAATGAGCCGGGTCGATCGATCTTGCTCAGGGCCTCGTCGAGTTTATCCAGGATCGTCTTTTCCACCGAATTTGCCTCGCTATGGTCTCAGGGTCGATTCGTCGTTGCCACCTCGGAGTCATACAAGTCGATACTCGAACCGGTCGAGGACGGCTAATGAGTGCTCCGCGCCAGCCGGTCGGCGACCGCCTCGGGGTCTTCGTCCGGCATGACCGGGAACGGCTGGACCTCCTCCAGCCCGCGGAACCAGGTGGCCTGACGCTTGGCGAACTGTCGGGAGCGGGTCTGGACGGCCTCGATCGTCGCCGCGAGGTCCGCCCGGCCGGCCAGCATGTCGATGACCTCGCGGTAGCCGATCCCCTGGGCCGCGCCCGGGCTCATCGGCCGGGGACCGGTCTGGAGGGCCCGGACCTCCTCGACCAGCCCGGAATCGAAGAAGCCCAGCACGCGACGATTGATGCGGTCATACAGGGTCGCGCGGGGGAGTTCCAGCGCGTAGACCTGGACCCCGGTCGGCGCCGGCCACTGGTGTTCGACCTGGAGGGCGCTCAGGGGCTGGCCGGTCAACTCGATCACCTCCAGGGCGCGGATGACTCGCCGGCGGTCGTTGGGATGGAGCCGCGCCGCCGCGACCGGGTCGAGGCCGGCCAGCCGGGCATGGAGCGCGGCTTCACCGTGCGCCTCGGCCTCCTGGTCGAGCTGGAGGCGCAGCTCGGGGTCGGTCCCCGGTCCGTCGAACAGGCCGCGGAGCAGCGTCTTGAGATAAAGCGCCGTGCCCCCGACGAACAGCGCTCGCTTGCCGCGCCCTTCGATCGCTCCGACGACTTCCAGGGCCCAGTTGCGATAGTCGGCCACGCTGGCCGATTCCCAGGGGGCGACCACGTCGATCAGGTGGTGCGGGATGCCGCCCCGCTCGGCCAGAGTCGGTTTCGCGGTACCGATGTCCATCCCCCGATAGATCGTCATCGAGTCCATCGCGACGATCTCGGCATCCAGCCGGTGCGCCAGCGCCACGCCGACGGCCGTCTTGCCCACGGCGGTCGGACCCGTCAAGTAAATGGCTCGTCGGAGGGCGTGGTCATCCATCGTATGTTCTTTCCGGGCGGGCGCGAGTCGTCATTCCTTCCAGGATAAAGCAAGGGGGCCATCCGGGGAAACCGTTGCGAGCGTTCTCGGTGGCGCCCGGCGCGGGTCCCCTGGCCTCGTCCCTCGACGGACCACCATTCTCGCGGGCGGTCTCGACCGACGACCGGCTGCTGGTCGTATGGAGGAACGGAGGTATGATGGTCCCCGGTTCTCGGGGGTCACACTCAGAAGACGATCGCCGTCGACGGCGAGAAGACCCCATCGATCGACATGGAACTCGGCCTGGGGAACGGGGTGGGGTTCGAGGACCCGGCGGCTCCCTGGAGCACGCACCGGATCGGCAAGACGGGCCATCCCAGCGGCGTCTTCAATACCTATCGGATCCCCTTCGGGTCGAGGATCCGGGTGACCGCACAACTGGCCGACGGCGTGACCGAGAAGCCGCCGTTCTGGTGGATCGTCCGGGGTGTCGAGGGGCCCACGCCCGCGATCGGCGGATATCCCTTGCCGCCGCGTGCCCGGCTCCGGCTCGACCGTCGCATCGATCGGAGGATCGGCCCGCTCGAGGAATTCGACCTCTGCGACGTCCGGGGCCAGGGGCTGCTTTATCAGCGAGCCCGGTGGGCCATGCCCACCCTACGATGAGTCTGCTGGGATAGCTATCCCAGCAGGGTGGGCACGGCCCACCAGCCCACCAGTCGCTACGATGAGTCTGCCGGTCTAGTCTGATAAACCTCAGTTGTCAACGGCGGGCAGAGAGTCCTGAGCGTGATCTGGAGAGAGATGGATGACGTCGTCTTCATCTCATCCCAGGTGCGGCAGGCCCTGCTCGCTTCACCGCGACGAGGAGGGCCCGGCCCGCCTGATCCTGGCGAACGCGCGAAACCGGGGGGGCCAAGCAGGATAAGCACGGCAACCCCTGGCAGGTCTACGAGGTCAATCACGCGAACCTCATGTCGGATTCGCTCCGATCCCTGAAGCGGCTCGGCTCGGAAGCGTAGGGACGGCGCCGGCAAATCCCCGGGTTTGATCCCCGGGGTTGAGGGCCCCCGGGTGTCCAAGGATCTTGGCGGCGAAATCCGGCCGGCCCCCGACGCGGGGGCCGCTCGGCGACCTCATCGTGGGCGCTTTGCCGGGTTTTTCTCAGATCGCTGTGAAGACCGACCGATATTTCCGTCAGTGCGGGTGGTGCTCGACCTGCCGAGTGTAACACCTTCACCAATGGTAGAGCTATGGACTCGCAGGATGGAACTTTAGCTATGGAACAGCGTCTTCCCCCAGGGTTTGAGGCTCGCCTCGTTCGGCGCCGGCTGCGATGGGTTGCATTCATCGTCCTAGCCGTCTCGGTCTTGCTCAATAGCGGTTGCACCATGACCACCCCTGGCCAGTGGATTCGAAATGGTCTCAAGGTCGGGCCCAATTATGGCCGGCCACCGGCACCCGTCGCTGCGGAATGGATCCAGGCGAACGATCCCAGCGTGCAGTACCACCACATGGAAGATTGGTGGCAGGTCTTCGGGGACCCCACACTCGACGCCCTGATTGTGACGGCTTACGAGCAGAACCCGACGCTGAGGATCGCAGGTACGCGGGTGCTCGAGGCGCGGGCCGGCCAGGCAATCGCCGTGGGCAATATGTTCCCCCAGAGCCAGCAAATGACGGGCTCGTACAGCCGCGTCAATCTCAACTCCAACATGCCCCTTATCGGGCCGATTTTCGGATTGGCCCCACCGAATCAACGGTCGGAGCTGACCGCGTTTTCCAACTGGTTCGATGGCTTCAACCTGAGCTGGGAGCTCGACTTGTGGGGCCGCATCCGCAGGAACATCGAGTCGAATAATGCCAGCCTGGATGCCTCGGTCGAAAACTACGATGCCGCCATGGTGACCCTGCTGGCCGATGTGGCCACGAACTACGTTCAGTATCGAGTCGCCCAGCAGCGCATCAAGATCGCGCGGGACAACGTCCGGATCCAGGAGGGAGTCCTCGCCCTCGCCACGGATAGATTCCGGGTCGGCACCACGACCGCTCTTGACGTGGAGCAGGCAAGGACCGCTCTGGAGCAGACCCGATCGACGATCCCGGCCCTACAGATTCAACTCGGTCAGGCCAACGACGCGCTCTGTACGCTGGTAGGCTTCCCACCTCGCGACCTGGAGCCGGAGCTGGGACCGGGGCCACCGCTGGGTAGCCCCCCGATGCCGAACACGCCGGGCTGGGTCGCAATGGGCATCCCGGCTGACCTCTTGCGCCGGCGCCCCGACGTCCGCAGCGCCGAGCGCCAGGTGGCAGCCCAGTGCGCTCAGATCGGAGTGGCCGAGGCCGCCCTATACCCCACCATCGCCATCAATGGCTTGATCGGTTGGGATGCCGCCGACTTTTCCAAGTTCTTCGAGACCAAGAGCTTCGTCGGGGCTGTCTTCCCCAGCTTCAGTTGGAACATCTTGAATTACGGGCGGATCAAGAACAATGTGCGCCTCCAGGAGGCCAAGATGCAGGAGCTGATCGCGACCTATCAGAACACGGTCCTGACGGCCGGCCGGGAAGTCCAGACTCCACTCCGGGGCTTCTTGAGATCTCGGGAGCAGGCCGACGATCTTGACCGCAGCGTCGAGGCAGCCAGAACCGCGACCCAGCTTGGGATGCAGCAGTACCGCACGGGCACCATCGATTTCAACAGAGTTTTTAATCTGGAAACGACGCAGGTTCAGCAGCAAGACCAACTGGCAGTCGCCGCTGGCAACATTGCTCTCAACCTCGTCAACGTCTATCGATCCCTCGGAGGGGGCTGGGAACTGCGACTCCAGAAGGACCACCCTGACGGAGAGCATCCGACCCACCCGGCGATGCCTGGTATGCCGAGCGCGTTACCGGCCGGACCCGCCCCGGGTTCGTTACCGGAACCATTACCAGGGTCTCGGCCCGCCCTTCAACCCCGGGCCGGCCAGTGACTCCGGCGTGGCGATCCTTCGGGCGCCTGGCGAACGATGACGGACACATAGTATGGGAGAAATGGACCGTATGAGAATCCAGGGAAAAATGTGGGCACTGGTGCTGTGTTTGATCGCTGGCGGTCAGGCGCTGGGTGGAGATGGCGGGCCTGGTGAGCCACCACCGCAACACCTCCTCCAGCGGATGCATCCGGTTGGTGGCTGGCACCCCTACGGTGGTGGCCTGCTGCACTGGTGGAACCCTCATTGTTTTCCCCGGTGCGGTGGCCCGGACGATTACTGCCGCAAGGCGCTTCCCAGGGTCTGCTGGCCTCCCTATCCGCCCTACTACATCTCGGGGCCGCCGGAGATCTGTTATCGCCGGAGCATCGGCCCCCGGGACTGCAACAAGCCACATTGAGAACAGACCCAGACATGTACCGCGGGGTCCCGGGGATTTCGCCGCAGACACCTACTCGACGACTGGACCATGACCATCGACTACGTAGCGCTCCGAGATCGACTTCCAGTTGCCACGGGCCCTCACCGTCGAGCACGGCGTCGCGGACCTGGACCAGGGCCAGCATTGCCGCGAAGAAGAGGACGGCCGCCTGCAGTTCGGCATCATCGCGTTCACAATGCTTGATTGTTGAATACAGCAAGATTGTGCGCGACACGTTCCACCAAGCGATAACCTTCGTCGATCGCTTCCTTTGCCCGGTGAAAGTCGAGCAGCCGAAGGTGGGCCAACCGCGGCGCCACGATCAGGTCTGGCGGCTCGCCCCAGGCGGCTGCGCGCAATCCACACTTGCATGTTGTTGATGCTGGAGACGAGCACGTCGAGCATCGACGGCATCCTCGGCTGGTCGGGCGGATGCGCTGGGATGAGCGCGCCCAGGTTGTCATGCAGCTTGCGTATCCAATCGCCGACGGCACCTGCCGGCGCTTCGGGGGGAGAATCAGCGCGCAGGTGGCGACCCAGGATATCAGAGCCAAGGTCGACTGCGATCAGAATGTCGGCACCCATCGCGCGCGCCAGCGATACGGGCACGGGTTTGACGAGCCCGCCATCCACCAGCACCGATCCTTCGCACAGCACGGGCGCGAAGAGTCCGGGTACGGCGATCAAGGCACGCACCGCGTCGAGCTACGGCGCAGCCACAATTCCGCTCCGGTGTGCAGCGAGGTGGCGACCGCGGCGAAGGGCATGGCCAACCCCTCGATCGGGCGGTCCGCGAAGTTGCGCCGGAAGAAATCCATCAGCCGCTCGCCCTTGAGCAGTCCGCTCCTCAGGCTCACATCCGCGAACGGGGCCACGTCGCTGATCCGCAATTCCAGCACCCATTGTTCAAGGCGGTCCAGCTCCCCGGCCGCGTAGGCGGCACCGACCAACGCGCCGATCGATGTCCCACACACGAAGTCCCGGCGAATGCCCGCCTGTTCCAGCGCGAGGATGACCCCTATGTGCGCCCCCCGCGGGCGGAGCCGCTGCCCAGCGCAAGTCCCACGCGCGGTCTGCCCGGTGCGGTCATGTATCCTCCTTTGACATCAGGGTTTCGCTTCCGCAGGATGCCTCCCGTCTTGAAGTCTATCGCCGCTCACGCCATCGTCCCGATCGTCTTGCGGAAGCGTGCCAGGGCGATATTAAATAAGATCGCGCCGATCGCGGCGAGGGCGACGAACTGCGGCCAGACGGCGTTCAGGCCCGCTCCGCGGAACAGGATGCCCTGGGCCAGCATGACGAAATGGGTGGTGGGCGCTCCCAGCATGATCTGCTGCACCGCCTCGGGCATGCTCTCGCGCGGGGTCATGCCTCCGTCGAGCACCTGCAAGGGCAGTAGCACCATGATCATCAGCAGGGCGAACTGCGGCATCGTGCGGGCAAAGGTGGCCAGGAACATGCCCAGCGAGGTGACGGCGAACAGGTGGAGCGCTGCGCCGCATACGAACAAGGGGATTGAACCCTGGATCGGGACTGCCAGCCAGTCCTGCACGACTAACCTCATCGAGAGAGCGGAGGTGACCAGCACCACCAGCCCCATCGACCAGACTTTGCTCGTCATGATCTCGAACGGCGTCACCGGCATTACCAGCAGGTGCTCGACCGTGCCGCGCTCGCGCTCGCGGATCAGCGCGGCGCCGGTGAGCAGGATCCCCAGCATGGTGATCTGGTCGATCAGCGATATCACGGCGCCGAACCAGGACCGGCTCAGGTTGGCGTTGAACCGCACCCGCTCTTCGATGTTCACCGGCGGACTGAAGTTGCTCCGGTAGCGCTGCAGCCATGACTGTACCTCGCTCATCACAATCGTCTGCACGTAGCCGCTGCCGCTGAACGCCTGGCCGATGCGGGTCGCGTCGGTGTTGAGCTGGATAGTAGGCGCGCGCCCGGCCAGCACGTCCTCCTGGAACCTGGGGGGGATGTTGAGGGCGAAGGTGTCCTGCCCGGCGTCCATCCGGGCGTCCATCTCCTCCCGCGTCACCAGCTTCGGCGGCACAAATAGCGGCGGCTGGAAGACGTTCACGATCCGCTGTGAGAGCGGCGACTGGTCCTCGTCCACGATGGCGATGGGGGCTTTGTGGAGCGTGTCCGGCAACCCGGTCGCGCACGAATAGATCACGACGGTGAAGGCGAAGGCGATCAGCACCAGCATGACGGGGTCGCGGGCCAGGCTCCACAATTCCTTGACGCCCAAGTGCAGGATGTTACTAGCGCGCATGGCTCAGTTCTCCTGTTTCTTCAGAAAGGCCGCGCTCAGCCCAATCATCACCGGGATCGTGATGAGCAGGGGGAGGTACGAGGCGTACAGGGCGGCAAAGCCCAGCGCCTTGTTGAAGGTGCCGCGGGAGATCGTCATGTAATAGCTGGTGGGGTAAATCTCCCCGGTCAGACGACCGAAGCCTTCCAGCGAGGAAACCGGGTCGATGAGGCCGCAAAAATACGTGGCGGGGATCAATGTGATGACTGTCGTCGCGAACAAGGCCGCCACCTGGGTGCGCGTGAGGGTCGAGACGAACAGCCCGATCCCGGTGGTGCAACTGACGTAGAGCAGAGCGCCGGCAGCCGCGGCCCAGAAATCCCCCTTCAGCGGCACGCCCATGATGGTCACCGCCAGCGCCGTCATCATCAGGAAGTTGAGCATCCCCAGGACCACGTAGGGGAGCTGCTTGCCCAGCAGGAACTCCAGGCGCGTTGTCGGCGTGACGTAAAAGTTGATGATCGAGCCGAGGTCCTTCTCGCGGACCACCGACAGCGTCGCCAGCATGGCCGGGATCAGGAGCAGCAGGATCGGGATCACGGCCGGCACCATCGCCGGCAGGCTCTTGACGTCGGGGTTGTAGCGATAGCGCAGCTCGATCGTGGCAGCGGTGACCAGTTGGCGCTGACCCAGGCCGAGTTGCTGGCGCTGACCGAGCCGGCGCCGGGCCGTTTCGTGCAGCCAGAAGATGTGCATCTGCTGCACGTAGCCCCGGATCGTTTCGCCGCGGTTCGGCATGGAGCCGTCGACCCAGACGCCGATCGCCACCGGCTTGAGCTGCCCCACGCCGGCGCCGGGGCTGGGCTGCCCACCGGCGCTTGTTGTGGATGTCGTGTCACCCGCCGCGCCGCGCTCCCCGCCGCGGCCGGAGTCGGACTGCCCGCTGGCGTTCGCGGCCGCTAGCGCGCCATTCAACCTGCGCTCCACGTCGCGGCCGAAGCCAGGGGGGATCTCGATGACCATGCTCAGTTCCCCCGACCGCATGCGCCGATCGAGTTCGTCGTAGTCGGCAACCGGCGGCCGCTCGGTGAAGTACCGCCTCGAGCCGGCGATGTTGAGTGCGTAGTCGGTGCTGACGTTCGTCTGGTCGCGGTCCAGCACGGCGTATTTCAGGTGTTCCACGTCCAGGCTGATGCCGTAGCCCATGATGAACATCAGGAGCACGGTGCCCAGGCCGGCCATCGTCATGCGGATCGGGTCGCGGGTCAGCTCCACCAGCTCGCGGTAGCTGCAAGCCAGCATCCGCTGGAGGCTGAACCAGGAGCCGGTGCTGGCCGGGCCGTGGTCGGACTTGGAGACCCCACCCGCCTCGGCCGGCGCGGCTTGCGCCGCCGGCGCCGGCTCCGCGGCCTTTTTATTCGCCGCCGCCTCTTCCAGGTAGCCGATGAAGGCGTCCTCCAGCGTCGCCGCGTGCCGCCCTTTGACCACCCCGTCCGGGGTGTCGATGACCAGCACCTTGCCGGCGCTCATCAGCGAGATGCGGTCGCAGCGCCCGGCCTCGTTGATGAAGTGCGTGGACACGAAGATGGTGACCTTGTCGCGGCGGGACAGGTCGATCAGGTGCTCCCAGAACCCGTCCCGGGCCACCGGGTCCACCCCCGAGGTCGGCTCGTCGAGGATGAGCAGGGCGGGCCGGTGGATCAACGCCACCGCCAGTTGCAGGCGCTGCCGTTGGCCTAGCGGCAGCGAGTCGGGCAGCGCCTCCATGATCTCACGGAGGCCGAACCGCGCCGCCGTTTCTTCGACGCGCTGCGGGATCTCGGCCCTGGGCACGTCAAAGAGCTGTGCATGCAGGACCAAGTTCTGCCGTACCGTCAGCTCGGAGTACAGCGAGAAGGCCTGCGACATGTAGCCAACCTTGCGGCGGATGTCGATGTCGTTGGCATCGACCGGATCGCCGAAGAGCCAGGCCTGCCCCTCGGTGGGCGGCAGCAGGCCGCACAGCATCTTCATCGTCGTCGATTTGCCGCACCCGTTGGCGCCCAGGAAACCGTAGATCTCCCCCCGCTCGATCCGGAAACTGACGTGGTCGACCGCGACGAAGGTGCCGAACCGTTGGGTCAAGTCGTGCGCCTCGATGATCACCTTCTGGTCACCTCCCGGGCGCGGGGGGATCACGATCTCCTGGTGGCCGCGGCGCTTCTCCTCCGGCAAGAGGGCGATGAAGGCCGCGTCCAGCTCCCGGGCCCCGGTGCGCGCCAGCAGCTCCGCCGGCGTGCCGGTGGCGAGCACGTGGCCGGCGTCCATCGCCACCAGCCAGTCAAATCGGGCCGCCTCCTCCATGTAGGCGGTCGCCACCAGTACGCTCATGCCCGGCCGGTTGGCCCGGATGCGATCGACCAGTTCCCAGAACTGGCGGCGTGACAGCGGATCGACGCCGGTGGTCGGCTCGTCGAGGATCAACAGGTCCGGGTCGTGGATCAGGGCGCAGCACAGGCAGAGCTTCTGCTTCATACCGCCGGACAGCTTGCCGGCCGGCCGGTCGGGGAAGGGTCCCAGCCCGATACTGTCCAGCAGCTCGGCGATGCGGCGGTGACGCTCCGCACGTCCCTGGCCGAACAGCCGGGCGAAGAAGTCGGTGTTCTCGAAGACCGAAAGCGTCGGGTAGAGGTTCTTGCCCAGGCCCTGGGGCATGTAGGCGATGCGCGGGCAGGCCGCTCGGCGGAAGCCCGCGTCCGCCATGTCGCCGCCGAGTACCTCCACCCACCCCTGCTGGATGCGGCGGGCGCCGGCGACCAGCGCCAACAGGCTGGACTTGCCAACGCCGTCCGGGCCGATCAGCCCGATCATGCACCCGGCCGGCAGGTCGAGGGTGACCGCGTCCAGGGCGTGGGTCTTGCCATACTGCAAGTCGACATCCGTGATTCGCGCCACCGGTGCCGGCTCGGCTGGGCCGACGCGGTTGGGGTCAGGAGTGTTCATCGCGGCAGCCTGACCTCCAGATGGGCGGGCCAATGGGCCTGCGGGTCGAGCTGCACGTAGGCCACTCCGGGCAGCCCGGTCTTGACGTCGCGGATGTACTTCTTGAGCAGTTCTGGATCGATGTGGGCCTTGATGCGGAAGCTCAGCTTCTGCCGCTCCTCGGCCGTCTCCACCGTCTTGGGCGTGAACTGGGCGACGTCCGCGACAAAGGTCACCTTGGCCGGGATGACGAACTGCGGCGCGGCATCAAGCACGAGCCGCGCCTCGGCCCCCTGCTTGACCCGGCCGGCCCAGTTCGTGGGCAGGAAGAAGGTCATGTAGACGTCGTTGAGATCGATCATGTTGAGCACTTTACCGCCCGCGGAAAGCACCTCGCCGGGCTGTGCGACACGGTACTGCACGCGACCGGCACGCGGCGCCTTCAATGTGCTGTCGTTGATATCCGCCTGGATGCGTTTGACTGTCGCCTGGGCGGATACGACATTCGCGTCCGCGCTGATGATTGTCGATTTGGCCGTAGCGATCGCGGCATCCGCCGCCGCCACGTCCGCTTTCGCGGAATCGACGGCCGCCTTGGCACTGAAGAGGTTGGAACGTCGTGTGTCTAAGTCCTCTTTCGACATGGCCCCTGTCTTGACCAGCTCCTGCGCGCGGGCGAGATTGTTGGTCGCGAGGTCATTTTCGGCCTCGCGCTGTGCGACCACGGACTGCTTTGCCGCCTTCTCACTCTCGCGCTGCGCCAGCGTGCTCCGCGCAGTGTCCACGCCGGTTCTCGCCATGGCAAGTCTGGCGCGCGCTTCCTCGTGTTGGGCTTCGAGCGTCGCGATGTCCATGTGGGCGACTTCTTGACCGGCCGTGACCAAGTCCCCTTCATCCACCAGTTCGTCAAGGATGCGGCCCGCGAGCTTCGTGGCCACGTCGACCTCCGTCGCCTCGATGCGCCCGTTGCTGCTGGCGAATCCGTCCGGCAGCTTCTCGGGCAGAGAGGATTGCCATAGGAGGTAGGCGAGGGCCGCGACGACCAACAGCGCCGCGCCCAGTAGCCCTCGTCGAATGGTCCTCGCCCATCCCCGTCCCCGCGGGCCAGACTGCGATTTCCCGGCGGTCCGCACGACCGCCTGCTCGGGAGGCTGGCCCGTGGCGGCGGGAACCTCCCCGGCTGGCGGATTCGGTTGAACGCCCTGATCGGCTGGCGGAGATTGCTGATCGACTCCTGTCGTCGTCGCCATGGTGACACTCCCAAGGGCTGCGCCATTGACCGTCGCGATGCGCATCAAAAAAGCCCCAGAACGCGAGGACTCACGTGGTGGGGCCGCCAAAGTCAAGCAGTGTCCGCCCATCACGAGCGGATAAGAGCGAATATTTGTGGTAAGTTAGCGACTGGTGTGGCTGATTGTCAAGGTCCTCCGGAGCAGCAGGTCCTCCCGACCTCCCGAGCAGCATAAGTCGGTTGCGCTGCACGTAAGTACCGGCGGCTTTGGATCTCTCGCTGGAGCCTTTTGAGCCGTTCCCCCAAGAACCGAGCTCCCGGATTCGAGGTGTCTTTCTGGAGCATGGAGTACGCGTTGCCTCTCCTGGGCAAGCGGGCGAACGTGCCCGTCGCGGCCCTCCCGTTGCTCGCCGCCTTGACGGCCGAACGCCACGCGATCACCCTCATCGACGAGAACATCGAGCCGATCGATTTCGACCGTTGCGCCCGGGCCGACATCGTCGGCGTGACCGGGATGAGCGTGCAAAGGTACCGCATGACCGAGATCCTGACCGAGCTGAAGCTCCCGGGGTGTGTCACGGTCGTCGGCGGACCGTGGGTGACGGTCCGTGAGGACTACTTCGGCGATCTGGCCGATGCGATCTTCATCGGCGAGGCGGAGGAGACCTGGCCGCGATCCCTGGACGATTGGCACCGGGGCCGGTACGCCGGCCGCTACGAGTAGTCGGAGAAGACCGACATGACGCGGGTGCCGGCCCCGCGGTTCGGCCCGCTCAAGATGGACCGGTACGCCTTCGGCAGCCGGCAGTTCTCCCGCGGCTGCCCGTTCCAGTGCGAGTTCTGCGACATCATGGTCACTTCGGCCGCCGCCCGCGGATCAAGACGGAGGAGCAGGTGATCGCGGAGCTCGACGCGATCAAAGAGACCGGCCAGCGGGTGGTCTTCATCGTCGATGACAACCTGGTCGGCAACAAGCAGGCGATCAAGGCGGTGCTCAAGGAACTGATCGCCTGGCAGCAGCGCAACGGCTATCCATTGTCGTTCTTCACCGAGGCGTCGATCGACCTGGCCGACGACCAGGAGTTGATGGCGCTCATGGCCCAGGCCGACTTCATCGCCGTGTTCGTCGGCATCGAGAGCCCGAGCGAGGCGTCGCTGCGCGAGGCCCGGATGTTCCAGAACGTGCGAAAGGGACGTTCCTTGCTGGAGAAGGTCCACCGCACACAGGAGTCCGGCCTGGAGGTCTGGTGCGGAATGATCATGGGCTTCGACAGCGACGACGCCGGGATCTTCGACCGCCAGGTCGAGTTCATCCAGCAGGCTGGCATCCCGTTCGCGATGACCGGCCTGCTCCACGCCATCCCCAAAACCCCGCTCCACGAGCGCATGCTCGAAGAGGACCAGTTCGACTTGTCCGCCCCCACCGACTTCGTCACCAACATCCGGCGCTTGCAGATGAGCCCCGAGGAGCTCCGCAACGGTTTTCTCCGTGTGTTGAATGACCCGTTCGATGTCGAGCACTACTTCGCGCGCACCGCGGGCCTCTTCCTCCACCCGGACTTCAAGATCGGCTATGTGAAAGCCCGCACCGAGTAATGGTGGCGCCCGCTCCGCTATGCCTGGACCCAGGCCAAGCTCGTCCTGCCTGCCATCGCGCTGTTCCTCCGGCTAATGACCCGGATCGAATCGCCCGGGCTGCGCCGCCAGTATCGCCGTCGGCTCCGGCGCTTCCTCGAGGTCCACCGCCGGCCCGGCTTGACCCTCCTCTATCTGTTCCACCTCGTGATGCACTACCATCTTCACACCATGGCGCGAACGATGGCGGCCGGCAAGGAACGGCTGGTCAACTGTTTCTGAATCGACCTGCGCCGCGGACCGGGCACTTGATCGCGCAGGATCCGAGTTGATAGGATTAATGAAGATACTGCTCGCGACGGGCAATTCCGACTCGGCTAAGGCGGCCCCGACGTGCGATCGCTCGCACGAGCGGGCTTTTTTTTGTCTTGGTGACCCGCGGCAACCCGAGGTCGATCTGCACGCAGGGTTTTTCTCGCTCCGGGGATGGCGCTCATGTGGGGCTTCGCCTGGCAAAACCTGATCACGCGGCCATCGCGCACGGCGCTGGCGATCATCGGATTGACGATCCCGATCCTCGCATTCCTGGGGTTGTTCAGTATTTCCCGGGGAATCCGCGAGCTGGTGGGTGGCACGCTGGCCAGGATGGAGGGGGTTCTGGTCCTGCGCGAAAACTCGCTGGGCCCGGCGTTCAGCGACCTGGCCCCGGATCTGGCCAACGACCTCAAGAGGATTCCGGGCGTGCGTGTCGTCGCGCCCCAGGTTTGGAAGTTCGCCCCGTCCATCGACGGCAGCGGCGGTCCTGGAGCCACGGCAATTGGTCTTTTGACCCGGTCGCGCGAATCGACGATGAAAAACCTCGCCAAGATGGTCGTGATCAACGGCCAAGATCTCCCCGAAAACTTGAAACTCAAGAGCACGGTATTCGCGACGTCGATCTTGCCCAAGGAACGTGGTGGAGGACGATTCCTGGACCTGAGCGACATCGGCAAGCACAACGTCGTGATCAGCACGACGATCGCCCGGGACTACCCGAATACCGACGGTACACCCAAGCGGGTCGGCCAGACGATCCGGATCGGCAAGGACGACTTTACCATCGTTGGCCTCTATGAAACGGGCTCTCTCGCCACCGATGTGACCATCGTCATGGAGATCGGCGTGGCGCGGCGGCTGCTCGGGCTGCCAGACCAGGCCATCTCGGCATTCGCCGTGGAGCCGTACCGCAGCGCCGACTTCGAGGCGATCTCGCATCGGATCGAGGCCGCCCTGCCGGGGGTGAAGGCGGAGCGCATCAGCCAGTTCAGCCTCGCGGTCAGCGGGATCATGGAGAAGCTCGATGTCTTCCTGTTTGCGGCGATCAGCCTGGCCCTTCTGGTCGGCGGCGTGGGAATCGCCAATACGATGCTGATGAGCACCTACGAGCGCTTTGTCGAATTCGGTGTGTTGCGCGGCAATGGTTGGACCAGGAGGAACATCCTCATCCTGATCGTGACCGAGAGCGGGCTGCTCGGCCTGCTATCGGGCGCGCTCGCTGCCGCGGTCGCAGTCGCCGCGGTGCTCATAGCGAACCGCTTCCTCCTGGCCGGCTTCCAAGTCGAACTGAGGCCCTCGCTGGTCATGGTCAGCCTGGCCGGCTCGGTGTCAGTCGCGATCCTTTCCGGACTCTACCCCGCCTGGAAAGCCTCGATGATGACGCCGATGGACGCCATTCGCCACGCCGGGAGTACGTAACGTATGCAGTGTCTCCACACAGCACGAGAGGGTTCTGGAATCGAGGTCAGCGACGTCCGCAAGTCGTTTGTCACCGGCGACGTAACGGTCGAGGCCCTGCGCGGGGTGAATTTCCGGGTCCCGACTGGGTCATGCACGTTCATCGTCGGCCCATCAGGCTCCGGTAAGAGCACGCTGCTCTACCTGATGGGTGCCCTCGACCGACCGACCTCGGGCAGGATCCGCGTCGAGGACCGGGACATCACCGCAATGACCGAGTCCGAGCAGGACGGCTACCGACGAAATCAGGTGGGATTCATCTATCAGTCCTTCAACCTAATCTCCAATCTGTCGTCGGTCGGCAACGTGCTCGTCCCTTATATACCGCTCGGCGTCACGCCCGATCTGAGGGCGAAGGCCGAAGAGCTCTTGAGGCAGGTCGGGATGGGCGACCGCTTGAAACACCGCCCGGACCAGCTCTCAGGGGGACAGCAGCAGCGCGTGGCGGTGGCCCGGGCGCTCATAAAGGACCCGGTGCTCATCCTCGCCGACGAGCCGACCGGCAACCTCGATCGAGCGGGCGGTGATGAGATCATCCGGCTCTTGCGCGATCGGCGGAAGACGCTGGTGATCGTGACCCACGACCGCCGCTTCATCACCCCGAGCGACATCGTCCTGGAGATTGAGGACGGTCGGCTCAGAGCTTGTGAAACGATCGGATTGCAGATTCCGGATTCTCAATTCCAGAAGTCATAAGCCCTTAACATGTTAAGCTTAATATACATTTTGAATCTGGAATATGTTATCTGGAATCGATTCTTTCACAGCCTCTCAGCGGAGCAAAAGGCGCGTCGCAGGTCGTCGCCGGCAAGGCGTGATGCCCAGGCCGCTATGGGTTCGTTCTGTTCGTAAGCGTTCGCGGGCCATGGGTGACAGGCGTATAGTGATGAGCCGGGGTCTGAGCACGATCCGAGGCTAACCTGCGCCGTAGAATCGCCGGAAGACCTGAGAGGTGACCGGGCCGGGGGGCGGGAGTCCGCTCCGGAGGGCGGGGGCACGGCCCCGGGAGGGCCCGCGGAGTCGGCGAGCTGTTCCCCGGCGGGCACGGACCCCACCTGGCGGGCACTTCGGAGTGGAGGGCCCGACCTCCTGCACTCATTGACCCGCGTCTTGGCGCCAAGATTGAGTAGAGTGCACAGGGACCTCAAATCGGCCAAACCTCCGCAGACTGGGCATGGGGTTTTCTTATGGATGTCCATGTAACGCGATTGCCGATCCAATTGCTCCCGGATGCAAAGCGGGTCATCACTCGTTACTTTGGCCTGGGAGAGGAAAATCGGGTCCGGGATGTCGTCGGGCGCATACTCGCCGTTCCCGAGCCAACGGTCGCGGCTCTCGTTGCCAACCTCGAGCGCGATTTCCGGGCGATCCACCCGGACATTGACGCAGTTTTCCTCGAGCACTACGAGGCCGTCAAGCATCACATTTCGATCGATGGGCCGATCAGCGACGCACGACGGAGGTACATCGGCGCCTGCTTTACAATGGAGTATGCGATCGAGTCGGCGGCCTTGTTCAATCCGTCCATGGCTCCAGCCATCGAGATCGACCAAGCCAACGTGCCGCCTGGTTCGGTCCGCTACGTCATGAGTCTGCGCGCAACCGGTGAGGGGCACATCTCATCGATTGTCTTCAGGCGGGGCCTGATTGATGCGAATGGCAACGTCAGCGTTGACGCACCCGGCCGGTACAGCCGGCCGCTCCGGGCGATCGTTCCGGCCCATTTCGAAAAGGCTGACTTCATCCGGCAATTACAATCGCTCCACGCGTGGACCGAACACGCCCGGGCTACGCTTGCCCTGCTCGGCGATCAATTCAGCCGGACTGATCTCTCAGGGGCGATCGACGAAACCCGTAGACGGTCCGACGTCTCCGGCGTATCGGAAGAATCAAACGACGCGTTGGTGGCATTGAGCCAGGCGAACTACCGGCTCGCGGTTCCCGATGGCGCAGACATTTCCGAGGTGGTCATCTTCCCGTATTCCGACAACGAAAGGCGCGGAATTGAGGACCTGCGTCTCGTCCGCTTCGCCGGCGACGACGGGTCGTTTCGTTACTACGGCACCTATACGGCGTACAACGGCTTTCAAATCTTTCCCCACCTCCTAGAGTACGCGGGCGGACAATACGTCGAGATTCACATGCTCACCGGGCGCTGTGCGACGAACAAGGGTATGGCCCTGTTTCCGCGAACGATCCGCGGCCGGTACGCGATGGTCGCACGGTTGGACAACGAAAACCTCTACTACATGGAGTCGGATCATGTGTGCCTCTGGAATGAGGCACGCCTGCTGCTTGCGCCGAAATACCCGTGGGAGGTGATCCAGATCGGCAACTGCGGTGCACCGCTTGAAACCGAGGCCGGGTGGCTGCTGTTGACTCACGGCGTTGGCCCGATGCGCCAATACTGCATCGGCGCAGCCCTGCTTGACCTGGACAACCCCTGCCAGGTGATCGGGCAAACCAGCGAGCCCTTGCTCATTCCGACCGGAAGCGAGCGGTTCGGTTATGTTCCCAACGTCGTGTATTCGTGCGGAGGGATGATCCATCAGGGCATGTTGGTACTCCCGTACGCGGCCAGCGACTGGGCGACAAGCATCGCCGTCATTGACCTGGAGGAGCTACTGGCCGCGCTCGTACCGCCGCCGCGCGGGCGCTAAAGCAAGGGGTGATCGGCCACAGGAACGCATGGCACGTTCCTCAGGCAGCGCCTGGCAAACTGGCTGCCCGGCGTGCAGCCTCTCATCACCAACGACCGCTCCGGGCGACGCCACGATCTAACGGCGGGTGTAACCACCGCTCGTCAACCCGGAGAACATGGCGACCCCATGCTGCGTTGTCATCTTCGCAGATATGTCGGCGCGAAGCGACGCTGAAATGAGGGCGCGAATTCAGACCTCCTCGAAGGGGGAACCCCCCGCTCGAAGGGAGGTCCCCGTCGTCGACTCACCTGCCGCCGAGCCCGCTAGCCCCCAGCGGCGGTCGGAGGAGCAGCGGGTCCGCCCCTTTTTCTGATGCGCATCTGTACGCCTGTCACCAACCGGCCCGTGAACGGTTACGTCTACGGTCTACGAGAACGTGCCGGGTATCCTGACGAACGCCCCGAGATTCGATTCGCACGAGATCAACTTGCGTAACTTCGTCAACCTCACGGCCGTGTCGGCCGGGCAGATCCGGGTCGGGGCTTCGGTCCTGTCCCCGATCGGTTCCGGTAGCGGTCTGCTGGGCATCCCCGACGACTGGACAACGCCGTCTCGCTTCGTGAGGATCGCGGCCATGCGTCATTTCGCCGTGACACCCGAAGACGCCGTGGGAGGGGTGATCCTCGCGGAGCACCTCCGGGGCAGCGTGAGCATCCCCCGCGGTCTCGAACTGGTGCAGGACGAGAGTTCGGCGAGGACGAATTTCACGCGCTGGTTCGTGATCGCGAAGGACATCGCGGAGGTAGCCGTCTTTTTCGCAGCCTTCCTCTCGCTCGCCTTGACTGGGCAATCGCTGGTCGTGAGCCACGGCTGGCATACGCAATGACGCCGGTTCTGGCCTCCCCGCCGGCTTCTGGAGAGAATAGTGGCGACACTTTCCCCACCGTGGTCAAGGCCTATTTTCCAGAAACTCTGAAGGGCCTCACCAGGATATCGCATTGCGAGTAGGCGGGCTTGACCGTCGGCCAACCCAATTCCAATCGAGACCACTGGCAAGTCGCTCGAACTGGCGGACCCATCGTCGGTCTAGTCCGATAAACCTCAGTTGAATGCCAATGACGCAGCCAGCTTACCCTCGCTCGTTACTTCGCCCCATCTCACGCCATTCGCTTCGCCATCAGCGGACGACCCGTGTACGTCCAGCGGAAGGGATGGGCAAAGACTCGATTGAAGAAGCCAATGAAATCTACCAGTTTAACACACAAGTCATTCACCGATTTGAAAGAACCCCGGCGGATCACTTTCCGCATGATCACCCCGAAGACCCCCTCGATCTGGTTCAGCCACGAGCTGTGCTTCGGCGTGTAGACGAACCGGACTCCGTGACTCGGCTCCGACAAGAATTCCTGGCGACTCGCCACCGATTTCAGGATCCCACGCACTCCCTTCTTCCCCAGCGGTTCCGTGATCTCACACGCCTCCGCCACCACCAGCACCAAGGTCTCCGAGCAATGGATGTTCAAGTTATCCGCTACGAACACCCACGACGCGCTCGGGTCCGTCGCCATCGTTTGCTCGATGTGGCTGGCGAAGTCGGCCTCGGTCCGCGTCGGGCCGATCGACGGCGCGATCAATTCCCCGGTCGTCACCTGGAAGTTGCCGATCAGCGTCAACGTCCCGTGTCGCTCATACTCGAACTCGATCCGCGCCGGTATCCCGGCGATCATCAGCTTGATCGGAGCGATCCGCTCCAACGCCTGAATGCCCGTCATCTCGTCCACACAGACCGTATGGGTGTTCTGGGTTCGTTCCAACGCCGGCGCCGCCAAGTACGTGTCGCAGATCGCCTCGACCTGCTTCTGAAACTTGACCGGATCCTTCTCGGTGGTGTTGAGCCAATATCGGCTCTTGTGGGGCTGCATGGCGGCCTCGCGGAGGTAGCGGCCCACCTGGGAGGTCGAGATCGACACGACGATGCCCCGCTTGACGACCTCGTCGGCCAGCTCGTGGGCTGTCCAGTGGGTGATGGACCGGCCCGACGTCTCGGGGGGCTCACAGGCGACCGCGAGGATCATGGTGACTTGCTCCGGGGTGAACTTCCCGGGGGCGCCGGGGCGGGGTGAGTCGGTGAGGAGCGCTTCGATCGCCCGGCGCAGGTTGGCTTTGGTCTCGCGGCACTCGCGGTCGATGAGGGCGGACCAAGCCTTGGCCCAGCGACGTCGCCACCGACCGACTTGGCGCCCTCCCAAACCCAGCTCTTCCGTGATCTCTTCGTTGCGGAGACCGTCGAAGGCGAGCAGGATGATGGCGGCGCGTTGGCGGAGATGCGAGGGGACCGTGACGGCGTCGCGGAGCGTGACGAGGATGTCGCGTTGTCGTTCGGTGTTGATAACCTTGGCCGCCTTGCGTTGCCCGGCATAACGAGCGTCCTCCTGTTGAGAGAGAATCTGGTGAAGCCGGGTAATTCTAGCGGGACGGTCAACTTCATGGGTTCTAGAGCTGCCCGCAGTCCTCGATGAGGATCTTCCCTCGCGTCGTCCCGTTGCTCGAGCCGAGGGATTCGATTGTCTTCACCACGTCCATGCCCTCGGTCACTTCGCCGAAGACCACGTGCTTGCCATCCAGCCAGTTGGTGACCACCGTGGTGATGAAGAATTGCGAGCCGTTGGTGTTCGGGCCGGCATTGGCCATGGAGAGGAGGCCCGGCTTGTCGTGCTTGAGCTTGAAGTTCTCATCCTTGAACTTATTCCCATAGATGGACTTGCCGCCGGTGCCGTTGTGGTTCGTGAAGTCGCCGCCCTGGAGCATGAACTGGGGGATGACCCGGTGGAACGAGGAGCCCTTGTAGCCGAATCCCTTCTCGTGGGTGCACAAGGCGCGGAAGTTTTCAGCGGTCTCGGGCACGACGTCGTCGAACAGTTCCATGGTGATGCGTCCGGCGGCCTTGCCGTCGATGCTGACGTCGAAAAATACGCGTGGCCTTGCCATGTCCGTGGTCCTCGATTCGATCCCGACCCGGGATACTGGTGACTCGCATCGAGTCCAGCCCCGTTGCGGGGTCGAAAAGGGTACTCGAAGCGGATGCGGTGTTCGCTGCTCTCAGGGTAACGGCTTCGACCCGGCAACTCAAGCTGACCCGGGGCCCCATGCGGCACGGCGAGTCCGCAACATGCTTTGCGGAAAAGGGTTTGCGGGTTGACGGCGTCGGCCTGTCCGCGCGGCGGGGCGCGGTGGGGCCGACCTCGAGGAATCCGGGCTCCGCGATGAGATCTTGCGAATCTGTCCCATCGCGCGAGGCATTCCGGGCATTCATCCGGTACGTCGACGGTCGTCGCTCGGCCTCGCCGGCCGCGGCCGGCGCGCCAGAAAGGCGTTGTGACGTCCGGCTCACCACGTTAGTGTTGCGAGAGTGGAGCCGCTGGGTCGGTTCCTTTGCCATGGATGAATGGATAGAACCTGGATGTGATCCTGGAATTGCGTACAAAACACCTGAATCCGCTGGTTTCCGGATCGGTCGACCGATCGATCGAGACCGGATAGGAGTATTTCTATGTCTGAATCGACTGCTGGCACCCCGAGTTCGTCCCGGTCCGTGCGACCGATCCGACGCGTGGCGATCCTGTTCGCGGGGGGGCCCGCGCCGGCCGCCAACGCGGTGATCTCGACGGCCGCGGCGTCGTTCCGCCGACAGGGGATCGAGGTCCTCGGCATCATGAATGGCTATGCGCACCTCGTCGAATACGGCGAGGATCATCCGATGCAGGAGGGCCGGGATTATATCGTCCTGGATCAGCAGAAGCTGCGGCGCACGCGGAACACGCGTGGCATCCTGATCGGGACGTCGCGCGTGAACCCGGGCAAGGATGTCTCGAATCCCGGCCACCTGACCGATCCCCAGCGCACCGCCATGCTGTCGAGGGTCCATCAGGCCCTGACCTCGCTGGGGGTCGATGCGCTGGTCTCCATCGGCGGCGACGACACGCTCAAGACGGCGAACAAGTTCAAGCGATTCCAGGACTATCTGCCGCCCGAGGCCAACCGGATCGCCGTGGTGCACGTCCCCAAGACGATCGACAACGACTACCTCGGGATCGACTTCACCTTCGGCTACTTCACCGCCGTCGAGACCCTGGCTGGCGAGATCCTCAACCTGTTGGCCGACGGCGAGGCGGGCCGGATGTACTTCCTCGCCGAGTCGATGGGTCGCAGCGCCGGCTGGCTTGCCTACGGTGCCGCCATCGCCGGCGAGGCCAGCCTGGTCATCAGCATCGAGGACCTCGACGACCACCTGATGACCGAGGAGTCCCTCACCGATCCCAAGACGGGCATCTCCAAGACCCGCAGGATTCTGAATACGGAGAACCTCGTCGATAAGGTCGTCCGGGTCATGCTCGCCCGCGAGCGAGAGGGGAAGGAGTTCGGGGTGATCGTGCTGGCCGAGGGTCTGGCCCAGTACCTGCCCTCGCGCTACCTTGAAGGCGTGAAGTTCGACGATCACGGCAACATCTCGCTGTCGCAGACCAACCTGGCCCAGAACATGTCGAAGATGGTCGAGGCCGGGTACGAGAAACGGACCGGGAAGAAGCGTCGCGTGATCGGCGTCCAGCTCGGCTACGAGGCCCGGTGTGCCCTGCCCCATGCGTTCGACGTCATGCTCGGCAGTCAACTCGGCGTCGGGGCCTACCGTGCCCTGGTCGAGAACCATTCCGACGGGGTCCTGGTCTCCTGCTCCGGCCAGTTGAACCTCAGGTACGTCCCGTTCGAAGAGCTCGTCGACCCCGAGACCCTGGTGACCGTCGTGCGGTACATCCCGCCCGGCAGCGACTTCCAGCGCCTGGCGCGGTTCCTCGAGAACTATCCGCATGATTGATGGTCAATGATCTGGCCCGACGGGCATTCTGTAAGCTGGGACTTGCCGACCCCACGTGGAAAGACGCTCATTCAGGGCGAGAACGAGTCGGGCGGGAAAGCGAGATCCATGAGGAGCGCCCGGAAGTCCTCGCGCCTGCGGAGTGGGTCCAGGTTGGGGTCGGTCTGGTAATCTTCGAGAGGCTTGATCCCCCCGGCGACCGCTCGTCTCAACTCGACCATCGCCCGATCGCCGTATCGTCGACCGTCCTCGGCCGCGAGCGAGTTTCGGCTCGCGGGGGCGGGCGGGATGCGGAGCGCCAGGCAGCAGGCCAAGTGGTAATGGTATGTGGGCCAGGTCTGCGCGAGTGGTTCCAGGATCGCCTGGGCCTCGTCCAGCAAAGCGGGCGCCTCTTCCCATCGTCCGGCCTTGCGGTAGAGGCCGGCGAGCCCCTTGTCGCCGATGCAGAGGGCCTGCCTGTACCGAACGACCTCGGGATGGTCGCGGACCAGTTGCCGGATCACGTCGCGCGCCTGCTCGTGAGAGCGGATGGCCTCGGTAATCCGTCCCAACTTGTGCTCCAACGCGGCGATCCAGTTGATGGTGTCCGCCCGCTCCGCCTTGACGTTCATACTGTTGCTGGCATGGCGAGGCTGGGTGTCCCAGATCGCCAGGGCCTCTTGTTGGGAGCGGAGCGCCAGGGTGGTCTGACCCATCTCGTCGAGCAACAGGCCGACGGTACTGAGGTTTACGGCCAGGGAGACGTGAATATCGATGGCCGTGGGGTAATCGCGGATCAGCGCCCTCAAGAGCGTCAGGGCCTTCTCGAGGGAATGCAGCGCCTCGGCGCGCCGGCCAGACGACTGTTGAGCGACGCCGAGGCCGCGATAGGCGTTGGCGAGATCGCGTTGCCACTGGAACACAACGGGACGGCCGTTGGACCCGGCGGCGCGTCTACGATGCGACTGCGCGTCGCTGGGATTGTCATGGACCTGGGACTCGAGAATCAACACGGCATCCTGGAAAGACCGGAGCGCCGCGGCCGTTTGACCGACACGTTCTTGTTCGTGACCATAGGCAGTCAGCGTCGCACCCAGTAGGCGCCGAGTATAGCTGTCAGACGGATTGGCGCGATCCAACGGCGCCAGGATCGCGAGGGACTGCTCGTAGGCGCGAAACGACTCGCCATGAAGGCCGAGCTCCGCTTTCCCAGCGGCGACTGAGAAAAGACACCCCGCCAGTTCGTTACGGGCATGGGAATCGGTCGGGTCGTCGCGGACGATCCTCTCCCAGATCGAGGCCGCTTGCTGATATGCGCTCACCGACTCGGTTCTGGAGCCGATCTCGGCGATGATGCCGGCGATCCTCGACTGGGCATAGGCCAGGTCGGCCAGGAGCCTGGGGGCGTCCCCTTGCCGGGCGACGAATCGCTGATAGTACTTGAGGGCGTCCTCCAGCAGCCGCTTGCGCAACTGGCGAGTTTCACTCGAGTCCTGTTGTTTCAACAGGGTCTCATCGCTGACATTGATGAGGTAATCTTCGACCACTTGCTGGGCATCCCGGAAGTTCTCCTCGGCCCGGGTCTTCTCGACGAGCGTCGATGCCTGCTCGGTGCGGAGTCGCGCCGCGGCGCGGTACTGCGACCAGGCCAGGGCGATCGAGAGGCCGGTCGCCAGGAGCAGGCTCGCGGCCGCCAGGCCGATAGCCGTCGCCAATCTCGGCTGCCTGCGGCACCACCGCGTGAACCGCGCAACGAGGCCGACCGGGCGTGCGAGCACCGGCTCGCCCCCGAGAAACCGCCGCAGGTCCTCGGTCAGTGACGCGGCCGAGTCGTACCTCGCCTCGGGCTCCTTGGCCATCGCCATCTGCACGATGGTCTCCAGGTCGCGCGGGATGCGGCGATCGATCTGCCTCGGACGGACCGGCTCGTCATGCAACACGCGCTCGATCAGCTTCGTGCGATTCGACTCGGCGAACAGTGGCCGTAGCGTCAACAGTTCATACAGGGTCACGCCCAGTGCATAGATGTCGCTCCGCGGCTCGGAGCGGCCATCGAAGCGCTCCGGGGCCATGAAGCGCACGGTGCCGATGATGTCGCCGGTCTGGGTCAGTCCGTCTTCCCCCTCGAACGCCTTGGCCAGGCCGAAATCGGTGACCCAGACGTTCCCCCGGGCGTCGAGCAAGAGGTTGGCGGGCTTGATATCGCGGTGGAGGATGCCCTGCGTGTGGGCGTAGGCGAGGGCTTCGGCGACCTGAC
The DNA here is from genome assembly GCA_052148775.1 of Isosphaeraceae bacterium. Lineage (GTDB taxonomy): Bacteria > Planctomycetota > Planctomycetia > Isosphaerales > Isosphaeraceae > CAVZRC01. The sequence goes on along the minus strand of JBKQHM010000297.1, from coordinate 1,612 downwards.
GGCCGATTCGGGCGATCGTTCGGAAGTAGACGGGGCTGGAGCCCTCGGTCGAGAGTGTCGACGAGTTCGACTCGGCGACGCGCATCTCGCCGGCGCCGCCGGCGGAGGATGGAGGCGCGTCGCCGGCATCATCGACGGTCCGACCGAGCCGATTGAAGACCTGATCGAGGCTTTCGCTCTCGATGAATTGCATGACGTAGTAGAGCTGTCCCTCGTCCTCGCCCACGCCGAAGACGGGCACGATGTTCGTATGATGCAGCTTGGCCGCGGCGCGCGCCTCGCGGCGGAACCGCTCGACCGCCGTCGTCGGGGCACGGTGTGCCAGCAACACCTTCAGCGCCGCGCGTCGGCCCAGGGCCAGCTCGATCGCCTCGTAGACGACCCCCATGCCACCCTGGCCGATCTCGCGGACGATCCGGAAGCCCGCGATCGTCGGCAACGGTCGCCGCCCGATCCGTAGTTCCGTTTCATCCGACGAAGAGCGTCCTCTACCGATCGGGTGTGAGGAGATCGCGTCCTCGTCGCGCAGACCCAGTTCGCTCGGAGGACCCCGCTCCTTGATGAAACGCAGGAAGCCGGCCTCGGGCGCGATTCGGACCGGATCCGGTGTCAGACGAGATCGGACACGCGCTTCATCCCGAGCGACGGCGAGTTCTTCCAGCGTCTGCTGACAGTCCAGGCATCCCTCGACATGATCCTCGGCGGCCTGCTGCTGATGGTCGTCGAGCTGCTCATCGAGCAAGCAAGCGAGTTGTTCGAAGGACAAGCAGGGATCCATCTTCGACCCTCTTTCGGCAGGTGGTTGCCGACCTCACCTGGGCAGTGACGCATCGGGATGGGCTTCCAGGTCCCGGACCTCGCTCTGGAGTTGCTTCGTCACATTGCTGCGGGATACAAACACGGCCGTGACCTTCATGCCCAGCCGGGCGGCCGCATCGGCGCCGGAGAGTCCCTCGATCGCCGTCAGGCGGTAGGCCTCCCAGGTGTGAGGGGCGATGCGTCGTCTCACGCGACGCTCGGCCTCCTCCAGCAATTCCAGGTCGAACTCCGCCTCGAGTCGATGGGCCAGATCCTCGCGCGCTTCGATGGTCTGGATCAGATCGGCCGGGTCGTCCTGGCCCCGGGCGACCGCACCGATGATGCGTCGGCGATCGGCCATGCAATCCCGGCAGGCATTCTTCACCAGGGTCCTGAGCCAGCCGCGGAACTTCTGCGAGGGGTCGTAAGTGAATCGGCGCAACTGGACGGCGAGCTTGGTCAGGACCGCCTGGGTCACGTCCTGGGCGTCGGCATCCTGGAGTCGCCATGCACGGCACCACGAGTAGATCTTTGCGCCATAGCGGTCGACGAACTCTTCCCAGGCGGCCTGATCCGACGGCCGTTGGCCCAAGCGTAAGAGCAGGCTGACGCTGGTGGTCGAGCTCTCGGCTTCGCGCATGGTCGAATCACCAATCAAGAGTGGTGGTGGAACTCACAAGCCACGTCGCTAGCCTGGATTCCCATGGAGGGGAAACCGGCTAACAAATTGGCTTGAAACTGATCGAGATTCCCCCTAAAATCCAGGTATTCCCTCACTGGCATCGTTATCGGCGCCCAAGAACTATAGATACCT
>JBKQHM010000296.1:0-9765 GCA_052148775.1 Isosphaeraceae bacterium | reverse complement strand
GAGGAAGCCCCGGAGCGTGGCATCACACTCGAAGCGGCTGGCCTTAATCGAAACAGTCAGGGAATGAGAGGCCGAGTATAGGCCGGGCGATCAGCCGGCGACGAAGGAGAAGGAACTTTTGCTATTTTGATCATCCATTGCGATAGGTTCGGCCTAGAGGGCGCCCCCAATGGCGACAGAGTCAAGCGAGAAATCCGATTGGCGAGAGTTCGAGAGAGTCGTCGCTCGCATCGAAGCGGCTGCGGGGCCGCTTAACATGGTGGTTAAATGTCCGGATCGTGTCCGAAGCCTCGTGACGGGCCGACTTCGCGAGGTTGATGCCAGCTTCAGGATGAAGATGGGCACTTCCGACGTGCTCATCACTGTCGAATGCCGGAAGCGAAAGCCAATCCAGGACGTCACGTGGATCGAGCAATTGGCTACGAAGAGGCAAGCGATCGGGGCCGCGCGGACGATCGCCGTGAGTTCCAACGGCTTCTCATCGGACGCCCAGACGGCAGCGAAGTTTTATGGCATTGACCTCCGGACGATTTCCGAGCTTTCGGTCGAATCGATCAACCAATTGGTGAAGATTGATTTTGTGCTATTCACCAGACGGAATTGCGCGTTCGCCGGCGTTCGCGCGAGGTTCTTCCGGGGGAAGGATGCCAACTGGACGCTCCCTTCCCTCGACGGCGTGGACTGGGTCGCGCCGGAAGATGTTGCTCTTTCGGAGAAAATATTCACTAATGTTGAAACTGGTTGGAGCTGGTCCATCACCGACATCTGGCATCAGTTACAAGAAACGGTTGATCCATTCGCCGGCATCGTCGAAGACCAGCCATGGGAGGTCCGAACGGCCTGCTTCCCATACCCCGGTAACGTCGAACTGCGGACGAAGGATGGTGCCCACATCTTGGGAGACGTGCTGCTGAGCGTTGCTCTGTCGAAGACTCGTGAGATGGTCCCGCTCGAGGCGGCGAGGAAGATTGAGTATTCGTCCTCGGACGGGAAGACGATCCAGAGGGTCGAATTCGATTGGCAAGGCTATGCGCAAAAGTTGTTCCGCCTGTCACTTCAGGTGCCTAAAGAATCTGATGACGCTGCCGATCTGAATATTTCATCTGGATGGACCGAAGATTAGCTCCTCGAAGGATATCCCAGTATCGAACAAACAAAAGGAGGCGAAGGGACAATGGCTAGACTAATCGTGGACGATAGGCCGGTCGGCCCATGCCCCTGAGGCAATGGACAGATCATCCACCACACCGCGGAGATGGATCACGGTTACGGCGCCGACTCATCTTGGTATTACATCTCCTGCGAGAAGTGCAACAATGAGTGGAAGATCCTGGGGTCCAATCTCGTTAGCGAGGCTAATCGATCAGAGCGTAAGCCGATACCGGGAGCTTGAGGTGTAATGGTTCAGCGTGAAATGGAGAAACCGGGGTTGGGAGATAAGGCAGAGTGCACATCGGAACAGATGGGATCGATTTGCCGCCTTCGTGCCAATCCCGAAGGGGAAAGACAGGGCGGCATCGTGCCGCCCCCCTTCGGTCTTGGCCCCTGGGTCGGCGCTCGGGGCGTGTCGCCACGGAGCCCTATCCTCCGCCCAGGCCGTCGTTCATCATAGTCTCGCCGAATGACTCGGGCAACGCCTCGGCGGCGATCAGCCCGCCGGCCGACTCGCCTCCCGCGCCGCTCTCCGGCGTTCTCGCGCCTCGTCCAGTTTGCGGTCCCGCTCCACGAGGATCGCCCGGTCGCGGCCGGCCAGCTTGTCGGCGGGGGCGACATAGCCGATGGCGCTGTGCGAGCGGACATCGTTGTAATGGGCCACGAACTCCTCGACGAGTCGTCGCGCGTCCTCCAGGCTCAGCGGCGTCTTGACTCGGATGCATTCGCCCTTGAGGGTCTTGTGCCACCTCTCGATCTTCCCGTTGATCTGGTAATAGTATGGTGATGTCCTTACATGAGTCATTCCACGGATCCTGATGAACTCCTTGAAATCCTTGGCGATGAACTGCGGCCCGTTGTCCGAGATGATTCGAGGCCGCGCCGCGGGGAAGCGCTCGCGGGCCCGCTGGATGATCGTCTCGACCTCGGCCTCGGTCATGCTCTCGCGGAGCTCCCAGTGCACGATGAATCGGCTGTAGCCATCGAGGAGACTGCAGAGGTAGAAGAAGGTGCCGGCGACGTTGAGATACGAGATATCGACGTGCCAGTGCCGGTGGGCCGTCAGCGGTTACTGGAAGCCCGTGCCCTTCTTCGAGGGCTTGCTCTTATGGGCCTTGATCAAGCCGGCGTCGCGAAGCTCACGATAGACGCTCGAGGGGCTGACGGCGACGACGTCAGCATCGAGCATCATGAAAGCGAGTCGCCGATAGCCCTCTGTGGGATGGCCGGCGTGGAACTCGAGGATGGCCGTCTTCTCCCACGATTCGAGCCACCAGTCGCGGGGGACCGGGGCGTTGTGCTCGTTGGCAAGGCCGTAGCGTGTCCTCCAATCGTGGAACTTGCTGGAAGCGATGCCGAGCCAGTCGAGGAATCGTCGCAGGGGGATCTCGGTGCGATCGAACCAGTGGCGGATGAAGTCGACGATGGAGTCGCGGGTGTCGTAGGGAACCCAGACTCCGTTCAGAGTTCCCCAAGCTATTTTTTTAGTTTGATATGTTCCTCCATCAATTCCGAGACGACCTCGTCCTTGCGCCGGAGCTGGTCGCGCAGGGCGGCGATGGTGCGCTGGAGGTGTCCCTCGGGCGCGGGGCCCTTCCGCTTGAAGGCCGCCGGGCCGTTCTCGAAGAATTGCTTCTGCCATAGGTAGAACAAGGTGGGTGAGAGCTGATGCTCATCACAGAGGTCAGAGACGGGGACGTGGTCGAGCAGATGACGCCGCAGGATGGCGACCTTCTCGACAGGCGTATAGTTCTTTCGTGGCTTTCGCATGGTGAGACTCCTGCCGAGCTATTATATAACTCAGGTGGGGCGTCTCCCCATTTCCGTCTGAAGCAAGACACCGGGTCGTTCTTGAATCATGCGGGCGATCTCACTGGCGGGCAGGTTGCCCAGTTCTTTCGGCTCCATCTTGTGAAGGCCACCACCATAGACCCGGCCCTCCTTGATGAGATGCTCGCCGGTCAGCGACCGAAGGTGAGCGAAGATCATCGGGTAAAGGTCGGGTCGAGTGTCCAGAGCGGCTTTCATCTCGCCTTTGGGGTAAAGCATCAGGTAGACGTTGGCCGCTGCCGCCTGCGACTGGTTCCAGAAGAAGCGGAACGGATTCCCGCTGCTTCCTTGCCTGCCCATGTAGGTGCATAGGAACGGGGCGGCGCCTCGCTTCTCCTGGGAATACCAGGGAGTCCGGCGGCTGGTCAGGTAGCCGGAATGGATGCCCTGTGCCTTGCCTTGCTCGAGGTATTGCCAGAAAGCCGGATGCCGCCGCTGAATGGCCTCCTCCGGTAGATCGCAATCGATGATGGCCAGCGGCTTTTTGATCCGTGGGTAGCCGTCCGGATCGGTTTCGACGACGGCGTTGGGCAAGTGCCTGGAGCTGGGCAGGATCGGGCGGAGAAACTCAGGAGGGATGCCTTTTCGGATCGCCTCATCCCGCTCGAGGATAAAGTACGAATTGGCACCGGTCGCCATGCCGCGCTTGATCGAGAAGAAATCCCCCAGCGAGTGCGATTCCTCGACGGCGGGCGTCGAACCCTTGAACAGCCCTGTCCATTTCTTCGCCTTTCGGAGTACCGCCGCGGGGACTAGCTCCGAGGATGCCTGGCTAGTGATCGACCCCCCGAAGGAGAAGCGGACGTGATGATAATCCGGCGCCGGGGATTTCTCGAAGACGACGATGGCGGATGTCACAAGGGCATCGCAAAACTGCACGTCAGAAGGGCAATATCGATGAATGTGAAGCAATTTAACGTTTTCGGTCAGGTAGGTTTTGACGGCGGCTCCGTAGTTCACGTCCATGAACTCCGAGGGAATCAGCCAGACGGCGAGGCCGCCGGGGGCCATCCAGGCATCGCACAGCAACAGGAAATGGGCGTAAAGTCCGGCCAGGCCGCTGATGTCGAGGCCGAAACGGTCAGCGACCAGCGTTTTCAGACGCTCCTTGTCGGAACGTTCGAGATGATGGTGCCGCACATAGGGTGGATTGGTCAGGACCAGGTTATAGAGCCGATCGGGCGAGAGCCGCGTGAAATCGCCCGGAATGATCCGCAGGCCGGAGGCTCCCCAAAGGTTTTTCGCAGCGTCGGCAAATGGCGGATCGAGCTCGACGCCGCAAGCGTCGGCAACGGCCCGCGCCGGGAAGGTTTGGCGAAGAGCGGAGTAAAAAGAGCCGCTGCCGATGGCCGGATCGAGGAATGACGCGGCATCGGTTCGGGACTGCCACAAATCGAGGGCGTACCGGGCGATATCCAGGGCGAGATTGGGCGGCGTGGCAAATTGGCCGAGCCGGTTCCGCTCGACGGCGGTCTTGGCCGAGTCGATGCGTTCCTGGATGATCTGTCGCTGTGATTCGAGCTCGAGCACGGTCAGATCCCTAACTTGGACGAAATCGCTGATCCGGTGTTCCCATATCCACTCTATCCCTTCTGCGGCTTTGTCTCCAAGATAGAGCGCCTTACGGTTGGATGGCGTACGGCCGGAGTCCCCGCCGGTCCCTGCCGTCGTCCTCCTGATGGTTTTTGACTCTCAAAATCGGTAGATGTATCGACTCAGGAACGACCTCATCCCGTTTTCGGATCATGAATGCCTCCGCCACAGTGTACGCCTGAATCGCCGATTATGAGAGTCGAAAACCATGAGGAGGCGGCTCCGCCAGCCGAAGATCGCCCCGAATCGAAGGCAGTCGGTCGGCGGACGGAGCCGCCTCCTACAACAGACCACCGGCCGTGCGCAACGCAACCGTAAGGCGCTCTAATCGGCCTTGGCTGGAGGGTGCGGCACGATCCATTCGAGGGCGTCCGCGGCCCAGATGCGGACCCACGGGTGATTAGCGACAATTCGAATTCCCTGCCCCCAGACCAACCGGGGCGACCAAGATCTTCATCGCGCCGCCGATGCAAGATCGGCCAGTCATCCCCGGCCGGTTTCTCAGGGTTTGCCCACGATCAGGTCGCTATCGTTGAAGAACCCGGTCTGGCGCCAGTTGGCGGGGTCATGGTGATATTTCTGTCCGTCATGCACGTACTTGTACTTGAAGCGTCCCGCGGGCACGATCACGGTCGTGCTGTAGAATCCCGCGGGATCGGGGCCATCGAGCTTCTGGACGGGTGAGTAGTCCTGGTTGAAGCCGGCGGCGAGCTGGACCGTATGGACGCCCTCGGGAGGACGATGGCGGAACGTCACGTCGAACCGGCCGTCGGCCCGGGCGACGACCCGGGGTGGGCCCACGCTCAGGTCCTGATTGTCGAGCGCCAGGTCCATATAGCCGATCAACATCTCATCATTGGTTTGCTCGCCGAAACCCACGGCCCGGCTCGGATCGGGGTTATTGGGATTGTCGGCGGAGTTGTCGAAGTGACCGATGCAACGCATGACGGTACCCTCGGGCATCGGCTTCGGACGGTCGAGGATGTACGCGTTCTGCCAGTCGAACTCGTACCGCGGTACGTCGAGGAGGATTTCGCGACGGCCGTCCGGATAGGTGGCCTCGAAGCGGAAGGACTTCCCGCGCAGGTGCATGTGGGGCAGCAACGCGTAGAGGATGTAATCCTGGTTGAAGCGATGCTCGGAGGCGGCCCGGAAGTCGGGGGCCCCGGCCGGGATCCGGAACTGGAAGTTGATGGCCGCGATCGACGCCATCCGCTTCCGGATCGTGGCGGGGTCGGCGAAGGTGAGGCCGATGACGCTTCGATCGGTCTGGGGCGTCCCGCGAGGGGCGTAATGCGCCTGGACGAGGAGTTTCGCGCCGGCCGGCAGGACCTTCCCCTTCGGGCCGAACGACCGTGCCGGTTCCGCGAGCCGCGGCGCGTACTGCCCGGCCAGAGGACACTCGACTCCGAGGAACCCCAGGACCACCAGCTTGCGATCGCGGACATCGTCCAGCGCGTGCGCATCGCCGCGAAAATCCCGGAGCCGGAAGCCTTCGACGGTGCGAGGCCCGGACGGGACGGGTTGCGCCATCGCGGCGAGCAGAATCAGGAAGGATCCGAGGGCCGGCATGACCGATCACCCCTGTCTCGAGTCGGGATCGTTCAAACCACCGGGTCCGCCACTCGACGTCATCCACGCGATCCTACCACAATTGTCGTGGTTCGACCAGGGGCCGGCCCTGGCACTCGAGGGTTGGCCTTGGCGAGGAGAGACGCCGGCCGGTGGCGGAGGCGGATCCCCGGATCGATCACCGCGGTGGTCCTGCGCGCATTTTCTGCTTTTTTTTGGTTTTCCTGCGCGCATTTTCTGCTTTTTTTTGGTTTTTTTATCTGCTTTCCTGGTCGAGAGTTGCGGCGGAAAACCGCGGAAATCCGCGATGGATGCGTTCAGGAAATTGAAAAGTCGCGGCATTCTATAATTAGCGACTTTGTTCGCCGGAATCCTCGCGTCGAGCACAGACTACCATGGGGCATGGCCATTGAACGGTTGCCGGTCGGAAAATCGATCAGTCCGGCCGGATCTTCCTCGGCCAAGGGGGACGATAATACGCCCGCTGACGGCCGCGGACGGACCGGACCGAGCCGTCGGAGGCCACGCCGCCAACTCATTTCTGCCTCAGGAGATCGGTGAGGCGGACGTTCCAAGTTGTTGCACCGGAGTGCAAACCAGTGCAATGCGCGACCACCTCCGGAATCGGACGAGATGGTCTGCGCACCACGTGGAATTCCCGCGAGTCCACGGGGATTTCTCCCGCAAGTCGATCGGCGCCGAACCATCCCTCACTTCTGTTCCCAGACCGGTTCAGGTCGGGGCACCGGTTTGTTATCCTATGACGAGGGCGTCGCGGAACGAGGAGCATCCAGCGCAGAGGATGACGATGAGCGAACGGGGCGGGATTCAGGCCCAACCAGGATCTCAACAGGGCACGGAGGCGGCACCCCGGCCCGGTGACGCGTCGAACCGGAACGTCCGGCGGAGGAGCAACCGCGAGTCGATCGAGTCGTTCGTGGTCGTGTTCCTGGCCTTCCTGATCTGGAGTATGGAGGCGGAAGGCTTCGTGATCCCGACCGGCTCCATGGCGCCGACCCTCATGGGTCGTCACAAGGAGATCACCTGCCCGGAGTGCGGGTACGTCTACACGGTCAATGCCTATCGCGAGGTCGATACGGACGAGCACGGGCCGCGCGTCCACTGGGGCACCTGCGAGAACTGCCGGTTCGAGGCGGTCATCGACACCGCGCCGAGCTTCTCGGGCGATCGCATCTATGTCATGAAGAACGGCGTGTCGCTCCCCTTCTTCCCGAAGGCGGGGCAGGTCCGGCTCGATCGCTGGGACGTGGCCGTCTTCAAGCTCCCGGAAAAGCCGGAGGTCCGCTACATCAAGCGCCTGGTGGGCATGCCCGACGAGGTGATGCGGATCCAGGGCGGGGACGTCTGGGTCAAGCCGCAGGACGATTCCAAGGACTTCGAACGCGCGCCCCGGCCCGTGGAACATCAGCAAGCGATGCAGATGATGGTCTACGACGATCGCCATCGGGCGGCGTCGCTGGGCGGGGAGCGGAGCTATCGGCGCTGGGCCGCCGCGGAGCCGGGCGCCTGGACCGAGCCCGAGCCCGGGACCTTCGTCCCGGATCCGACGTCTCCCGACTGGCCCGAACTGAGATATCGTCACATCGTACCGAGTCCCGAGGAATGGCGATCGATCCAGTCCGGTCACTTGCCGGAGGAGCCCGTCCGGAAGACCCTGATCACGGATTTCCTGTCCTATAACACCGACCTCGCGGCCTGGGATCGCCGCGATCCCCGGCCGGCCTCCCGGTCCTGGCTCCAGCCGCACTGGGTCGGCGACCTCACCGTGTCCCTGAAACTTGAGGTTCGCGAGCCGGCCGGCCGGCTGAGGCTGGAACTCATCAAGGGCGGGACGTCCAATCGTTGCGAGATCGACCTGGACTCCGGCGACGCGCGTCTGTTCCACGGCGATGTCGAGCTGGGGACCGCCGCGACGACGCGGATCAACAAGGCGGGGATTTACGACCTGACGTTTGCCAACGTCGATGGCCGGCTGACCCTCTGGGTCGGTCGCGACCTCCCGTTCGGAGAGGGGCGATTCTACCCGTCGAGCTGCGAGCCGGCCGTGCCAGAATCGGCCGACCTCGAGCCGGTCCGGATCGCCGGGGAACATGCCGAGATCGCGATCAGTGAACTGGTCTTGAAGCGAGACATCTACTATACACTCGATCCGTCCGAGCCGGACTACGTGAACCTCGGCGAGGCGGCCCGATACGATTCGTCGGCGCTGTTCGAGCTCCTGGCCGATCCGGAGCGATTCGCCATGCTCTCGCACCGCGCCCCGCGCGAGTTCCGGATCGCGCCGGGCCACTACCTGATGCTGGGAGACAACAGCCCCTGGAGCAGCGATGGCAGGGCCTGGGGTCAGGTCGACCAGATCACCGCCGAGCGTCCGGACCGCGGCTGGGACGACTCGGGGCGGGCCAGTTGGGAAGTCCCCGAGGCGCTCCTGATCGGCAAGGCGTTCTGCGTCTACTGGCCCCACCTCAAGCCCGTCTGGCCCAACTGGCGATTCGGTTCCGACTTCCGGTTCCCAGTGCTTCCGTATATCGAACGGATGCGATGGATCCGATGACGAGCCGTCCGCCCGGGGATTCGCGAACCCGGCCTCGGGCGAGACGGCCGGCGGGGCAGGGGATTGACTCGCCAGAAGATCGCTTTAGACTTAACGTTACGAATCACGACCGTCCACAGCGAGGCGTGCGATTCCCGACTCGGGCCGAGTCATCCCACGGCGACGGTCCCCGGCAAGTTTCCTGAACCTTTGGCCGCGGCGGTACGTATGATGGTTAAGGCCATTGGATCTGATTCGGCGGAAGACCTCGGCCAGCTCTCCGATGAGACGTTGATGGGCCGATATCGCGAGGAGGGCCATGCCGATGTCTTCACCGAACTCGTCCATCGCTATGAACGCGAACTGTACCGTTATCTGGCCCGCTACCTGGGCGATCCGAGCCTGGCGGAGGACGTGTTCCAGAATACGTTCCTCCAAGTCCACCTGAAGCGCGGATTATTCGAGGACGGACGCCCCTTCCGCCCATGGCTGTATGCTATCGCGACCCATCAGGCCGTCGACTCGCTTCGAAAAGTCGGCAGGCATCCTACAGTGAGTCTCGATCAGCGGGTCGGAAGCAGTCGCGAGTCGGATGCAGGGAACCTGATCGATCTGCTCGTGGGCGAATCCACCGGACCTCTGGCCGAGCTTCAGGAAGCGGAGCGGCAGCAGTGGGTCCGCGAGAGTATCGCTCGTCTACCGGACGCACTCCGCCAAACCTTGGTCCTGGCGTATCACCAGGATTTGAAATATCGGGAGATCGCCGAGATCTTGAAGATCCCGGTGGGGACCGTGAAGTCACGCTTGCATGCCGCGATCGAGAAACTCCAGCAGATGGCGCGGTCGGCGAAGCGTATCGGGGAAGAGTGACGCCATGAAAGCCGATGAGATGATCGATTTCGTGCTGGGCCAAGTCGACGGCGCCGACCGGGAGCGGCTCGAGCAATCGCTTCGCGGCGGCGAACCGGCGGTCCGGATCGAACGCCTCCGGCAGGCCATGTACCGGCTGCTCGATGACGGGACCCCCTTCGAACATCCGCCAGACCTGACGCAGCGGACCGTGG
>JBKQHM010000295.1:0-10292 GCA_052148775.1 Isosphaeraceae bacterium | reverse complement strand
GGCGGCCCCGATTCGCCACGACGGCCGGTCAGGCGTCGTCCGCCTCGTCCAGATGCCGAATGACCCACTCCTCATACTCGAGCCATTCCTGATCGGGCCAGGCCTCCGGCACGGTCTCGTGCCAGATGGAGGCGGCGCGTTCCGTCGCCGAGTCGATCACCCAAATCTCCTGTTTACCATCGTCGCAGCCGAAGGGAAAGTAGGGATGGAAGAGTTGGCCCGAGTCATCGAAGAATGGCTCGTAGAGGCCGCGAATCTCCAGGGGGTGGTACAACTCGGCCGATGATCCGATGCGACCGGGGCCGAGTTCGACCAGGAGCTTCCGATATAGACCCGGCAGCTTGACGCCCAAGGCGCGCTCGGCGAGGTCGACCTCAGAGTTTGTGAGTTCGGGCACCGGAAGCTCCTCTCCGTCTGACTCCAGGCTCAGCGGCCCAAACCGCCTGAGCACACCTTGATCTGAACGCACGCCGACGCGTCGGGCCGGGGCCGACGCGTCGACAGCTGGGGATTTCTCAGTCGCTCATCTCGAAGACGAGGCGGACTCGCTCCGGACCCAATCGCTCCTGCAACAACTGCATGATACCCACGGCCACTTGCACGCCGAAACTCAAATCCTCGCTGGAGACTTGCATGTGCGCCAGGGCCGCTTCGATCTCCGGAAGCGTGATCCAGCCGACCATGGGATCATTCGAATCGAACTCCCGGGCGATCCTCCAATTCACGTTCGGCGGCAGGCCGCGGGGTCGGATGAGGGGAGCGAGGCCTTTCGGGTTCCTCGGCCCTCCGAGGGCACCCATGAAGAGGTAGTCCTTGGCGTGCGATAGCCCGACATCCGTGGTCAGGTCGATGACCGAGTCGGACTCCCGGGCGAACGGCGCGGGGACCGAACCGGCCGGATAATACTCCGGGGCGGCATCATACTCGATAAAGGCGTAGATGACCGCCCCCATGCCTCCTCCGCCTGACTCACAGCTCGGCGGCCCGGACCGCCGAGCCGCCACCTTATCACCATCGGGTTCAGATTCACGCGCGGCGGGCGCGGTACAACCGCACGTCAGGCGGTCTCCGATGTCAGGAACCGCCTCATCGCTTCCAGGTTCCGCGCTCTTTCTCCACGGTCCGTCCAGTCTCGAAACCCCAGGACGCAATCGAGGCCCTGACGCTCGATCGCCACGAGGGCGCGCCGCTTGACCTCAGCCTCGACCTGGTCGTCCACCAGGTACTGCGCGAAGGCGAGCCCGATGATGAGGTCGTCTCGGACGAGCCTCTGATAGGCCGATTCGGCCAGTTGTCCCTCGACTCGCTCGGGGTCGAGATCGTCCCAGTCGCGGTCCCCGATCTCCCACTCCTGGAGCAGATGGGGGAGGAACCGGCGTCGCAGCTTGCCGGCCTGCCGCCATCGGAGGTAGAGGGCCCGCACGTCGGCCCCGGTATCGTTGCCGAGCGGCCCGTACGCGTTGCCTTCGTCCGCGAGTAGTGGGTCGAGTTCAGCAGTCATCGTTCGCCGACGCCCTCCTTCACCCGACGGGAGTTCAGCAACCAGTACTCCGGCACTCCGATGCCGGAGCGTAATCGTGGTGTCTAGCCGACGCAAGACTCAAGGCCCGAAGACGGTCGTCCTGACGGGGAGTTCGGCGGCCAGCCCGGCGAAGTCGGAGCACCCAGGGTGCTTCTGAAGCGAGGTTCCGGACCGCTTCAGGGCCGGTCATCCGGCGATGTTCCCTGGAGGCCATGATGCCGGGCCACGCGCTCGAGATATTCGGCCCGAAGCTCATCGATGCGACGAGCGACCTCTTCACTGGCCCGTCGGATGATCTCGGCGAGCTCCACCTTGAGCGCGGCCCGATCCACGTCCAACGGGCAATGCCATCGTGCGGGCGCCTCCGGAACAAGTTCTTCGACCCGGGTCGCCCAGTGGACGTCGCGCAAGTAGATCCAGTCCCGCCATGTGGATTCGTATGCGGAGAACTCGACCCCGACATTCAGGTAAAAGAGCGTCTCGATCGATGTGGACCCGCTACTGCCCTGGAAGTTGAACCGCTCGGTATAGGCCCCTCGATCGCGGGAGAATGTGCTCCCCACCTTGCGAAAACCGGCCGGCTTCAGGGCCTCCCGGTGAAGATCGGACAGGAGAGAGGAAAGCCAAGCCCTTGCCACGTTGCACCTCCAGGCCGACCGGGCGCCCCGCGAAGCGGGTTCGCGGCGACCAACGGTCAGTCGGGATCAACCATCACCGCCCGATACAACTCCTCGTCCCACACACGGCCCCACGGCCCCGATCGGGACAGCAGACGACTGTAGCCCGGCCGTCCAGCCTGGGCGATCAGGGCCAGGGCAAGCCCGTCTCGCAACACCGCCACGGACTCCCCGTCCGTCGACCAGGCCAGCGACCCACGGTGCGCCCCCGGGTCGACGCACAGGGCGTCGGGCCCGGCGAAACCCACCGCCGCCGGAGGCGGGCCGGGCCGGTACCTCCCAACGTCCGACGCCGCGGGCGGGGTCACGCGGTTGTAAACCCACGCGTCGGCGACAACCCTGGCCGCACCCGGGACGGAGAGGTACAGCCACGCCGAGGTACCATCGTCGTCGAACGTAGCCGTTCGCCCCGAGACAGGGTGTCGCTCACCGAGGAAGAATTCTTCCAATCGCGCCTCCGCCCCCCGACGCGAGGATTCAGCGGCCCTCGCATCGGGTCCTTGTCGGCCCGATGTCGGCCTGGATCCGCGATCTCGATGGCAATGACCTGGCCGGTACCCTGGAGCGGCAGCCGGCTGGTGACTCGTATCGGAAAAACGGCCGAATCCCCGACAGGCACGCGAAAGATGACTTCCCCTCGCAAGGCTCGTCGCGACCCAATTAGGCGTCCCCTCAGGTCCGCGTCGACCTTCGGAGCACGAAGGTCTGTACCGGCCTCAGACTCCCCCCGCCGAGCACGAACACGCCGTAGGAACTCGCATTCGTCGAGACGACTTCCCAACCTTGAGAGACCAACAGATTGAGCGATCGTTCGAACGTGGACCAATCGAGCGATGGGCTGCTCGGGACCCCGGAGAGGATCTTGTATTCGTAAATCATGGACACCAGCCCCCCCTCAAGAGCCGTCTGACGCCCTGCTCAGCGGCCCAGCGCGACGAGTGTCACCTTGATAATCACAGAAGTCAATGCGACGCCCGGATTCGCCGAACGGCCCGGGGCTCCATTAGCCCTGGAGCTTCGGAGTACGTGCGAAGACCTGGATGTTGCCGCATCGGTTACAACATCGCGCGGGCAGTTCCGTACCGAATCGGAAGAACTTCGCGAGTATCGATGCATCCTCGGGCGTGAAGTTGATCCCCTGGGCGGCCAGGCTACCCCAGGAATAGGACTGGCCCCCGCAGATGTGGCAAGGGAGTTCGGGCTTGTTCCCCACCTCGTCCGATGCCATGAGGTCGCCTTTTGTGGCCGTCTCGAACATTGTGACACCCCCTCGTCCCGGGGCCTCGAAGCCTCGGGTGCATTCTCGCGTAGGGCCGACTGCTACCGAACACCTTGCCCGGGCGACGGCCAGGATCCGACGTTCCGAGTGTATTCGGCGGGCGTCGGAGAAAATTGGCAAGGTTCCGCCTGATGACAGGCTCAGCGGCCCGGACCCCGAGATCACCCTCGATTCCGCAAGAAGCATCGCGGCGGGCAGGGTCCGCCGAAGCGACAGGTCAGGCGCGTAATCGATGCCGCAAGTCCTCGACGGACGCACGCCACGCGTCGCCATCGACCTCTTCCCACAACTCGCGCAGTTCGGAGTCGTCGCCGAGAATCCGATCGATGGCGGCCGAAGCTCGCGCCAGGAGTTCCGCCGATGGGACGAGCCGATGCGCCGCGACCCAGTCATCCACCTTCTCCGTGAAGGCATTGGTATAACCCGGCCGGCCCCGAAGACGGGCGAGCACCTCGCACGCTGCCAGCGCGTTGCAAGCGAGGTCCGAGTCGAGGTAATCGCCACCGACCTCCGCGACTTCATCGAATGCGGACTCGACGAGCCCGAGATCATCGACTCCGTCGAGTCCATAGGCCCAGTCGTTGGCAGTGTCGTTATCGAAGGCAAGAACACCCCAAGCGCCCATCGTTCACCCTCCTCGCCGTTCGACGCAAATCCCAGCGGCTCGGACTGCCGAGTGAGAACACGATCCGCGGCAACCGTTTGTCAGGCCAATAATCATCATGTCCCCATCGACTGCCCCGCCTCACGAAGACCCGGACGGCGCCCAGGTCTGCCGCGATACCCGCTTACCACCAGGCCGATCAGTCCCCGGCTCACGCCGGCTCCCAGAGAACGTTTCCATCATAGTCGTACAGAGGAATGCCAAGACGCCGGAAATCGGCCATGAACTCATCCACGACCGAGTCGGCGTCAGCATGATGCACGGCGACACCGGCCAGAACTCCCGTCGCGATACGATCCCGCACGTAGACTTCGTCCTGACAGAGGACCACCCAACCGCCCCCCATCGCTTCGGGTGTCAACACGGCAATGGCCGGGTCAACAAAGACACAGAACCGGCCCGGCCCGGCGAGCGTGTAGATGAAGGACTCGGGGCCGAACCGGTGGAGAAAGACCAGGCTGTCGTAGGGCACCGTGGTGCCGGTCACCACCAGATTGAGGTCCGAGAAGACCGAACCGTCCGTGCAGGAGGCCGGCGCCAGCAACCCGTTCCGTATGATGCCCGCCAGGCGGTCAACTCTCGCCGCTTGGGGCTTTCGCGGGTACCGGCTGGTCACGTGGAAGAGGCACCCGTGGTGCCAGGGCGATGGACGCCGCTCCTTCGTCTGCAACACCGGTCCTCCGCCCGGCGACGGCTCGAACCCGGTTTCTGGCGCATCGGCTTCGCGCGCGGAAGGTTGATCGCTCATGCAGTTCCTCGCAAACTACAAACGGCACCCGAGAGTGATCCGGCCCTACCCGAGACTGCTGGGGCAACGTCTTGACGATCCTGGCCCAAGTGCCGTTGACCCTCCAGCCCTCGAAATCGTTGTACACGGTTCGCCAGGGCGGGAAGTCCCGAAGCAACATTCGCCAAGGGCAACCGGCCCGGTTGAGGTAGAAGATGGCGTTGACCACCTCGCGAAGGTCGGTCTTGCGCGGCCGGCAGTTCCTGGCCGCTCGCGAGATAAGGGGCTCCAACAAAGACCATTGCTCGTTCGTGAGGTCGCTGGGATAAGGCGGGCTTCTCATCCTTCTATCCTACGAAATATCCCCTTATGGAACACGCTCTGATCGCCGCGGACTTCCTTGACGAGATGGAGCCAGTAGTTGCCCTTCCACACCACCAGCACCACGTCATCGGCCCTTACGTCCTCCGGGCGGACCGGGGCGAGGGTAACGAGTTGGCCGTCCTCGATTCGGCCGCGCATCGAGTCGCCGTGGGGGCGCACCTGCACCTCATTCCCCGCAGCAAGTCGCTCCCGGGCATCGTTGACCCATCCCATCGCCTCAACCCCGCCACCTGACGCAAGAATCAGCGGCCCCCCGCAACCGTTTGCTAGACGAGTCGCCGCCTACTTCCAGAACTGCCACCACGATTTCTTCCGGGCTGGAGCGACGGCCTGGCCCTGTCGGTAGCTATCGGTCATGCCAGCAGGCCGCCCCCGACTATCCTTTGGTAGCAGGGCCGCCAGCCGGCCCTTGACGACCTCCACGACCTCCGGGTCGAAATTCCAGGGCTCGCCTTGCCGCCGGCGCTCGGCCATCGCCTCCAGTGCCTCGCGCGCGATGCAGTTGTCGGAAACCAGTAGCGACCGGGCCAATTGTTCCTCGCCCTCGGGCTGGTAGCCGCAGTTCGGGCAGGCCGACCAGGCGCCGGTCTTGAGGGTACCGCATTCGAGGCAGACAGCCACGGTCATCGGTTCATTGCCCCCCCGAGCCCCCGCCCGCTAACAACGACCTCATCGGCCCGGACCGCCGGGCAACACGCGATGATTATACCGGAAAGCCGACGCGGCGGGACGGGTCCGTTGCATCGACGGTTCAGGGGGAGATGCCCTCCTTTACCGCGTCCGACCGATCAGTTCAGTCAAGAGGTTCTTGAAGTCGGCGGCATGCTCGTCCTCGAGCTGCACCTGGGCATGCAGCAAAGCGGCCGCCTTCTCGAACTCGTGAGCGTTGACGGCGGCGAACTTCGAGGTCTCGATTTCCATCTCGGCGAGCATCAGCCGGTGGAGCTCGCGCCATCGAGCCGAGCAGCCCAGGCAGGCCCACCCGGGTAACCGCAACTTTTCCAGGCGCATCACCAGGGCGAGGCGAGTTGTCGGGGTCGAAGTGAAATAGCGGCGATTCAGGCCGAGGAGGGCCCGGCCACTCGCGACAGCCTCCGCTTCCTTCCCGTCCAGCGTCGAGCGACCCCAGAGGATGCTCACGAGGTCCGATCCACCGCAGACAGGGCACAGGTCGGGAGGGGACTGCATTCGCATCCGACGCACGGCTGCAACCTCCACCGCTTGACGAAGAGCTCGGAGTTTGTCCCGGGTGGGTCGAGATCGGCCTTGGAGGGTGGGTGAAACCCACCGATGCACAAGCCCTTGCGGTGGGTTTCACCCACCCTGCAACGAACCAATTCGATGGACGGAAGACACGGCGTCACCAGGGCTCGAATGTGACGCCTTCAAATCGGCGGTAGTCCGCACCAACCTCGAACGCCCTTTCAATCAAACCAGGCACTTCTCCGATCGTCACCTGGGCTGCGTAGGAGCCCCGCTTCTCAGGCTGTGGGAAGTCGAGGTAAACGATTCTTAGCTGGCTCGCGTCATCGACGTGATCGGGGATCCCATCATCGAAGTAGAACTGGATGGTGTTCCTCATTCAGAGTCGCGTAGGCGTCCCATCCCATCAGTCGACTCCAGCAAGACACTCGAATCAGCCTGAAGAAAAGTTCAGCGGACCGCGCAGCGGGTCCGCTGCAACCGATCGTCAGGCCGGAGTCTGCCCGTGAATGAGCGACCGTAACGCTTGGTTGACGGACTCGTCTGTCGGAAATGCCGCACGCACGTCGGGTGCCAGTAACGCGAGGTTCGTCCCTGCGCGGTAACGCTCGAGGTACTTGCCGCGAACGCCGCCTTTGAGCACCGAGGGATCGTACTCGGGGCGGAGGTCGTCCTCCTCCGGCTTGATGTCATTGTTCCTCATAGAGCTTCCTCTCCTTGCGCGTCGCGAGGCGGGCGCTGATGATGCGGGTCCGATTGCCCCGATCGGTGTGCGACACGACGAGCAGATGGCCCTCGATCGAATGACCGAATGTCACGAAGCGGTCCTCGTCATCGGAATGATCGGGATCGGAGTATGTAATGGCCAGCGGATCGCCGAAGACCGTCGCCGCATCAGGGAAGGCGACTCCGTGCTTCGCGAGATTTCGCGCGGCTTTCTCGGGGTCCCACTCGAATTCCATGGTCTCAACCTACCCCGATCGAACCGCCCAATCAAGTGCCGATCCCGGCCTTCAAACTGTCCGCTTAACGCCGAAGATCAGCGGCCCGCCGACCAGCGGGTCCGCTGGATCGCCTCGTTCAAGTAAGCCGCTGCGCGGCAGGTACTTCCGACGGCGTCCAGTGTACCGCGCCGGCGTTCATCGGTCATCTGCATTTCTACCGACTCATCGATCCCTGGCACGCCACACCGCCGTGGGCCATGGTTCCTGGCAGTGGTGATCTCCTCACTCCTTGCCAGAGGACTCGATGATGACCTCGTCGCTCCGTCAGCGCATGACCCACGACCTCCAGCTCGCCGGCCTCTCCGGGCGCACTCAGGAGGCCTACCTCCGCGCCGGGCGACAACTCGCCGACCACTTCCACACCCCGCCCGATCGCCTCACCGAAACCCAACTCCGCGACGATTTCCTCCACCTCAAGAGCCCCGCGCGAGGTCGCGTCAGGGCCGATGTCGGCCTGTCTGAGCCGTCACCGAGCGAAGCCGTGCGGAAGCATTACCCATGTGGGCCGCGGTGCGGTCGCGCCACGGGCTTCTTGAACAGGGATTGGAGGTCCGGCTTCGCGGAATCCAATCCTTTATGGTTAGCCAATGTATTTGTCATATTCGGCATGACTTCCGATCCAGATCCACTGGATGCCACCCGGGGCGTCGATTCCCAGCGCTCGATAGTGGTGCCCGACGCGCACCGACCATAGGTCTTCGATTCGTTTCAACTGGAGCGATGGATGGCGTGGGTTCGTCTTCAGCAGCGCATAATTCTTATCGGCCAGTTCCCGAATCTCCTCGGGAAGAGCCCCATACATCGTCCAGAAATCAGACGACGTGAAATGTCTCAAAGTTCGCGAGCCCTGCCTTCTGCGAGTTCCTCACGTGCCTTGTCGATCAGCCCCTGGAACCTCCCGGCCTTGAAGTCCGAGGCGATCTGTTGATCCCAGAGGCGGTCATCGAGCTGAAGGAACCAATCCCGGAGCCTCGCCATGTCTTGGCGCGTCAGATTGATAATGCGAGCCTCCAGTTCTTCCACTTCGCTCATCGCAACGGTCCTTGGCCAGGAGCAGGGATATCGAGTCGCTCTAGCAGCGGCCCTGGCCTTGATTATATCGAGCGAATGACGGGCGAGAAGCCTTCGAGCCGCCTAACGCCAAATCTCAGCGGGTCCGCTGCAACCGCAGGTTCAAGTAAGCCGCTTCGCGGCAGGTATTGCCTTGGCGGTTCACGCCTGCCCGATTGGCACGACCAGCCCGCTCGTCAGCGAGCATCCTCGACCCATTGACAAACCGCGCGTCCTCGACCAGCATAGTGCCGATCGCTCATGGGGCCAAGTGGCCCGTCGGCACCTTGTCATATCCCCCAGGCCGACCTCCTCAACCAGCATAAGAAGGCACCGAAGCGTTACCCATTTAGAGGTGTGCGCGCACGCGCGAGGCTCCTGCCTTGCTAAGCCACCGGGCTTCTTGAACAGGGATTGGAGGTCCGGCTTTGCGGACTCCAATCCTTTATGGTTGGACTCCAATCCTTTATGGTTTATGGTTAGACGGGCCGCAAGACTTCGAGGTTGATTCAGGCGTCCGCGCGCCGCGCCAGATCGCTGGCGAATCGCTCGACGGCCGCTGCCAACTCGTCGTCCTCGATATCCCAGAGGGATCGGCCAGTGGAGTCCTCGCCCAGCATCCCGACAGTCGCCAGGAGTTGTCCGAGACGCATCTCGGGGCAGGAGCGATGGACCTCTTGCAGGCGATGGAGCACTTCGGACAGGCGGTCGAGCGCGATCATAGCCGGTCTCCAACTTTCGGATGATGGGCGCGAGGCTGGCGAAGCTTGCCGATCACCTCGACCCGAATCAGAGTGCCGGGGGCCAGCTTCGCGATCCGAGTCGCACGGGTCGCCCCGTTGATGATTTCCAGCACACCATCCGTTCCTTCATACACCCAGACAGGCGGCATGCCGACTGTCGAGGCTCCGAAACGAGCGATCTGCCGCTGGAGTTTGTAGGGGTCGGCTCCCGAAAACCGCGACGGGGGAAGCCGCAACTCAGCCGGATCGACATCACGGAAGTCAGCCGCCATGAAAAAATGATAGCTGAAGATCGAGTGCCGGGCTAGCTGCGAATCGGGCGCATCTCCGCCGACTAACGCCCAAGATCAGCGGCCCGCCGACAGGCGGGTCCGCTGCATCGCCTCGTTAGACCGTTGCCTGTGGTATTCGAGGAATCCCTCAGCAGGCCGATCATTCGGATCACGGGGACGTCGAATGGTACGCCCATCGAACTCGGCATATATCGAGCCCGCAAGAGCTGGGTCAACGATAATGGTCATCGTAGCCGCATCGATGGTGATCAGGCCAAGGTCGAACAAGGTGTGCAGATCGGTGCGGAGGAGAAGCCCGTTTCGGACGTGGTTGGTCGCCGGCCCTTGATAGGGGACTATATGCGCCGCCTCCAAGACCTGTTCCACGGCGCAGCCAGAGAAGCAACAGGCCGAATCATAGGCACGGAGTAGCGCCTCGCGAAACTCTGATTGACCTCGGCGCTGAACGATCAGAGCGAGGTTCCGGGCGCGCTCATCGTCAATCACCTGCGGGTCGAAGGGCAGGAGAGGGCTTCCGGTCTTGTCGCCAGCGATTAAGGCCCGAGCGGAGTGTGGGATGATCGCATCGAGGTATTCCACGACATCGGACTCATGCCGGGCGATGCTCCGGTGGTCTGGTGCAACACCGGGGCTCAAGGCTCGTTCGAGATACCGCTGATGAGCGCGCCAGATCTCGTTCCATTCGCCAAGGGCATCCAGGCGTGGAGAGTAGCCTATGTTTGGGGTGAAGAAGCCGGGGCCGGCTG
>JBKQHM010000294.1:0-8202 GCA_052148775.1 Isosphaeraceae bacterium | reverse complement strand
TCCGTCCCGGCGCGATCGACCTTGCGGCACGGTCGTCGGGTTCATTACTTGGTTAACCAATCGGCCGAATCCCCCGTTGCGGACCAATGATTCCGCGCATTTTGAAGAAAACTCCATTGCTCGCTCTGAGGAATGCTCCGGATCACCCGGTCCGCGGGTCTGGTCCTCTTTATCGGCGGGAATACCCCGCGGGGTCAGGGTGAATCTGGGGGATTTCTCGGCAAAGCGGGCCCGACTTCGCCTTTTCGGAGTCAGGAGCCGGATCTTCCGCCGCCGACCTCTCATCCTCCTTTGCTCGCTTCCCCTCCTTGACTGAACGCATTCCGGATAGACTGGTACGATCCGAGGATGGACTCCAGGGTGCCTTGTCGAGCCCGGACCTCGAATCGATTTTCTGAACGTGTTTCACGATCGAGATTTGAAAGCGATGCGTCTGGACAAGCTGGTATCGGAGCGGTTCGGGTTGTCGCGCCGGGGGGCGCAGGAGGCCGTTCGGCGCGGTCACGTGGACGTGGCCGGTCATACGTGCTCCGAGCCGGGGCAGGACGTCGAGCCGGAGACCCCGCTACGCTACGATCCCAACCGGCCGAGGCCGGAGATCGCGGCGCGTCGCATCAGGGTCCTTTACCAGGACCGCCACATCCTGATCGTGGACAAGCCCGCCGGTCTGCTCACCCAGCCGACGCAGGCCCGAGAGCCGGACTCCCTGCTGGAGCGAGCCGGCCGATACCTCGCCCGCACCCGGGGTGGGTCGCGTCCTTACGTGGGGATCGTGCATCGGCTCGACCGGGACACGTCGGGCGTGATGATGGTCGTCTGTTCGCCCAAGGCATTGCGGCCATTCCAGGCGTTATTCCGCGCCCACACCATCGAACGACGCTATCTGACGGTCGTCGAGGGCTCGGTCGAGCCGGCGCGCGGGAAGATTGACCTGCCGCTGGTGGCCGACCGCGGCGACCGCCGTCGCGGGGTCAGCCGCACGGTCGGGCATGGCGTGCCGGCCGTCACCCACTACGAGGTCCTCGAACGCTTCGGCCCGGCGGCGACCCTGGTCGCATGCCGCCTCGAGACCGGACGGACTCACCAGATCCGCATTCACCTCGCCGAGTCGGGATACCCGGTCGTCAGCGACCCGGTCTATCGTCCATCGGACCGCCGCCCGTTTTCCTTCCCGTTCTCCCGCCAGGCCCTGCACGCCGAAGCCCTGGGGTTCATCCACCCGTTCACCGGCGCGGGCCTCCGCGTCGAGGCTCCCTTGCCCTCCGACTTCGACGATTGGATCGCCGGCCTCCGGCACCGGTTCGGGAGCAATCGTTGATGTCTGCCCACCGTTGATCGATGCCCGCTCTCGTCTCCCCGCTTGACGAGACGAGAGCCGGCCTCGCCGGTTCACCACTGCGTCTCGTCGCGGACGAGCAGCGCCGCCACGCCTCCGGGCACGACTCGCCCCGATTCGGTCGTCACGAACTCGACGGGAATCCGGTGTCGCGCCGCCGCCGTCAGGATCTCCTGCCAGAGGTTGGCCCGGACGCAGGGGGCCTTGCAATAGGGGCAGCTCTGCTCCTCAACGACGAAGACCGATCCGCATCCGCTGCAGCGGGACGCGACCTCGCCCAGATCAGACCCGAAGATCAGCTCGTGGACCTGGCCGTTGACCAGGGCCGTGATCGCCTCCTGGGGACCGGTCGCCACGGCGTATCCCTCTTTGATGCGGCGAGCCAGTTCGTCCAGCAGCCGATCCTGTCGAGCTTCTCGTGCCGTGGCGACGAACTGCCGAACATGATCCGGGATCTCGGGCTGGTTCCCGGCCCAGGCATGGGGGGCCTCGTGGACAACGCGATCGGCGAGACGTTTCGGCATGAGTCCGCGAATCTCATTGAGGATCTCGTGTTCCCCGAGGAGGATGATCCCTTGATAGAGGTCGTCGCGCCACAGCGCCTCCACGCGGTCGACCAGCTCCTTCTCGTAGTGCAGGATATGGTCCTCGCGATGTCGCGCAATGGTCGCCTGCTGCTTGCCCCAGCGCTCGCCCGACGACCGGTTCTTGCTCGGCACGTCTTCCTCGAACTCGGCGAGCAGCCGCGCCGCGCTCGTGTCGGATGCGTAAAGCCTGCCGTGATGGGTATCGGTCAGGACCACCAGGTATTCCGGCTGGAGGGAACACGCCACGAGCAGGGGGACCAGGTAGGGCTCCTCGGCGACGACGATCTGGTCCCGGTACGGTTCGTCGGACTCGAGGGCCAGGGCCTGATCCCAGCCCGAGACGCTGAAGACCGCCATGCCGCCGACATGGGAGTCCTGGGGGGATTCGAGGGCCTGGCGGATCCGGTCGAGATGGTGTTCGAACTCCTCCAACTCCGCGGGCTGGCCGGCGAGGTCCTCTCGGACCCGTCGGGCCTCGGTCTTGAGATGCTGACGCCAGTGCGGCTCGAAGCCCTCGGTGACCGTCGTGTTGGCGTAGCAGCTCACGACCATCCCCGCGCCCCGGGGACGATCCAGCAATACCTGATAATCCTTGAGTCTCGTCGCTTTCATGGTTCGACTCGGTCTTTCCGCACCCCTCGGGTGCCGCGGAGCTCCGGGAATGCTTCAGTGATCGTCCGCCGACTCCAGCTCGATGGCGACGGCCCCGGTCCGGTGCACCGTCGCCTCGTGCCCCTCCTCCAACAGTCGGTACACCTCGTCGCGACCGGCCGCATCGGGGGCGATCCGTCGCCAATCCTCGTAAGAGAGCAGGTCTCCGAAGCCGGGGTAGAACCGCAGATGAACGACCCGCGCCTTGACGCCCGGGTACTGCACGAAGTCGCCGGCCTTCAGTCCATCCATCTCGTCCGTCACCAGACGGGCATCGATCGTCTTGCGCCCGGACCGCACGGCTTCTGTCCAGTCGGGCCGAGTTTTCAGGTGTCTCGTTGTCATGGCTGTGATTCCAAAGGTGACTCCGTCGCGGCGTGCTGCCGGGTGGGATCGGAGCCCAGGTGTCGCGAGAACCATAGAGTCGCAAGCCGGGCGACCTCCTCGAGGGTTCCCGGTTCCTCGAAGAGATGGGTGGCACCCGGAACGACGATCAATTGCTTCGTGCAGCCCAGCAGGGCCAGTGCCTGACGGTTCAATTCGAGGACTTGCTCGTCGTCGCCGCCCACGATCAGCAGGGTGGGCGCGGCGACGGCCGGCAGGTCATTCCATGCCAGGTCGGGCCGGCCGCCCCGGGAGACGACCGCGCCCACGGCCTCC
This sequence comes from Isosphaeraceae bacterium, assembly GCA_052148775.1. Lineage (GTDB taxonomy): Bacteria > Planctomycetota > Planctomycetia > Isosphaerales > Isosphaeraceae > CAVZRC01. The sequence goes on along the minus strand of JBKQHM010000294.1, from coordinate 4,968 downwards.
GGGGCGCGTGCCGCCGCTGTCAGGGCCGCCGCGGCGCCGGTGCTGGCCCCGAAGTAGCCCAGGGGGAGGCCGCTGGTGTCGGGGTCCCGGCCGAGCCAGTGGGCGACCGAGTGGAGTCGGTCGGCCAGCAGCTCGATGTCGAAGACGTTGCGCCGATCCTGGACCTCTTCCTCCTCCAGCAGGTCGATCAGCAACGTCGCCATGCCGGCTTCCTGGAGGACTCCGGCGACGAACTGATTCCGCGGGCTGAATCGTCCGCTCCCGCTACCGTGGGCGAACGCGATCACGGCTCGGGGTTCGCGAGGCAGGCCCAGGATCCCTTCGATCCGTCGCATACCGGCCGGGATCTCCACCAGGCGCTCGCGCGAATCGGTGGTCGTTCTCGATCGCATCGCATCCCTTCCTCTCCGGGCTCGCATCCCGTTCAAGACACGGCCTGGGACGCGCCGTGATCCGGCTCGGTGAAGAATCCCAGGCCCGGTTTAGCCAGCGTGAGCCAATCCTCGAACGTCAGAGGAATGCTGTCATCGAGCGACCCGGCCTGGAGCACCAGGTCCCCCTCGCTCAGCAACGAGGCGTCCATCAACAACGCGATCGACTCGTGTTTCTGTGCCAGGTCCGTGTCCGTTCCCGTCAGCCGAAGATCGGCGAAGATCCCTTCGAGCTCGGATTCGGGGATGAGGCAGACGACGTCGGCGCCGAGCAATCTCCTCACCCTCTCGAGCACGACACGCCGGCTGGAAGACAGGATCAGGACCGCGATCCGGTCATCGGCCGACACCACGACCAGCTTCGCCAGGACCTCGGCCCCTACGAGCCTGTGCCTGGCCGCTTCCTGGACCCTGAAGGCGACCCGATCTCGCAGCTCCTGGTACACGACTCTGCGCTGTTCCAGCATGCCCTTGAACCAGCCGGAGATTGCCATGTCCGGTTTCTTCCGTGCAATCAGCCGGCCGATCATTTCTCGCGGATCTCCAGCTTCCGGGATTTCGGCTCGGATCGTGGAGGAGCCGGCACGGTGATCTCGAGGACGCCGTTGTGAAACTCGGCCGTTGCTTTCGATGCGTCGGCTCCCTCGGGCAAGGGCATGGCGCGGTAGAACGTGCCATACGAGCACTCGCTATAGGCGTAACCCTCCTTCTCGCCCTTGGCCTGCTGCTTCCGCTCGCCCCGGATCGTGACCATGTCGTCCTCGACCTCGACCTGGACGTCGTCCTTCGAAAGCCCCGGCAGGTCGGCCCGGATGATGAGCGTGCCGTCGCGCTCGAGCAGATCGACCCGCGGCGACCAGATGGCCTCGGCGAGCCCTTCCCGAAGCCCTGACAGCTCGGGGCTTCGTCCCAGCACGCCCGGCATGAATGAGCCGGCACCCATGCCGAGGTCCCCCATCAGGTGATCCATCTCCTCGGCGAACCGGCGCATGAAGGCGAATGGGCTGCGAGCCCGGAACGCCAGCGATGATGCCCGACGCGCCAGCCGATCGATGCGCCGCAACTCGCGATCGGGGAGGTTCGGACTCCCCTGCCCTTGCGGGCCATCGGTCTTCGGCCTGGTTGCCTCTTTGACTTCCGCCATGGTTCTCTCCTTTTTGGAGTCGGTCTGGATCGAATCCCTCGAGATCCACCATTTCTCGAATCGTGCATAGTCATCCTCGGCCCGCTCCCGCGCTCCATCGGGACGCCCCCGAGTTACTGATGATCGGCCCCCGAGGGGGTAGCGGTCTCCTTGGGCTCAGCCGCCGTCTTCGCATCGGCCGAGCCAACCCGAATCTGATTGTTGACCCGAATTACGCCCTCGACTTCGATGGCGATCGCCTGGGCGATCTGTTTGAGGTAATTCGTAGGGACCCAACCTTTCAGATGAAGCACACCCTGGTCAAATTCGCAGCAAATCCACCTCAACACTCCGTAACCGCTGGCTTCCAACCGGCGCTGGGTCGTCATCCGGATGAGGCAACTACCCCGGCCCTCCTGGTTTGTCGCGTGGCTCGAGGCATCCGTGGTCGTCATCTTGCCGATCTCCGAGGAATTTCTTCATGGAAGGCGCCGGCCTGAGCCGTCGGCGAGGGAACCCGGCGCCTCATCGGGCGATGGCCCTCTGGGGGCGGTGGAAAGGAGCCTCTCGGCTGGTGACCGCGCAACAAAAAAACCCCGTCCATGCGATGATTCGCACAGCGGGGCCACCTTAGCCGAGGAGTAATCGCCCGTCGCGAGCAATTACTGCTTGTAAGGTAAAGTCGACGAGCCGTTGAAGTCAAGGCCCGAGCGGCGACTTCTCCGGGAATTCATCATATCCGGGTGTGACTCAATGGTTGGATGCCTGGGACGCCGGTCGCCAGGCTTCTCCCAAGTCTCGATGCGGAGTCCTCGACCCCAATCCCAATACTGTCTTCCACTCGCGGTTTTCCCGGATTCGCCCGTAGAGCGGTGCACGATCGTGCTGGACATACGCCACACCACCAGGAAGCGTCAACGGGGGATGTCGTCGAGCTCTTGCTGCTGCCTCGGGATTGTATGAGCGGCGACGGCGGCCCGCTCGCTGACTATGCTACAGTCTCTCGAAATCGTTGATACCCTCGGAGGGTCGGAGAACTGAGGAGGTCCTCTTCCCCAGCCCGGACTCCGACCTCGAATCCCGCGATCTGATTCCCCCGAGAGCCCCCCTACATTGGCGCTGGTACGATTTCATGTCGCATGCGATGACTGACCGGCCACCGGAAGGGCACACCACGGCGGAAGTGAGTGGGATATACAGTTTGATCTCGGGTTTCGCTGTCGCGGCGATCGGCATTCATGTCCTGCTGCGCCTCGGCATCACAGCGGATGCCTCGATTGGTCCCTTCTCGCTACCCGAACTCCCGTTGATCGTCTGCCTGGTCTCCGGCGGATCGATCCTGGTCATCGAGCTGATCGGAGGGCTACTCCACTGCGAGTTCGGCTCCGACTTACTGGCCGGGTTCTCGATCATCGCATCGGCCATCCTCGGTGAATACCTGGCCGGTTCCGTGGTGGTCCTCATGCTCTCGGGTGGGAAGACACTCGAAGCGTATGCCGTCCGCAGCGCGTCATCCGTGCTCGAAGCCCTGGCGAGGCGAATCCCTACCCGGGCCCACCGCAGGCGCAACGGCGACATTTCCGACCTGCCCCTGGATGACGTCGCGATCGGCGACACGCTGGTGGTCTTCCCCCACGAGATCTGCCCGGTTGATGGGACGGTCGTCGCGGGAAACGGCGTGATGGACGAATCCTATCTCACGGGCGAGCCCTATATGATGTCCAAGACGCCCGGTTCGCCGGTCCTGTCCGGTGCCATCAATGGCGACTCGGACCTGACGATCCGGGCGGACAAACTCGTGAGGGACTCCCGCTACTCCAGGATCATGCAGGTGATGCGGGCCTCGGAGCAACGCCGACCGAAGCTCCGGAGACTCGGCGATCAATTGGGTGCGTTCTACACGCCGATCGCCGTGGCGTTCGCCCTGGTCGCCTGGGCGGCCAGCGGCGAGGCGCTCCGCTTCCTGGCCGTGCTGGTCGTCGCCACACCGTGTCCGCTCCTGATCGCCATACCCGTCGCAATCATCGGCTCGATCTCGCTCTCGGCGCGCCGGGGCATCATCATCAAGGATCCGGCTGTCCTCGAGACGATCGGCACCTGTCGCACCGCGATCTTCGACAAGACCGGCACGCTGACCTACGGTCGGCCGAAGCTGACCGAGGTGATCCCGGCTCGGGGCTTCTCGGCGGCTGCGGTGCTCGGGCCGGTCGCGAGCGTGGAGCGCTATTCGAAGCACCCGCTGGCCGGCGCCCTCATCGAGGCAGCGGAAGCGGCGGGGGAGCCCACCAGGGAGGCCAGCCGCATCATCGAACCCCCGGGAGAGGGGCTGTGTGGGACCGTCGCCTGTCGCACGATCCAGATCACGAGCCGGGAGAAGCTGGTCGCCCAGCACCCTCAGCTCGAGGAGAGCCTACCACCGAATGCTGATGGCTTGGAGTGTGTCGCCCTGATCGATGACCGCTACGCGGCGACATTCCGGTTCCGCGATCAGCCGCGAGCCGAAGGCGCCGCGTTCATCAACCACCTGAGGCCAAAGCATCATCTGGACAAGGTGATGCTGGTGTCCGGAGATCGCGCGTCCGAAGTGCATTACCTGGCCGAGCAGGTCGGGATCGACGAGGTCTTCGCCGGACGGACGCCCGAGCAGAAGATGGAGCTCGTCCGTGAGGAGACCCGGCGAGCGAAGACCGTTTTCCTGGGCGACGGGATCAATGACGCACCCGCCCTGACCGCCGCGACGGTCGGGATCGCCTTCGGCCAGAATAGCGACATCACCGCGGAGGCCGCGGGCGCCGTGATCATGGACAGCTCGCTCCTCAAGGTCGACGAGTTTTTCCACATCAGCCGCCGGATGAGGCGGATCGCCCTTCAGAGCGCAGTCGGCGGCATGGCGGCGAGTCTGGTCGGGATCGTCGTCGCGGCGGCCGGTTATCTGCCGCCCGTCGCGGGCGCGATCGTCCAGGAAATCATCGATGTCATCGCGGTGCTCAACGCGCTCCGAGCCGCGATCCCGCCCAAGACGCTCTCCGATTATTGACGTGGGGGCATTCACGAGAAGGAGCCCGCGAGCCGTAATTGTCGCAGGAGCGATCGTTTCTTGGTCTGATGGGCCTGCATCCGACGCAAGATATCATCGAGGACCTCGACAGCCTCCAGGATGTGCGGCCCCTTGTTGAGCATCACGCACTCGGCCCGCTGGCCCATCGCCGCGTCGGTGATCTCGGCGCGTGACGGTTGACCGGCCTTGGCCAGGTTCTCCAGCACCTGCGTCGCCCAGATCACCGGGATGTGGGCCGCCTCGCAAATCCAGAGGACCTCCTCCTGGACCTCGGCGAGCCGTTCGTACCCGCACTCGATCGCCAGGTCGCCGCGCGCGATAATCACCCCGGCGGCCGGCCCGCGCATCGCTTCGAG
>JBKQHM010000293.1:0-4639 GCA_052148775.1 Isosphaeraceae bacterium | reverse complement strand
GTCGCCCCGAGAGCGGCAGCCGCAATCGGATCGCCAGCGTTCCACGCCGTGGGCGCAGCTCCAGGAGCTGTTCTCGTGGATTTCCACCTCCCAATCGGGTGGGTGGAGCTCGAGGAATTCGCCGTAGTTCGTCAGGCGGACGTCGGGATGGTTGGAAAGCCGATCCAGCGCGTAGGCCAGCGCCATGTCGCCGTGGGGATGGTGATGGCCGTACGATTCGCCGTCGGTCGCGATGTGCATCAACTGCGCATGCTCGCGACGATCGTCGAAGCCCTGGAAGATCCGATCGAGGAACTGCTCTCCGCTGTCGAGCAGTCGCTCGAAGGCGACGTTGCGCGAGACGATGCCGTCGTAGAAGAACAGGACGATCGAACGCCCGGACGGGAGCCGGCAGAGATAGGCCCGCGACGGATCGATGCCGTCCGGGATCTCCTCCCAGGATTTCTCACCCAGCTTCCGCCATCGCATCGCCTGCCGAGGCGCCAGGATCGTGAAGCGGATCCCCGCCTCCGCGAGCACTTCCAGCGTCTCGATGTCGACGCCCGTCTCCGCCAGCCACATCCCCTCGGGCTTGCGCTCGAAGCGCGAGCGGAAATCGGCGATGCCCCAGGCCACCTGCGTCTCCTTGTCGAGGCGGCTGGCCAGCGGCATGATGATGTGATTGTAATTTTGCGCGAGAGCGTTGCCGTGGCCGCCGCGGCGATCCCGGCTGAGGCGGTCCGCCTCGACGATCCCCTGGTAGACCTCGGGCGCGAACTCGGCCATCCAGCTCAGGAGCGTCGGGCCGAAATTGAAGCTGATCCAGGCGTAGTTATTCAGGAGGTGGGTGATCCGTCCCTGGCCGTCGAGGAGCCGGGAGCGTGTGTTCGGGGCGTAGCATTCACGGGTGATCCGCTCGTTCCAATCGTGGAAGGGGGCGGCGGAGTCTTCGACCTCGACCACGTGGAGCCAGGGATTCTCGCGAGGCGGCTGGTAGAAATGTCCGTGGATGCAGACGTAGCGTGGATGACGCATGCCTTGACTGGTTCCTTGTTGATCCGCGAGCGTGCCCTGGCCTGGCTGATCCGAACAGGATAACTCATCGGGGCGCCGGATCAAAGCCGCCACGGGAAGGGAAGGTCGCTGACCTTGGCCGTGATTGGCTCGGCGCCGGGAGCGGTCTCGACCTCGAGGGAAGCCTCCGCGGTCGCGTGGCTGGTCCGGATCAGGGCAAGGGCCAGCGGACAACCGCGGGTGGGCGATAGGACTGACGACGTGATGACGCCGATGCGTTTCCCGTCCGATTCCAGGCTCGAGCCGGGCACCGGGCAGGACGATCGCGGCTCGAAGACCAGTCCTTTGAGCACCTGGTTGACGTGTCCCAGTGCATCGATCCGCGCGACCGTTTCCTGCCCCAGGTAGCACCCTTTCACGAAGCTGATCGCGCGGGCGTCCCGGCCGATCTCCTGCGGCAGGTTCTTCTCGGTGATGTCCTTGCCGAAGACCGGCGTGCCCGCCTCGATCCGCAGGCTTTCGAAGGTCGATGGGTCGACCCGCGTCGATTCGGTGAATCCACCCGCGTCCTTCAGGACCTCGTGAATGACCATGGCGTCCCGGCGATCGCCGATCAAGGTGAGGCCGGGGAAGCCGGTCGGCGACTCGCGGACCACGCGGACTGCCCGCCCGCCCAGCTCGGTCGCCGAATGCGCGTACTCCATCGCCTCGGGCAGCCGGCATCCGATCCGAGCGACGGGTCCTTCGATCCCCGGCCCGAAAAGGTGGATTTCGAAGGTCTCCTCGGAGCAATCGTCGATGGTCACGTCGTCGAAGATCCCGTACTTGCGGAAATGGGGCAAGGCCAGCTCCATCCCCGCCGGGTCGGTACGGACCAGGATCCGATCGTCGACGGCGTGGATGATCACATAACCGATCGTCTTGCCCTGGGTGCTCGTGACGAATGCCTCGCAGCCTTTCCCTGCCGGCAGACGCTTGACCTCGTTCGTGGTCAGGTTGTGCAGGAACTTGGCGCGATCCGGTCCCTTGAGCTCGATCCGGACGCGGTCCGAACGATCGACCAGGCCGATGCCGTTTCCCATCGGGAATCCCGAATTCATTTCATCCATGGGAACCTATCTCATTATTAGCACGATCGGACGCGCGTCACCGAATCTGGAATCTGGGATCTGGAATCTGCAATCGCTCATGTCTTCTCGTCTTCCACCTCGGCGAGCGTGAGCTCAGCCCGGCTGATGAAAGACGTGGAACCGCTCCTGGCGACGAGTCGGAGGGCCTGTTCGGGACGTTCCAGGGGGACGATGGAGAGTTCTTCGACGACCTGGGGCTCGAGGGCGCTGTAGACGAAGAGATCGGCCCAGGCGAGGGCGCGCGCGAGCCGTCGGGCGATGCGGTAGTCTTCGGACGCCTCCTGACCACGCAGCGCCGCGGCCGCGTTCTTGGGGTCTTCGATATCCATCAACTTCCGGAGCGCCGGGCCGATCGGCCCGGTGGCACGTGAGAGCAGGATGATCTTGCCGCCATGCTGGACCAGTTGCGTCGCGGTCAGCAAGGCGTCGGCGACATGCTCCAGGGTGGCCGGCTCGCCCGGGCGCCCGACGCCCGCGACGACCAGCTCAGCCCGGGACGGTGCCCGGAACGTCCATTGGCGTTCCAGGGACTCGATCCCCCGATCGCGTACGGCGGCGTCGCGCCCGGCGACGACCTCCAGCAACCCGTCGGCACCGGGCAGGAGTCCGATGTGGAACTGTGTACCGAGCAGCCAGTTCACCTCGAAGGATTCATCGATGACGGTTCGATCGGTCCCGCGCGGGTCTTCTCCGGACGCCTCACCCCCGCCGTTGCGCATGGCACGCATCGCCCCCCGGTCGCTCAGGCCCGGGAACACGACGCTCCAGGGGCCGCGATAGCCGAGGTCGGGGTCATACCCCAATCGCCCGACCGGCACGACCACGTCGGCATCGGTCAGCGACCGGCTCAGGTAGACCCGACGCCCTTGCTTCGTACTGGCCAGGTAGGCGATCTGGGCGCGATCGTCGGGGTCGTGGATCCGAAGCGAGCTGCCCTCGATCGGGACAAGATCGCCAATCCCCGGCGTGCCCGGCATGGCGAGGACCGACAGATCCTCGGGCGCGATACCGGCCTCCACGAACGCGCGACCGATTTCCCCGATCATGGCCGCGGGCCGGGGTATCGTCGGATCCAATGCAATGACGACCTTGTCCCCCGGGACGACGAGATGTCGGAGGGCGGGGAAATCGCGGGGGTTCTCCATCGCTTCACGCACGGCCGCAACGTCCTCGGACGGACCAATCCCTTTCGGACCGTTCCACGAGGCGACGATTTGCTCCCGGGGCAGCTCGAACTCCAACCGATCATCCTGGAAATCGACCACGACGCGCATGACCAAGATCTATCCTCATCCCGGCGGCCCCGGGGCGGCAGCGATCGTCCTTCGTCATCCTCTGTCTGGATCTGCTCAACATCCGATCATCTTAGGGTAGTCTGCGCAATCCGGTCAAGCGAGTGGAAGGGGGGCGCTTGCGCCCGGAGCGGAGGCGGATCGCACGGACGGGACCCACGTCCGACCCGACATCGATGACCTCATCGCCTCAGGCGGGAAGTACCCTGCTCCCCCGCGGACTTCTTCGGATCGTGCTGGATGGATGGAGGTCCGTCCGGGATCGGCCAAACCGCGAAGGCCGTAGAATCGCTCAAGTCGGCGGGGCTGAAGGACCGATCTCCTACAATATCCAATTCTGTTCGTGGCATTCGCCCTTCTCGCCGCTTGCTGATGATGGATCCGCCTGCCGCATGAGCCGATTCATCGACGTGTCAGGGATCGTTATGGGTTCTTGGACGATCACTTCAAGTGCTTTTTCGGTAGAGGTTATTGCGCCATCCCGGCAGGATTTCGATGGAACCCATCGGCAGGGACTCCGCGGGCATCCGGCAGAGAGGGTCAGGTCTTGTCCGCTCCTTTTCCGAGAGCAATTCACCCGAATCCAGCCGCCCCGATGGCCTCGAGGCGAGCGCTCCATGCCGGGGCACTGGGGTGGCTCGTGCTCGCCGTGTCTTCCAACGTCTTCGCTCAATCGCCGTCGGCCGAGCCTCCGTCGCCGTCCGTCTCCCCTCCCAGTGCGACGCCCGCCCCCGCCGCGCTCCCCGTCGAGGAAGAATCTTCGACCAAGCAGATCCTCGACCGTCTCCGAAAGATGGAGCAGACGATCCAGGAACTGAACGACCAGAACAAGGCGCTCGAGGCGAAGTATCAGACGATCACCCGGGAACTTGAGGAGACCAAGAAGAAGGTCCCGGCAGGGCGGGGCGATCGTCCGGGCGAGGCGAAGTCCTACCTGGATCCTTTGCCGCCGGGGACCCCCGAGTCGGACGCCGAGGCCCGCGAGAGGACCGCCGAGGGCGGTGGCGGCGGCACGCGAGCCGGCGACGAGCAAGGCGTCGGTAATCGCAAGCTCGGCAAGATTCAGTTGAATACCTTCTACAACTACAATCGCGAGGGGTTCGAGTTCGGCACCGAGGACGACGAGCTGACGCTCAAGTTCCGGGCCCTGCTCCAGGCCGATGCCAAGTATTTCCTGCCGTCCGGGGAGAGTCCCGTCACCGACGGCTTCTACCTCGACAGGGC
>JBKQHM010000292.1:0-9626 GCA_052148775.1 Isosphaeraceae bacterium | reverse complement strand
TGAGCGGATCAAAAGCGGAACCCGGACACGACTCTCGGAAAACCCGGGATTTTTCGGCCATGAGAGTCGAGAGAAGGCTTCACTTGGCCTTCGTTTGTCAAAGAACTTTCTGCGACCTACTTAGATGGAATCCCCGCACGAGAGCTGCTCTCTCGCAACGTCCCTCAAGATTTGATAGGATGACGGCCTCCCGATCGGAGCCGGTTCGGGGGCCAGGAGGAGGCGATACGGTGGAGGACGACGCGCGTTCCCACCATGGGTATTCGAGGGCGGGTCATGAAACCGGGTGATCTCGAGCTCTTCAGCACCGAGGAGCTCATCAACGAGTTGATGAGACGGACGACATTCCAGGGGGTCATCGTTCATGCCCGCGACGGGGCGAAGGACCGGCACTGGAGCGGCGAGCGGGTCTTTCGAGTCCGACTCAACGCGAACCTCGAGCCGGAAGAGGCCGGCCGATTACTCGACGTCGTGAGCCAGCACATCGGCCGGGGCGAAGATCGCTGGTAGCGCGATGAAGGCCGAGGGTGTCGAAGGCACCCTCGGCCCCCGTTCGCGTACCCAGGAGCGGCGATCGATCAGGAAGACTTCTTGCCGGGCCCTCGGCTGCGTACGTCCACGCCGCCCGTCTGCTCGACCTTGACCTCCTCCTTGCGGACGTCCCCGGAGACGCGCTGCGTGTCCTGGACGACGCGCTTGCCGACGTTGACCTGCTCCTCGCGGACCGGGATGCGGATCTCCTCGCCCTCGCGGATGGCGTCTCCGGCGATGTTTTCGGCCGCGGCCCTTCCGTGCACCGGGGTCCGTTCGATGATCGCTTCCTCGCGCTGGACGGGAACCTCCAGCGTCTTCGTTTCCGTGTGGACCTCCTTGCGGACGCGGACCTCGCCCACCTCGACGGGATGCTTCTCGGTGTGCAGACGCTCCTCCTTGACCCGGATCGTGTCTCCTTCGCGGGAAGCGGCGGTTCCACGGGTCGAGCCCGACCGACCGGTGATCGCGGTGCGCGTCGCGGCTTGATCGTAACCGGCGACGCCCGCGCGGGACGACATATCGTAGGCGTGATATCGGTCGAGAATGGCCCTCACCTCGTCGGCGCGGCCTTCGGGCTGGACCGTGACGATCGCCCGGCCGGCTTCGAATTCGCCCTGATAGTAGTTGGCCTCGTCCTCGGGGATGCCGGCCCCGGCCAGGACGCCCACCAGTCCCCCGATGCCGGCCCCGGCCGCCGCATTGGTGAGGATAACTCCCAGCGTCCCGGCGGCGATGGCCGGCCCGATGACGGGGACGACCCCGGAGAGGACCCCCAGGCCCGCGAGCGCGCCGAGCCCCAGGCCCGCCAGCGCCCCGGTCACGGCGCCGGTACCGGCCTGGGTCCCCTCCGCGGCATCCGCCGCATCCTCTCCCGCGTACTCCCCATGGTCGTAGCGCATGGCTACGCCGATCTGATCGTCCCGGAACCCAGCCCACCGAAGTTCGTCGATGGCCCGATCGGCCTGCTGGCGATCCTCGAAGACTCCAACGATTGTCGATTGCTGAGCTCTCATCGATTTCTCCTCATTGAACGTGAGAATCCTTTGAAGTCGATCCCTGACCACGGCCGTTGCGATTTTGCATCACCGAGACGGCATTCGTGCAAATGTGGTGCCGCCGCTCGTCCCGGCGCCGGCCTGTGATTGTCCGCATCCCCTGACCTGCTATCTGGTTGCGGCCGATCGTCGATATCGGATCGACCGATCGGGAAACCTGGCCTAGGCTTGAGATGTGGAGTGACGGAGTGCCGTCGAGGTCGAGGCTGCCGGATCATCCCGGATTCCTCATTCATGCGAGGGGATTGGCATGGCCGTGGAAAGTCCGCGCCTCTTCCAGCGTCGGCGTTGTCGGGGTGGTGTCGTCGTGCATCGACTGGGCGGGGGCCCGTCTCTCAAGGGGACCCTGGCCGACCTCGGCGGCGGCGGCGCGCGCCTGATCGTCGACCGTGCCCTGGGTTCGGGAGAGGTCATCCGGCTGGTGTTTCCTCCGAGGAGCGGCGACGCCTCGCGCCAGGGACGGATGATCCTCGGGCAAGTCGTCCATTCGCAAGCCGGGTCGAGCGGCCATGTCGTCGGAGTCGCCTTCGGTTGGGACGCGTCGGTGAAGGAGGTATCGCGGCCGGTCTCGCGGACGCCGGGATTACTGTCGTGGATTCGCTCGTTCTGGAAGAAGGCGATGGCATCAGGCTCGCGCCCCGGGTGACCGGCATCGCGCCTCGTTGGGATCTCCGTCGGACGAGAGGGAGCGGACGGTTCTCGAGCCGTCGGCGAAGCCGTCGGGATGACCACACTTTCCTTTTGACTCGGCCGGCTGGTGCTGGTTCGATAGGAGGTGCTCGACAGGACAAGGAACACCGACGGAGAAAAAGTCATGGCCAGCCTTCCCGGCGGAAGCGAGCATCGGATCGCCGAGTATCCCATCGAGAGGCTGTTCGTCGACCGATGGTCGCCGCGGTCGATGAGCGGCGAGCCGCTTGACAACATGGAGTTGATGAGACTCTTCGAGGCCGCCCGATGGGCACCTTCGACGTACAACGAACAGGAGTGGCGATTCCTGTATGCCCACCGCGACACGCCGCACTGGCCAGCTTTCTTCGGGTTGCTGATGGAGGCGAACCAGGCCTGGTGCCATCGGGCGGCGGTGCTGCTGGTCGTGCTCTCGCACAAGGTCTTCGCGAAGGACGGCCGCCCGAATCCCGTGCACACCTTCGACACCGGCGCCGCCTTCGAGAACCTGGCCTTGCAAGGGGCGGCCATGGGACTCGTCGTCCACGGCATGGCGGGCTTCGACCGGGGCAAGACCCGGGCGACGCTCGGCGTGCCGGACGATTACGAGGTCGAGGCCATGGTGGCCATCGGCCACCCCGGCGACCCCGCCGAACTGCCGCCCCAGTTGCAGAGTCGCGAGGTGCCCACGCCGCGGAAGCCGGTCGCGGAGTTCATCCGGGAGGGTAAGTTCGCATTCTAGAGCGATCGTCGAAATGAGGGTCACACGGACACGGCCCGCCAGCCCGAGGAGCCCGACGCTCGGCCTCGGGGCGGGGCACGGAGTTTGCTTGGCTGAGTTAGCTCGCGAGCACTTTCGCTGGCTGAGGTCTTGCCTGCGGCCGTCTCGAGCGAGGGCGAAGGCGAAGAGGATTAGCGATCGAGTTCGGTCATCGCTCGCTCGGCGAGGATGAGGGCACCGCGGACGGGGTCCGGGACGAGCGTCAACGCCGGCCGGAATCCCCGTCCAGCCAGGCCGTCGAGCATCGCCTGGCGCACGGCCGTCGCGGAGAGGATGTAGCCGCCAGCGGCCGCGAGGGGGAGATCTCCGGACGGCCAGCCGAGCGATCGGGCGACGGCGGCGACCGTCTCGGCCAGCGAGGCACCGGCGGGTGCCAGGAGCCGCACCCCGTCTTCGGGCGACTCGTCGCAGGCCGCCAGGACCTCCGGGGCCAGCGAGGCGACTAGGGCCCGGCTGAATTCGGGCGCGTAGAGCGCCGACACGATCTGGGACGGCCCGGCCACGCCCAGCGCCCGGCAGAGTCGATCGGTGAGCGGATCGGGGCCGGTCGGTCGCGGATCGCGGCCGTCGGCGCGGCGGGCGACCAGGCGGAGGGCGTCCAGGACGGCAGCATAGGCGCTCCCCTCGTCGCCGATCAGGTGACCCCAGCCGCCGGCACGCGCGGTGCGCCCGTCCGGCGTGCGGCCCACGGCGATCGAGCCGGTGCCCGCGATCACCCCGATGCCCCAGCCCTCCGGCGTCCCGGCCGCGACCACCAGGTCGCCGTCATTGACCAGGACCAGCCGGTGCGCCAGCCGCGACTCGTCGGCCCAGCCGATCAGGATCTTCCGGTCGTCGGGGCGGTCGAAGCCCGCCAGCCCGAGGCACGCCGCCTCGACCGGGGCCGGCTCGAGCCCGGCGTCCCGGAACGCCGCGGCGATCGCCGCGTCCAGGGCCCGGCGCGCTGCGCCCAGGCCGACGGCCTTGGCGTTCGACGGCCCGGACGTGCCCCGGCCGATGACCTCCAATCCCGGCGCGGCCAGCCAGGCCTCCGTCGCCGTACCCCCACCATCGACACCCATCAGTAATTTGGTCATTGGTCATTGGTCATTGGTCATTGGTCATTGGTCATTGGTCATTGGTCATTGGTCATTGGTCATTGGTCATTGGTCATTGGTCATTGGTCATTGGTCAAGGATACCGCCTTAGACAGAGCGAGGCGAGGATGACCGAAGAATGACGCGGATGCGAGCAACGTACCGAATGACCAATGACTAATGACCAATGACCAAACGGACCTGTCCGCCGTGCGCCTGAAGGAGGGCCTCGGCTTCTTCGGGCTCGACGCCGGTCATCGCGACGACCAGCGCGCGTTTCAAGTGTCCGCCGCACCGTCCGAGGATGTCGCGGGCGAGGTCGTCATCGATCCCGGCGATCTCGCGGAGGATGCGGCGGCTGCGGATCCTCAGCTTCTCGTTGGTCGGGCGGAGGTCCACCATCCGGTTGCCGAGCGTCTTGCCGATCTGCACCATCGCCCCGGTGGAGATCATGTTCAGGATCATCTTGGTGGCGGTCCCGGCCTTCAATCGGGTCGACCCCGAGATGACCTCGGCACCGACCAGGGGTGCGATCTCGAGGTCGACCTCGGCGCCCAGCAAGGTGGGGCGGTTGCAGGCAAGGCCGATGGTGCTGGCGCCGCGACGCTTCGCCTCGCGGACGGCGCCGAGGACATAAGGCGTACGCCCGGAGGTGGCGATCCCGACGACCAGGTCGCGCGCGTCGACGCCCAGGGCGGCGATGTCGGCGGCGCCGCGATCGGGGTCGTCTTCCGCACCCTCGACGGCCCGCGTCAGCGCCGAGGGACCTCCCGCGATCAGCCCGATCACCATCTCGGGTGGGGTGCTGAAGGTGGGCGGGCACTCGGCGGCGTCGAGGACCCCGAGGCGACCGGATGTCCCGGCGCCCGCGTAGATGAGCCGGCCGCCGCGGCGGAACCGGTCCGCCGCCCATTCGATCGCCGTTGCGATCGAGCCGGCCTCGGCCCCGACGGCCTCCACCACCCCGGCATCCTCGGAGTTCATCAACCGGACGATCTCGAGCGGGCTCAACGCGTCGATCGACTCGGAGTGCAAGTTCCGCGATTCGGTCAGCAGGTGATCTTCCAGCGGCATGATCCCCTCCAAATTCCAATAAGACTAGCTCGCATCGGCCGCCCTGACAATTGCGATCACATCGGACATCGAGCAAGAAAACCGGATGATGACATTACAGTCGCCGTTTCTCGTGATGAGATGATGGGGAAAACGACGCCGCTGGCCGGAGGAGCCCCGGGATTATATGCTAGACAATCGATCGACCACGGCCAGTCAGGCGGCGAGAACGGCGATGAACCCGTCAACCTTCGAGGAGGATCGACATGCGAAGGATCATCCTGGTGTCCGGCCTGCTGGTTCTGGCCTGCGTGTCGGCGCGGGCCGGCGAGCCGAAATTGCAGGGCGAATGGAAGACGAGCCTGGGCATCGTGACGTTCAAATCGGAAGGCGACAGAATGGTCGCTACGTTCACCCATCCCCAGATCCCACTCGTGAAAGGGTCGGTGACGGGGAAGACGGCGACGCTCAAATCCGAGGATAAGCAGCGGCCGGGCGAGGCAAAGCTGACGCTCGATGACTCGGGCCGGTCGTTCTCGGGCACGTTCCAGTTCGGCAACAATCGGCCGAATCCCTGGAAGGGCTGGCGCCCCGATCCCGAGGCGACCAAGGGGGAGACGAGCCGGTTCGACGGGCTCTGGCTGACGACGACCGGGCTGATGGAACTGGATCAGGCCGGCGACAAGGTGCATGGGCGATACGCGCTGCGGGGTACCAGCAAGATCGAAGGCGATGTCCACGGCCATCAGCTCGATTTCCGTTATCAATGGTTCCGACCCGGCAAGGGCTGGTTCGACCTGAGCAAGGATGGCAAGACGCTCGAGGGCGCCGCTGTCGGCGATGGGCTGCCTTTCTGGTACGAGTGGCAAGGCCGTCGCGCCCCGGAGTACCGGCGGCACGTGCCGCTCGCCGCGGGTAAGATCGTCGACGGGTACACCGAGGGTCTCCTCACTTACAGTGTCCGCGCCCCCGATGGCTACAAGGAGGGTGAATCCAAGCGATGGCCGGCGATCGTCATCCTCCACGGCTCGAACATGAACGGCAGGGCCTACGTCAATACCCTGGCGGCGGCCTGGCCGGAGATCGCCAAGGGTTACGTGATCCTGGGCATCAACGGCGAGACGCCCTCGGACCTCTCCGAGGAACCCCGGTTCAACTACAGCTACGTCAACTACGTCGGCCGCAGCACCTACAAGGGCTTCCCCGGCACGGACCGCGAGAGCCCCGCGCTGGTGGCGGAGGCGCTCACCGATCTGAAGCGGACGTATCCGATCGCGCGCTACTTCGTCGGCGGCCATTCCCAGGGCGGGTTCCTCACCTATAGCCTGCTCATGAACACCCCGGAGCTGATCGCCGGGGCCTTCCCCATTTCGTGCGGCGTGATCTTTCAGTGCGAGCCGGGCGCCTATCAGGATGAGGCACTCCGCAAGGCGCAGCGGTCCGTACCGCTGGCGATCGTCCACGGCAAGAACGACCCGGCGGTCGGCTTCGGCATGGGGCAGTACGCGGCCTCCCTCTTCGGCGAATCCAACTGGCCCGCGGTCCACTTCTTCACCAGCGATACGTCGGGACATATGTTCGGCCTGCTGCCCGTCGGCGAGGCGATCCGATGGCTCGAGGCGATGGCCTCCGACGACCCCGATGCCCTGCTGGGCTTCGCCGAGAAGCAGGCCGAGGCGGGCCGATACCGAGACGCGATCGCCGCCCTGAACCGCGCGAAGTCCCTCAAGCTGACCGACCCGCAGAAGTCGCCTGCCGACCGCCTCGGCAAGACGATCGACGCCAAGGCCAAGGCCGGCGCCGACGAGTTCCTCCTCAAGATCAAGAAGAATGCGGATGGCTCGTGGGTCGACGGTTTCCTGGCCTATCGCGACGAGTTCGAATTCACCGGCGCCGCACGCGAGGTCATGGCCGCCTTCGAAGCCCTGCGCAAGCAGCACGAGCCGCTCGCCCAGAAAGCGTTCGGCGAGGCCCGCGCCGCGTTCCAGCAGGGCAAGCAGGACCAGGGCTACGCCAAGATGCAGGAGATCGTCGACAAGGACTACGCCGCGTCGAACTATCGGAACATCAAGGGGCAATTGAAGTCGCGCAAGTAGCATCGATACCGGGCCGGGCCGTCGAATCGCGACGCCGCGAACGGTCGTTCTCATCCGAGGATTCCTCTATCATGACGGACGATGGGCATTACGCGATCCGAGGGGGGGTCGAGGGGCGTCGGCGGTTGAAAGTCCTGTCGCGCGTCCTGCGGCCGAGCACCGATGCCCTCTTCGATCGCCTGGGGGTCTGCGACGGGATGACGTGCCTCGACGTCGGCTGTGGCGGAGGCGACGTCACCCTGGAGCTGGCCGGGCGTGAGATCCTACGCGAGCGGATCGATGTCGATCGTTTTCGCCATCGCCTCGCCGGAGACGACCAGGCTGGCCACAAGGCCGACGGCGAACACCGTGGATGAGCCGACCAGGGCGAACCATGGCCAGGCCAGCGCGGTCCCGAACTTGGCGTAGATCACGGCCGAGGCCCCGGCGAGCACCCCGACCATCGCCGCCGTCTGCCCGACGCGGCGGGTCAGGACGCCCAGCAGGAACAACCCGAGCAGGATGCCTGAGACCAGGCCGGCGATCGCCAGGGCGTTGTTCACCACGTTATCCTTCAGATGGCGGGCTCCGAAGGCCACGGCCGTCAGGACGACGCCCCAGACGACCGTCATCACGCGCGAGACGCGCATCAGGTGCCGCTCGTCGCTCCGGCCGGTGAAGGGACGGTAGAGGTCGTTGACGATCGTCGACGCCGCCGAGTTCAAGGAGCCGGCCAGTGTACCCATGGCGGCGGAGAAGAGCGCCGCGATCACCAGGCCGAGCACGCCGGTCGGCAGGTAATGGACGATGAAATACGTGAAGACCTGGTCGGAGCTGCCCACGCCGGCGCCGGACGAGCCGACGCCCGCCTCGGGCGGGAAGGCCCCGTAGAACACCCACAGGCTGACGCCGATCAGCAGGAAGAACGCGAACTGGGCCAGGATGATGAAGCCGCTGGCCACCAGCGCGACGGCGGCCTGATGCTGCGATCGGGCCGAGAGATAGCGCTGGACCATCAATTGGTCGGCACCGTGTGTCGCCGTGTTCAGGACCATGCCGCCGATCAGTCCGGCCCAGAAGGTATAGTTGCGGGTCAGGTCGAACGAGAAGTCCAGGAGGCGGAACTTCCCCGCGGCGTTGGCCGTGTGGAAGAGCTCGGACCAGCCGCCGGGGAGTTTGCCCGCCAGGATCGTCAGGGCGACCGTCGCGCCGAAGATGTACACGCTGAACTGGATGACGTCGGTCCAGATCACGGCCTTCATGCCGCCGAGGAAGGTATAGACCACGGTGATCGCCGCCACGGCCGCGATGGCCGTCTCGGGAGACCACCCGGTCAGGTGCTCGAGCACCGTCGCCGCCAGGAAGAGCCGGAGGCCATCGCCCAGCGATCGGGCCACGAGGAAGAGGATCGAGGCCGTCGTCCGGGTCGGCCCGCCGAACCGGTCCTTCAGCAACTGATAGGCGGTGAAGATCTCGCCGCGGAAGTACGCCGGCAGCAGGACCGTGGCGACCACCACCCGCCCGAGCAGGTAGCCGAACGCCAGTTGCAGGAACCGGAAATCCCCGTCATAGGCCACGCCGGGGACGCTCAGGAACGTGACGATGCTCGTCTCCGTGGCGACGATCGAGATCATCACGGCCCAGGTGGGGATATTTCTCTCGCCGAGGAAATACCCTTTCAGCCCTTGCGAACGCGAGCCCAGCCAGGCCCCGAGCGAAGTGCATCCGGCAATATAGACGGCGATCACGGCGAAGTCGATGGGGTTCATAGCATCCCTTGATTTTCAGGCCGTTCGGGGTGGAATGCGAATTGTAACGCCGCTCCCTCACACTGGATACGTCGCTCCGGGCCGCCGCGGAGCATTGCGCTGGTTTGCACTCTTTTGCAACATCCGGACGGGTCGCCCTCCCCGATCTCCAGGGTGGGCAACGAGTTGGCGACGAGCCCGCGAATGGCTCGGCCCGAGCGGGTCGCGGGCGGGACAGGCCCGGTCGTCGCGACCCGTGGCCGCGACCCGATTCGGTTGGACGGACGACTCCTCAACGGCCCCTACCCCCTGTTCGAAGCGGCGTCACACGATCCCCATACTGTTAGAATGGCGCCACTTTGAAATTTCCTGAATGCACCTAGCGCGGATTCGGGCCATCATGCTCCCGAACTCTTGATCACGAAAGGAGATAAAAATTTTCAAAAATCGGGGGCGCTGCGCGCAGGACGGCACGTTGGGGCGGCCCACGCTGAGGTGTTACGCGGGCCGGGAGACTAAGGGTGGGCTGATGAAAATTGCCCATTTTGAGCTCGGATTGGGCTTGCAGAATCGGGGAAATCTGTTGCGCTATCGTTGTGGATGGAAGGACGGCATTGTTACGTAGGGAGCTCCCC
>JBKQHM010000291.1:0-2650 GCA_052148775.1 Isosphaeraceae bacterium | reverse complement strand
ACAGAAGGCCGATCCGTCTATGATTTGGGGAATGGACAGTGGAACATCCCGGCGCTAAGAAGACTACTCGAGGAAATACTGCCACTGCACATCTCATTCGACGATTTCGAGGTGGAACACGATTTCAACCATATCGGCCCGATGACGATGCTCCTCTACGCGCGCTGCTCTCCCCCCGAAGGCCGATGTGAGGCGATTCTCCTTGCCGTCGAGGACATCACCGACCGCAAGCGGATCGAGAGGGCCCTCGAAGACGTTGAACGCCAGAAAGACGAGATCAATGCGCAACTGGCGATAGCCCACGACCGGATGTCGCGCGACCTGAAGGCGGCGGCCAGGATCCAGGAGTCCTTTCTACCTCGCGAGCTACCCCGTGTCCCGGGCGCGGCCTTCGCCTGGATCTATCGGCCCTGCGACGTCCTGGCTGGCGATGGCCTGAACGTCATCTCACTCGGCGATGGCGAGGTCGGGCTTTACATCGTGGACGTCAGCGGCCATGGCGTCGCGTCGGCCCTGCTGTGCGTGACGTTGAGCCGTCTCCTCTCGCCGCCGTCGGAGCCGTCCTCGATCCTGATCCGGGATGGAGACGTTCGAGATCGGTTCGACATCACGTCGCCCGCCGAGGTCGCCGACCGCCTGAATCGGCTCTTCCCATTCGACTCGGCGACCGAGCAGTTCGCCACGATGGTCTACGGGATCCTGAACGCGGCGACCGGAGAATTCCGCTACGTCTCTGCCGGGCACCCCGGCCCGGTGCATCTGCCCTCCGGCGCCGATCCGGTGATTCTGGAGAGCCAGGGATTCCCGATCGGCCTGGCCGACGACGCCTACGAAGAACGGTCGATCCGCCTGGGGGCGGGAGACCGCCTGTACCTCTACTCCGATGGCGTCCCCGAGGCGATCGGCCACGCCGGCAACCAGTTTGGCGACGCCCGGCTCCTGGAGGCGATCGGCCGGGGCCGGTCCGTGCCACTCCAGGAGAGTGTCGCTGCC
This sequence comes from Isosphaeraceae bacterium, assembly GCA_052148775.1. Lineage (GTDB taxonomy): Bacteria > Planctomycetota > Planctomycetia > Isosphaerales > Isosphaeraceae > CAVZRC01. Next base: position 1,657 of record JBKQHM010000291.1, on the reverse strand, counting down.
CTGGTGGAGGATGTCGAGCGGTGGCGTGGTTCTGCGAGTGTTCAAGACGACATCTCTATCGTGGCGATCGAGGTCACGATCGCATCAGGTCCGGGGGAGCCCGGCGTCGATCCCACGTCCCCGTTTCCGTCCCACAAGTAGGGCGGAGAACCGGGACATCCCGAGAGCCAAGAGCCCGAACTTTGGTCGGCATCCCCCGAGGCGATCGGGTGTCAGTAATACCGCCCCTCGTATTCGACAACGATTTTTGTTGACGGATCGCGAGGACGATTGTCACAATATTTATGCTTTCCACGAGGCGAATGGGCTGCTCCCCGTTTCTTGGTCCATGTCAAATGGGAGTACGTCACAATGATTATACAACTATTAGCGCGCTTTCGCAAAACTCTCTTTGGTAACCCCCTTCCTGTCACATGCCGCACTGAACTCCTTCGGCGTCGCGTACCCCCAGCGAGCTGTGCGGCCGCACCGTGTTGTACTCCCGCCGATACCACGACCCCTTCTCCCGCGCATCCGCCACCGACTCGAACTCCTCCCGCTCCAGGAACTCGTCGCGCAAGCGACTGTGAAATAATTCGATATAATCATTCTCCCACGGGATGCCGGCAGCCACCGGGATCGGCTCCGCCCCCGCCCCCCTCAGCCAGCCCACCAATGTATCGCAAATAAATTCCGATCCGTTATCTCTCCTGATGCGAGTCGGCGCCCCGCGTCGTCCGATCACCCGGGCCACGATCCGCCGAACATCGGCCCCCGTCATCGCCGCAGCCGCATGCAGCACCAAGCACTCCCGAGTATATTCGTCCACCAACGTCAACCACTTGAGCGGGCGACCATCCGCCGTCCGGTCGTGGATGAAGTCGCAGGTCCAGACATCGTTCTTGAATCGGGCCGGTTGCCGGACGCAACTGTTGGCACCGGCCCCCGGCTTCGGGCCGAGTTTCCTGGGCTTTCTCAGCCGCACCGGCCGCTTCAGCCCCAGCTCGTTCCAGAGCCGTCGCACCCGTTTGACATTGACCGTCCAGCCGCGGCGGACCAGCATCGCATGGACGCGACGGTAACCGTACCGCGGATGCCGTCGCGCCAACCGCTTGATCTCCCGGGTCAGGGCCGGTTCGTCAGACCGGGCCTGCCGGCGGTATCTCAGGGTCGAGCGGGACCGACCCATCACGTCGCAGATCCGCCGCTGAGAGGCGCCGTAGCGCTGGCCGAGGTAATCGGCCGCGGCCCGCTGCTGGTCGGGGGTCACCACTTTTTTTGGCGATGTCCTGGAGCATCTGCTTGTCCAGCATCAGCTCGGCCACCAGCCGCTTGAGCCGCTCGACCTCCGACTCGAGCTCGCGGCAGCGGCGGTCGGCGTCGACCTGAGCGGGGTCGTGCCGCTGTTTCCAGTGGTAGTAGGTCGTCTCGGCGATGCCGATCTTTCGGCAGACATCCGAGATGGTCAATCCCTTGGCGAGGTCGCGGTCAATGTCGCGGAGCAATCGCGCCACCTCGTCGGCGGTCCGTCGCTTCTTCATGGGCCCCTCCTGGGCACAGTCTACCGAGGAGTCTGTACGCTGTACGAGTATTAAAGCGTTTGACACCAACAGGTTGCGGAATTTCTTGATATGGCAAAGTGTCGGTTTCCTCCAGAATTCGAAAATCGACTCGTCAT
>JBKQHM010000290.1:0-10574 GCA_052148775.1 Isosphaeraceae bacterium | reverse complement strand
GATCTTTGAACAAGCTGAACCAGAGTCGGTTCTGGCAACCGTCGTCGGAGCTCTCCTCCGCCGTCAACGACCTATTCAATCAGCGCAACCTGGATATCACGGCCGACGTCGCCACCGTCGCGCCGGTCTTTGAATCGAACCTGGTCGAGTCGGGTCCCGTCACTCGCAAGGGATACACGTCCATGGTGACCGCCGGTCCCAAGACGGGCTTCGGTTTGCTACCGAGCGACGATGGCATCGCGTTCTACAACAAGCAGACCATGGTCAGTGCCACGCCGATCTGGGTCTTCCAGCAACAGATCGCCCAGGTCCCGCAGGGCCAGAAGGCCGCCAAGCTCTACGAGTTCAACGCCACGACATACGACTGGTCCGAGTTGACAATCACCACCGTCCTGAGTCCATCCGGCCTGGAGTTGATCCCCTCGGCGACCCACAGCGTTAACGCGTCGATCTGCTCGGCGCCGGAGCCCGGGGGCGAGTTCGGGCGCACGGTCGCCGGCCTGATCGGCATGAACCAGCAGAAAATCACGAACAAGGTCTATGAGGGGGCGTTGCCCAAGTTCCAGCAGCAGATTCCCGAGGAGGCCGCGGAGGAGACCCAGGAACGAATCGCCGTCGAGTCCTCGCAGCGCAACGCCGACCTGAGATCGAAGTATCTCATCGGCAACGACACGGCCGCGATCCGCGATTTCCTGATCACCAACCTCTCGTTGCGATCGCGCCCCGAGGCCATCTTCGTCAACGGTCTATTCCAGTGGCGTGGCGCCCCGGATCAGCGCGGCGCCGACGCACCCCAGCCGCCGAAGCTCGCCTCGACGTTCGAACCGGGCGTCACGGCCGACATCCATCTCGCGTCGCTAGGGACCAGCGCCGCCAGCGGGATCTGGCGGCAGTTCGCGGTGCAGTTCGTCAAGAACCTGGTGATCGTCACCAAAGCCGTGCCGCCGGGTACGCCGCCGAAGGACGCCGTCACCGTCAGGACGAATGTCGACTTTGAGAACTATCTCAAGACCGTGGAGGACTGCCGCAAGGCCAACGACCCGCGCGTGACCGCCTTGCGGGTCATCCGCCCGGAGCAACCTCCCGAATTCAGCACGGATGCCCGAGGCTTCCTCGTCGTCGTGATCCGCGACTTCCAGTTGGAAGTCCCTGCCCCCGACCAGAACGCCGGCGGCGGGATGCTCGGGGGGCCGGCCAAGATCCTCCGGATCAAGGTACCCACGGCCGAAGTCGCGCTCTCTTACAAGGTCGATACCTCCTCGCCGACGATGCGGCTCAAGGGCAAGATCGAGGAGTTCAACCCCGGCACCAACCCCCAGGTCATCGCGATCAACGACGACGAGAACAAGGGCACGACGCTCACCCGGTTCACGGCTGCGTTCGTCATGGGTGCTTTGGGGAACAAGATCCGCAGCCAGAACATCGATGTCGCTCTCGACCAGCTCAAGCTGCCGGGCTTCGCCATCCATTCCGTCTCGCCGCTCGACCCGACCGGTTGGATGCGAGTGAACCTCGTCCGGACGGAGCGAGAGACCCAGCCGGCCCGGGACGTCCAGCCCGCTCCGAGTAATGGTCCCGCGGCCCCGGCCGGTTCCGCTCCGACCGCGAATACCGTGCCCACCGCCGACCCCGCACCGGCCGCGACCACCGCGCCGGTCGTGACGGCCCCCGCGACCGTCGGGCTGCGTTGAGCGTCAGTCTCGTCGCGCACCGTCCGCGATCGGCTCCAGCCGGATCCGGTTGCGGTAGGTGCCCGCACGGTGACCGACACAATCCCAGCCGCGGCCGACCGACGTCCCCGCCAGCGTCACGAAGATCGAGGCGAGCGAGGACGGTTGGTCGTCCGCGAGGCTGAATTCGATGGCGTTGACCGGCACGCCCCAACCCGCCGTGGGTGAGAGAGTCGTGTCGGCCTGCGCCGCGAAGTCCGCCAGGGAAAGACGCGCCACGGCCCGCCCCTGGTCATGAAGGACGATCGCCAGGGGTTGATCGGGATCGAGCCGCCCGCGTGCCAGGGTCCGGAACGGCCCTTTCTCGCCGCTGGACGCCTCGGTGGGCTAAAAGGAGTCGGGGATCGATTCCGCTCGCCCCGCGTTTTTCGGTTCCCCGACGCGTTTTCCGCCCCGTCTGAGGGGAGGGGCCGACAATATGGTAACGAGTCTCAGGAGCGCGTAACGGCGGAGCGATTAGGGCTAGGATCGAGGTATTGGTCACCACGGCGACCCCGACCTCGGGAGGAGTCAATTCGTCCTGCCCACATTTTCTCTCGTCCGCATTTTCTACCCAAGGCCACATCCGGCTCAGTATAGTCGTATTCAAACCCTCCTCAGAACTGCGCCAGCTCCCCTTCAGAGCGCGTGGAGACAGCTCGCCAAACCTGCCGGTCCACGCCGTCCGTGAAGAATCGCACGCTTCCGTCCATCATCGTCGCGTTAACACCGCCAGCGTGGTAACTGGTCGCCTTGAAAACTCCTTGCTCGTTAATTCGAATCATGAGCCAATCCAGATTGTTGCTATTTAGCGAACAATCGGGGATTTTCATGTTGGGAGTGGCACAATGATTGTAGTTCGTGAAATGAAGGCCCGAGAGAAACCAGCTTTCGCCCCCGCGCGATTCTTGAGGGAGAGACAAGGAAAGGTCTGAACAGTAGGATACGGCTTGATCGGCGTCCCACAAATTGGGAGGAAGATTCGGAGGGGTGGCAGTCGCTAGGTAAACATAGTCACCGCCAAGTTTGAAGGTGCCTTTAGTCCAGTCGCCCTCGAGACGCTCCGATACCCCAACTGTTGCGGATAGTCCATCCGCAAAGTCTGCCGGAGAATAGACGACAGCTACTGTAAACGGGCCGGCGTGAGACAGGCGGTAACTCCCGGGTGCCCACACCGGGGAAGGACCCAGGCTGAAACGGTAGTTAGTCCGACCATATCCTGGAATCGAGGGCTGGATATCGGAGGGGCAGAGAAGGTTTTCCAGGCTGGTTTTCATCACGGTCCGATTCAATACAACGCCTTGGACTGCCGGAAGAGAGAAATTCGTCGCGTTGAAGAGAGGAGCCTGATCGAGATTGGACAGCATTCGCGATATTGGACTATAAAAGTATGTAGACCCATTTCCGGTGTTGGCCTTCAGGTCGACCCCCGGGAAAACATTCTGCTGCGCGAGATAATTCTGAAGGGCTAGGCCGATCTGTTTGAGATTGTTGGTGCATTGAAGCCTCCGCGCGGCCCCCCGCGCGGATTGGACGGCCTGTAGCGACAGGCCGGTCAATAGCCCGATTATGAGTACGACAACCAAAAGCTCGATCAAAGTAAATCCGCATCGGTGCAGATAGTCGAGCCGCTTGCTCATTTCGCACTCCCGTTACACTCGCAGGGTTCGGACTCTACAGATGCATGTGCGCTTTCCCGCAAGACTTACTTCTGTGCGGGACGTCGGCCGTGTCTCCTACGAACAATGATTGTACCGAGGATGAGAGAAAGGATGGCGGCTCCGGGAAGGATCATGGTCCACGGAACACCAGCCTCGATCTCACCCGGTTCCTCAGGCTGGAAGCTTGACGGGGATGGGGCGAATGCTACAGTGCCACGGGACGATGCACTCGGAAGTTTGAGCAAGCTCCAAGTCTTGCCCTCTCCATAAACAAGTCTCTTTGACTGGTCAACCATGCGAATTGATTCAGGGAATTCGAGCTGGAAGATGGAGGACGGGGGCTTGTTCTCCGCATCGATTTCTGTGAGAACAGTCTGATCGACAACCTTCCCATTCATGAGAATGTGTAATCTTTTACGCGGAATCCAACCCGCATTAGCAACGTGCTCCAGATCGCTGAATATATAAATAACGTCTGTATTGAATTCGTTATTATGAATGGTGATGCGAAGTGGAACCGAACCGCGACTCAAATCGATCCAGTAAGTGCAGACTTCTTTATTATAAGTATAGCGGAGCTTACATGTATTGAGGCCATTCAATTGTGAATTGAGATCGAGCTCGACGAGCGAGTACGTCCCGTCTTTAATGGCGGTCAGGTCATGGAAGAGGTCGTGGCGGTGAGCATTGTTATCGCCGATTCTTAAGGGAAAATCAAAAAAACCGTCCCGGTAAAAGAGCTTCGCTCCTTGAGAGATTTGGGGACGATGAATTATAGCTGTCGCTGACTCATCAAGAATGAACTGATCCAGCAAGGTAACCTCGCCATCAGTCAGCATACGATAGGCCCATGCGAAGGCTAAGTTGTTTTTCTCACCGATCTTCGTCGTCGCCGCGGCGAGTTCTTTTGGATCCGCGATCAAATCATACCTGGCGTTTTTTCCGTCGAATACATAGAAGCCTTCTTCCTTGGCGGCCCGGGAAAAAACCCCCGACTCGGCATCCGAGAGGTTCGCAGATGACCCCCTTGTGTATTTAAAACGGAAGGTACCAAACACGAAGGCGTCCTTGTTAGCCTTGTAGGATAATCGCAGGAACTCGACTTGTTGGGCCGATTCGACCGGCTGAAGACCGATAATCCCGGCAAGAAACAACAGAAACATCGCGAAACTCCCTTGACGCGGTGAAGACGCATCCGATCAGATGTGCATATGACGGTTTCGGTCAGGAAGGGCCCAGCTCTTACCCCTTCCTACTTCGGGTGACCAAACCCATTCACTTCAGATCAACAATTACGCGAGGTGATTTATGAGAGTACCCGTCAAGACCTTTTCCTTCAAGTGTCTTCTCGCTTTTTTTTCCTTTTTGCTTCGAGCAGGGCTGAGGGTCGGACCTCGGACGGGAAAACGCGGAAGGGAGGACGTTGGGGATGTTGGGGTCAGACCAGATGTTGGTTCCAGTCTGCCCACGGACTCCCTCCCAAGAGATCCTTACTGCCCCGATGGTCGAGCAAGCACTGGCGACCGAGGGGGTCGAATACAATCAGTCGATCTTCACCCCTTCCTGACCCTCTGTAACTTCCTCTCCCAGGTCCTGGATCCCGACCACTCCTGTCGCGCCGCGGTCGCCCGCGTCATCGTCTACTCGGCAATCAACGGCCGCAAGCCCTGCTCGGAGCACACCGGCGCCTATTGCGACGCGCGGCGACGTCTTCCCCTGGGAGTCTGATTGGCGACAATGAGAATTCCCTGGTGACGACGCTGTCCGAGGGCGAGTTAGACACGAAGTAGTAATCGACAGATCTTTATTTTAAAACGTTTAATATTTAATGAGATTTGCGATCGATCAAGGACCTGCTTCAGAGGGGCGTGCTGCGGGGCCAGTCGCCGGAGATGGTGGAGAAGGAGATCTGGATGCATCTGCTGGCGTACAACCTGATCCGCAGCGTGATCGTCCGGGCGGCCGAGGCGCACGGCAAGCGTCCGCGCCGGGCGAGTTTCAAGGGTGCGCTTCAGACAATGACGGCGTTCTCCGAGTCGTTGCGCTCGGCCGGCCCGGGGGAGCGGGATCGGCTGATGGCGGTGATGCTCAAGTCGATCGCGGGGAATCAGGTCGGGGATCAGCCCGGCCGAGCCGAACCGAGAGCGAATCAGCGAAGGTTCAAGCCGCAGAGATACCCGAACGAGCCGCGACGAATTGCACGCAATCGATTACTGGATAATGCGTTATGGATAATACGTGTGCCATTCGGCGCTGAGCCTCAGTCTTGTGGGGCATCGGCCGCGATCGGCTCCAGCCGGATCCGGTCGCGGTAGCTGCCCGCACGGTGCCCGACACAATCCCAGCCGCGGCCGACCGACGTCCCCGCCAGCGTCACGAAGATCGACGCCAGCGAGGAAGGCGGGTCGTCCGCGAGGCTGAATTCGATGGCGTTGACCGGCACGCCCCATCCGGCCGTGGGCGAGGGGGGCGTGTCGGCCTGTGCTGCGTAGTCCTCGAGGGTAAGCCGCTGGCCACAAGGGCAAGAGTGTCCGGAGGGCACCGGGGAGGTCCTTCTCGAGGACCACGAGGGTCGCGATCGATAGTCCCAGTATCGCCGGTGGCGCCACGCGGTTGGACCAGGACCGCAATGTGAGACAGGCCGAACCCGCCCGGTGACAGCCACCACCAGGCCAGGGCGAGCAGACCATGCCCCAGGAGGATCGTGAGCCAGAAGCATCGCCAGATCCGACGAGTCATCTCGGTCGGGTTCCCTCGTGACGGAGTCCAGACCCCTTCAGGTTCCGGTCCCGATGCACGTACAATGGTGTCTCTCCGGACCGGAACGATCCGGGGATGATTCCAACCGATCCCCGAGGATCGGATTCTCGGCATCGAAGAGGTGATCCGTCCACCCATGTCGACCCTGATCGGCAACCCGGCCCCGGCCATCGATCTCCCCTGCACGCGCTTCCCGGACCCCTCGCGGACCCGCGTCACGCTGTCGGATTATCGGGGCCGATGGCTGGTCCTGGTATTCTACCCCAGCGACTTCTCGCTGATCTGCCCGACCGAGCTGATCGGCCTGAGCCAGCGGTTCGAGGAGTTCTCGGCTCAGGATTGCGATTTGCTGGGGATCAGTTGCGATTCGGTCGAATCGCACGAGCACTGGATCGCGACACCCCGGGCACGCGGCGGCCTGGGCGGATTGAACTTCCCGCTCGCCAGTGACCGCGAGGGGACGGCCGCCCGGAGTTACGGCGTCTACCAGGAGCGACAGCGGGTCGCCGTGCGGGGGCTCTTCATCATCGACCCTGACGGCGTCGTTCAGTACCAGGTCGTGCACAACCTGAGCGTCGGCAGGCGGAGCCAGGAAGTGTTGCGGGTCCTGACAGCCCTCCAGTCGGGGGGGCTCTGCCGGGAGGATTGGATGGCCGACCAGCAGCCGCCGGACCCCTTCACGGCCCTGCGGCCGGGCAATGACTTCTCACACTATCTCATCGAGGACGAGGTGGGTTCCGGGACGTTCGCCGTGGTCTACCGGGCCCGGGACCTCCAGCTCGACCGGCCGGTGGCGCTCAAGGTCTTCAAGCCCGATTGCCCGGTGACGCCGAGCGCCGCCCTCGCCGAGGCCCGCGCCGCCGCTGCGTTGAACCACCCCAACCTGTGCACGATCTACGCCGTGGACGATACGGCGGGCGTGCCGATCATCACGATGGAATACATCTCCGGGCGGCCGATCGGCCATCTCGTGCGAGGGGAACGCCTGCCGATCGATTCGCTCCTGTCGATCGCCCTCCAGATCGCCGCGGGGATGGCTGCCGCACACGCGGCCGGCATCGTGCACGGCGACCTCAAGCCGGAGAACGTCATGGTCACCGATGAGGGACGGGTCAAGGTCCTCGACTTCGGCCTGGCGCGCCGTCTCCGACAGAACCCGCCGCCCGTCTCCGACGATACGGCCGAACTCGGGATCGCCGAGCAAGGCGACGGCCTCTTCGGCACGCCGCGGTTCCTCGCCCCCGAGCAGGCCCGCGGCGAGCCCGCCAGCCAGGCCAGCGACGTCTTCTCCCTGGGGATCATCCTTTACGAGCTCGCCACCGGCAAACTGGCCTTCCCCGGCGCCAACCTGCTCCGAATCCTCGACCAGATCCGCTCGGTCGACCCCGAGGTACTCGCCGCCGAGACTCCCGATCCCCTCGCCGCCCTCCTACGCCGGCTACTCATCCGAGACCCGGACGAGCGCACGATCACCATGCGGGAGGTCGCGGAGATCCTGCTCGGCTCATCCGAAGGGGCGATCGCGCCGATCCTCATCGACCACGCACAATGGATCGTTTGACCGCGACGACAACCCACCAACCTTCCTCAAGTATCCTGACCCTCGGAGGAATCCCAAGCGTGATCCCGACATCGGAATCCTACCTCGCCATCTTCGACCACGACGGCGTGCTCGTCGACTCGCTCGAAGCCCATCAGTCGGCCTGGGTCGAGCTGGGCCGGCGCACCGGGCTGGACCTGACCCCCGAATTCATCCACGCGACTTTCGGCATGACGAACCCCAGCATCTTCCGACGGCTCTGCGGCGACGCGATCACCGACGACGACATCCATCGTTATTCGGCCCTGAAGGAGGAGTGTTACCGCGACCTGGCGCGCGGGAAGATCGAGCTGATGGATGGCGTCCGCGAGGTCCTCGATGCCCTGACGGCGGCCGGAGTGAAGCTGGCGATCGGCTCCAGCGGCGCGAGGGCCAACCTCTTGCTGACGGTCGAGGAATGTGGGCTGGACGGCCGGTTCGCCGCGATCGCCTCGCTGGAAGATATCACCCGGGGCAAGCCCGATCCCCAGGTCTTCCTCGTAGCAGCCACCAAGTCGGGCGCCCATCCGATTCGTTCCGTCGTGTTCGAAGATGCACCCGTCGGCATCCAGGCGGCGAAGGCCGCCGGCATGTACGCGGTCGGCTTGACCACGACCCACCCCGCCGCTTCGCTGGAAGAGGCCGGAGCGGACGAGGTCGCCACCAACCTCGTCGGCTACGACGTCGATCGCCTGCTCGGACGCCTGAAGGCCCGCGCCGTGACCTGATTCGCAAGACCAAGAACAAAATGATACTCCTACCGACCCCCCGATTTCCGAAGGTCGAATGACGGTTACCGTTCCCGGTATACTCTCTACGGCAGAACTCCGAAGCTGATGGGGTTCGCTTGGCTGCGAGCAGCCAACTGTCAGTGCCGTGTCGAGGTCCGTCCTGGCCGGATCGACGACCGCCTTGTCGATCATGATTTGAGGAGTTGGAGTCCCGGCTTCAGCCGGTCCGCTCCGCCCGAAGGCTGTACTCCAGCCATCAATCGACGATTGATAGCCCATTCAGATGGGTCGTCCGGCAAGAGACTTTTCAGAGCGATGCTGTAGCAGTAGTTTAAGGATCCAGTGACCACCACGGTTTCACGGTCTCATCTTCGGGGAGAATTCGCATGCTGGCCCTCACTCGAGCGCCCTGGCTCGGCGCTTTCCGATTCATGATCGCCACTGGACTCGTCGTTCTGCCGCAAGCCCGCACCATTGCCGACGATCCAGGAAAGACCAGCAAGGCTGCCTCCGGGGCGGCAGCCGCGACGATCAGCGGTCGCGTGACCGACCAGGCGGGAGCCCCGCTGGCCGATGTTCGCGTGAGCGTCGTCGCGGTCGGCGATCCGGAAACGCGAACCTTCAACGCTGGCACGAAGTCCAAGAAACCGGTCGCCAGATCCGACGCCCGGGGGGACTACCGGCTCGAGGTCCCCGTTATCACGAAGCGCGCGGTCATCGTGATCGATGCGTTCAAGCCGGGCTATCGCAGCCTGAGGGGGCCGCTGATGGCTGCCGGCGACACGAGGCGGTTCGAGGTCGTGCCGGGCACGCATAAGGAAGCCGATATCGTGCTCAAGCCCGCACTCTATTTCGCCGGCGTGGTCGTCGACGAACAAGGGAATCCGATCCCGGGCGTGACGATCGCGGCCAGCGCCAATAGTACCGGCGCCTCGGGGAGTATCGAGAGGACCGAAAGCCGGTCGGATGGGTCGTTCGAGCTCTTCAACTATCCCGAAACTCCGCCCATTCTTCGAGGTAACGCCGTGGGTAAAGGAGGCGTCAAGTTCTTCCATCCCGACTATATCGATCGTGACATCGACGATCTCTACGCGATCGAACCGAAACAGCGCGATGCGCTGCGGGTTGTCCTCGTGGCGGGTTACAAGGTGACCGGGAGGGTGGTCGATGACGCCGGCAAACCGGTCGCCAATGCGATGGTCAAGGCCATCCGCAAGGATCAGACGCATCGCAAGGCCACCGCGACCGACGCGAGCGGATCGTTCGCCTTGCGCGGAGTCAGCGGCGGCCTGATCATGCTGACCGCCCGCGCCCTGGAGATCAGGCAGCAGACCTACTTGCCGATCGCCGTCAAAAGCGACACGCTCGACCTTAAGGTCCGGCTCAAACCCATCGAGCTGCCCGCCAACCTCAAGAAGCACGTGGTGCTCGGCATGCAGCTCGCCGACGTCACGCCGGAACTGAGGTCCACCTATGATATTTTCAGCGAGCGCGGTGCGTTGATCGTCGATCCGGGCAAGGATTCCGATCGCCTGAAAATCGGGCGGCTCGCCGAAGGCTGCGCGTTCTTCATGGTCGGCCGTACGCGGATCGGCAGCGTGAGCGAGTTCGTCAGCCAGATCCTCGCCGAAACGGCCGGTCAGAACGCCGACGAATACTCTGTCCGCGTCGTATACAACTTCAGCACGGTCGAATTCGATGGGTCCAGAACGGCACAACTGAGATTCACAAAGGACGACCTCAAGCAGCTGCAAATGATCTCGGACCAGCTCACGCCCGACTCGCCGTAATCAAACGGGGCCGGGTCTGTACGGCGCCCTGCCGCGTTTTCTGTATTCAGGTGGGCTCAGGCCGGAGATCAGGCGGCCATTGCGCGGGGGCTGTCGAGCGCTACGGGCGAATCATAGGTGGCGCTGACATTGGGGCGTGAGAGGGTATGATCGACTTCCATGCACGATGGCCGCCATCGATCGCATGAGCCACCGGAATCGAGCAAGTACGTCAAACCAGCCGCCGAATGGAGCACTGCGATCGTTGAGCTACTGAGCGTTGCATAGAAAACTCAACCGAGCCGGCGGGCAGAGACGCCCGCCCCACTACCGAATACCCCCATTTTTCCAGTGGGGCGGGCGTC